>JAFQKR010000073.1 GCA_017396825.1 Clostridia bacterium
ATTTTTATATATTTTTATATTTTTTCGCTCAAAACGAACCTCGGCTCACAGTACTCAGTACAGCTTTCGCCTCGGTTCGTTTTGTCTGCACTCTTTCTCAGCAGTCTGCCAAGCTGATGACAAGGTTTGTCATCAGCTTGAACGCCTTTATTTTAAAGGCGTTTTTTTACTGTTAATACCCAGTAAGTCTTTTATGATGTTTTCCGCCATAAGAAAGCCCGCAGTGGGTGGCACAAAGGAAACTGAACAAACGGTGCGCCCTGAGGTAAGGGGAATTTCTTTGCTGTAAATTACCTTTAACTTTTTAACACCACGCTCTTTTAACAGGCGACGCATCACTTTGGCAAGAGGACAAACGGAGGTCTTTGAAATGTCTACACATTCAAAGGCATTGCTCATAAGCTTGTTACCCGTGCCCATGCAGGAAATGATGCCGCACCCGCGTTTTTGCGCTTCCTCGGCCAAACACAACTTTGCACTTATATTATCAATGGCATCTGCGATATAATCAGGCTTGTATTTATCAAGCAACTCCGGGATGTTTTCCTCTGTCAGGAATAGTTTTTCGGTAATTACAGTCGCAGAAGGATTAATTGTCAAAACTCTTTCCTTAGCTACGTCTACCTTTGCACGCCCTACGCAATCTGCGGTACAAAGAAGCTGGCGGTTAAGGTTTGTCTCGTCAAACACATCTGCGTCTACAAGGATAAAATTGGCGCATCCCGCTCTTGTAAGAGCTTCGAGGACGTAACCCCCAACACCTCCAAGGCCGCAAATCAAAAGAGTTTTTGAGGCAAGAAGGGTGGGTGAGTTTTCGCCCAAAAGGGGAAGCTGTCTTGAATATCTGTTTGCATCTGTCATTTGTGTTTACCCGTAAGCTCAACTATCGTAACACCCGTGTCCCCTTCGCCGTATCTGCCGCTTCTAAAGGATTTTATACGCTTATCACCGCGCATATAACGCCAAAGCGCGGCACGCAGCGCGCCCGTTCCCTTACCATGTATAAGGGTAACCGTAGTGTATCCTGCGGTAACTGCGCTGTCAAGGTAACGATCTACCATAAACCAAGCGTCGTCGCCGGTTTCACCTCTAAGGTCTATCTCGTTCTTTACAGAATCCCTTAAAGCGGCGGTGGCGTTTTGTTGCTTTTTTGCCGTAAAACTTTCGGGGATATCAATCTTCTCCTCAAGCAACCGCAAATTCTTTATGGGAGTTTTTGTCTTGATAATGCCCGCTTGAACTATCGCTTTCTTGCCTTCTATGGAAAGTACGGTGCCGGTTTTGTTGATATCCACCATCAAAACGCTATCGCCCTTTTCAAGAGGACGGGGGAGCACGTAGTCTTCGTCAACGGCTTCGGAAACGGAAACTCCGCTGTATATTTCCTCATCGGTTGCTCTTAGTCTGTCTCTTATTCCTATTCTGGAGGCTTCAAGACGTGCCTTGGCATCTGCCTTATCTTTTTCTCTTTGAAGCTTTCCAAGCTCATCAAATACAAACTCACTGGACGCCTTTGCGCTGGCAAGTATGGCGTTGGCCTGCTCACGGGCTCTTTCTACAAGCCTTTCGCAGTTTTCTTCCATTTCCTTTGCCTTGGTATTTGCTTCCTCAAGTCTTTTGTTGGCGGCTTCGGTGGCGGCAGCAAGAGCAGCACGCTCTTTTTGCATGGTGCTCTCAGCGGCTTCCAGTTTGGAAAGCATATCTTCAAATTTAACGTTATCCTCTTTCATTATTTGCCCCGCACGCTCAATTATATCGGGGTCGATGCCAAGTCTTGAGGATATAGAAAATGCATTTGATTTACCGGGAAGTCCCGTAATAAGTCGATAAGTGGGCTTCAACGTTTCAACGTCAAACTCGCAGGAGGCGTTAAGAACGTCATCGTTTTCAAGGGCGTAAAGTTTGAGCTCTGCGTAGTGGGTGGTGGAGGCGGAAAGAGTCCCTGCCGCTTTAACCCTTTCAAGTATGGCAACAGCAAGGGCGGCGCCCTCTACGGGGTCGGTACCTGCGCCAAGCTCGTCGAACAGCACCAGAGTGTTTTCATCCATTTCTTTAAGTATGGATGCGATGTTTACCATGTGTGCAGAGAAGGTGGAAAGGGATTGCTCAATGCTTTGCTCGTCACCAATGTCTGCAAGTATGCCGCTGAAAACGGGTAACTCGGAGCCGTAACTGCAGGGAATGTGCAACCCGCACTGAGCCATCATGGAAAGCAGACCTATGGTCTTTAGCGTTACCGTCTTACCGCCGGTATTAGGTCCCGTTATTATCATAGAACTTTGCTGTTTGCCAAATTCCAGGCTGATAGGGACAACCTTTTCACGGTCTATCAGCGGATGCCTTGCTTTTATTAATTTGATATTGCGTGGGTTTTGGCTTATGACCGCGGCACAGCCGTCGATCTCGTAGGAATAGGCGGCGCGTGCAAAAATACAGGCAAGGTCTGTAATAACCTTGCAGTTTAGGGTAAGCTGAGTGGAAAAACGGCACACCTCGTCGGTAAGCTCTGCAAGTATGCGTTCTATTTCCGTTTCTTCTGCAGAGCGTAGTTCCCTTAGACGGTTGTTTGCTTCAAGCACTGCAATAGGTTCTATAAAATAGGTTGCGCCTGATGCCGAGGTATCGTGAAGCAGACCCTTCACCTCGTTTCGATATTCAGCCTTAACGGGTACAACGTATCTGCCACCGCGTATAGTAACAATGTTCTCCTGCAGGTACTTGGATTTTGCGCCCGTTGTGTATCCTGCAAGAATATCTCTTATCTGGTTTTCGGTCTTGCGTTGCTCGCGTCGTATCTTATAAAGCGCATCACTGGCATCGTCGGCAATCATGTCCTCGCCTGCAATTGCAGTTGAGATCTTTTTTTCCAAAAAAGAGTTTTCCTGTAAAAGAGAGAAATAAGTGTCAAGACAACCGCCCGTGTTGCCTGCGTATTTTATTAGGGAAGCGACTATTCTGAGGGTCGCGGCAACGTAAATAAGTTCGGATATAGAGAGGGAGCCCCCTCTTTCAGCGCGGTCAAGCATACCCGAAATGTCCTTTGCGCCGCCAAAAGGAGGAGTGCCCTTAAGCACAATCATCTCCTTAGCCTTGGTGGTCTCCTCTGTAAGCCTCTTTATAACTACAGGATCGGTAGAGGGCGTGATCTGTTGCAACGCAGTCTTAGAAGCCTCTGTGCGGGCAAGAGAAGCAAGCCTTTCCCGTATTTTGTCAAATTCCAGCGTAAAAACCGCTTTTTCAAAATTGCTCATCTTTTGTCCTTTCAAAATCCCAGTCTAAAGGATTTGTAAAGCGGAAGTGACTTTGGCTCGTATTCAAGCCTGCGAAGAACGTTTTTTTCGCTTATCTCGGCAAAATCCTTCAGCGTTTCTTCGTCGGTTTTAAACTTGAACAGAGCGTCTTTTTCACATATTACGGTATGCAAAAAGGAACGGTAAACAGCGGCCGGCATTTTAATAACGGGGCCTAAGGTCTTTACTGTATTAACACAATCTCCGCAACGTACTGCGCTTTGGTCAATATCAAAGTAGGTAGCTACATTTTCGTCGGGTAACGAAATACCGCAGCAGTCACACTCCTCCAAAAATGGGGTGTATCCTAACAAAGCGCAAAGCCTTGTTTCGTAAACCGCTTTAACGTGATCGGTAGGATAGTTATCCTTTTCTATGGTGTGGAAGGTGTTAAGCAATAACTTTAAAAGTTCGCCGTCCTCTTCACCGCCCACAAGGCTTATTTTGCAAAGCTCGGCGCAGTACGATGCCAAAGAAAAACGTTCAATATCCTTAGATATCTCAAAAAAACTGCGAATATACTGGGCGTCAAGTATAGTAAGAACGCTTGGATTATATCCGCTGTAAAAATGAAAATCGCAATAAGTAAAAAGCTGAACACAACGGAAGTAACTTGCGCCAACGTTTTTCCCGCCTGCGGCCTTTGCATACACAACGCCGCGGTTTTCTGTCAAAATAGTAAGCAGCTTTCCTTTTTCTCCGCTGTCTGCCTGCTTTATTATAAGTCCGCGGCATTTAATATACATAAACTATTCCTCGCCGTCGTAGCCGAAATCCGCCAATAGGGTGCGTCTGTCACGCCAGTTTTCCTTAACCTTTACCCATAGGTCAAGGTGTACGTGGATGTCCAACATCTTTTCGGCGTCTTCTCTTGCGTAAGTGCCTATCTTTTTAAGCATAGAGCCGTTTTTTCCTATAAGTATGCTCTTGTGTGCTTCCTTTTCGCAGTATATTTCGGCTCTTACACGCAGAAGATCCTTTTCTTCCTTGTACTCTTCAATAACCACCGCAACGCCGTGAGGTACCTCGTCGCAGGTAAGGCGAAGAACCTTTTCTCTGATTATCTCTGCAAAAAGCTGTCTTTCGGGTTGGTCTGTCAGCATGTCATCGGGGAAGAAGTGAGGAGATGGAACAAGAAGAGGCTCAAGCTCCTCAAATATAATATCAACCCCATCCTTTTCAAGTGCGGATATAGGAATAATAGAGTGAAAATCGTACTCCTCGCTGATGCTGTAAATAAATTCTGCTAAAGCACCCTTGTTTACTGTATCCACCTTGTTTATGATGAGGAGAACCTTTGCGCCGGAGTTGCAGTTTTTACGAAGCGCATCTCTTTCCGCAGGATTAAGTCTGGAGCAAGCCTCCACAACAAAAAGCACTATGTCAGCATCCTCGGATGCGTTGCCTGCCGCCTTCATCATGTATTCGCCAAGCAGGTTTCTGGGACGGTGAAGCCCGGGGGTGTCAATAAACACGTACTGGTCGTTTCCCTTGGTAACAACACCCGTGATACGGTTTCGGGTAGTCTGAGGGCGTTTTGATACTATGGCGATCTTTTCGCCGGCCAATGCGTTTATCAAGGTGGATTTGCCCACGTTGGGCTTACCCGTTATCATTACAAAAGCTGTTCTGGTTTCCATGTAGTACCGTCCTTATCTGCCAATTCCAAAGTGCAAAAGCACTTCTTCCTGACGTTTTTCCATATATATCCGACCTTCCTCGTCGTCAACGTGGTCGTATCCTAAAAGATGAAGCGCAGAATGAACGGAAAGAAAACAAAGCTCGCGAAGGAGACTGTGACCGTATTCCTCCGCCTGCGCCGTAGCACGCTCAAGGGATATGATGATGTCACCTATTATGGTGTAGCCGCCCATATCGAAATCCAAGGTAGGGAAGGAAAGCACGTCAGTGGGAGCGTCTATTCCTCTGAATTCGCTGTTAAGCTCTCTTATATATTCGTTATCACAAAGGGTAAGGGAAACCTCTCCCTCGATATCGGGATGTTCCGCTTCTATGGCATAGCAAATGACCTTTTTCATGACGCTAAGGGTTTTGCGGTCAAATGCCTTGCCCGTTTTGTTGTTAAGCAAAACCTTTATCATGGCTGCCTCCGTCTGAAACTTTGCTTTGTTGTTTTCTTTGGTGGGTTATCTTTTATATGCTTTTCGTAGGCGAGTATTATCTTTTGAACAAGAGGATGTCTTACTACGTCCTTATGAGAGAACTTGAAGATAGAAAGCCCCTCAATGTCCTGCAAAATCTCCATAGCCTCCACAAGACCGCTTTTCTTGATGAATGGCAGGTCTATCTGGGTAACGTCGCCCGTTACAATTGCCTTGGAGTTGTTGCCAAGACGGGTAAGAAACATTTTCATCTGCTCAGGGGTGGTGTTCTGCGCCTCGTCAAGGATTATAAAAGCATCGTCCAGTGTTCTGCCGCGCATATAGGCAAGGGGGGCTATCTCTATAATACCTTTTTCCAAAAAACGTGCAAAACTTTCGCCGCCAAGCATTTCTCCCAGGGCATCGTACAAGGGACGCAGGTAAGGGTCGATCTTGCTTTGCAGGTCACCCGGTAGGAAACCAAGCTTTTCGCCTGCTTCAACAGCGGGACGGGTAAGAACTATACGGGATATCTCCTTAGCCTTCAATGCAGATACCGCCATGGCAACCGCTAAAAAGGTTTTACCGGTACCCGCAGGTCCAACGCCGAAAACAATGGTGTTTTTCTTTATACAGTCAACGTATTTCTGCTGTCCTACTGTTTTTGCCTTTATGGGCTTACCTTTGTTGGTAAGGCAAATACAGCCTTGGTATATGGCAGAAAGCTCATCCTCACGCTGGTCCTTAACCATGGAAATAACGTAGTTAAGGCTGTTCTCATCGATAGTCTCGCTAAGGGCGGAAAGGGGTTGAAGCTGTTCAATTGCTTTTGCAGCCATCTCTACGTTGGTTTTATCGGCACCTTGTACCTTGATGCTGTCACCGCGGTTAATTATTCTCACAGCAAACTCTCGCTCAAGCTTTTCCGTGTTAGCATCAAGGGTGCCGAACAACTTCAGTAAAAAGTCAATATTTAACTGGTCTAAATCTTTTTCAAACATATAAATTCCTTATTCAGTGGTTATACTCGAATGCTAAACTTAAGGCTTATGTCAAGAGCCTTAACGGAGTGAGTCAAGGCACCGATGGATATAAGGTCGACACCGGACTCGGCAACTTCTCTAAGGTCGCGCTCACCCATGTTACCGCTGGCTTCGGTAACTGCTCTGCCGCCGATAAATTCAACAGCCTCTTTCATTTGAGCGCAGGTCATGTTATCAAGCATAATGATATCAGCGCCTGCTGCCAACGCCTCTGCAACCTGCTCCATGTTCTCGGTTTCTACTTCAATTTTAAGTGTATGGGGAGCATATGCCTTTGCAGAGGTAACCGCCTTGGTTATACTGCCTGCAGCGGCAATGTGGTTGTCCTTGATAAGAACGCCGTCAGAAAGCCCGAAGCGGTGGTTAACCGCGCCGCCAACGCGAACTGCGTACTTATCCAAAGGACGAAGCCCGGGCATAGTCTTTCTGGTATCGGTAATACGGGTGCTTGTACCCTTTACTGCTTCGCAGGCTTTACGTGTGGCGGTTGCAATACCGCTGGCGCGTTGCATAAGGTTAAGGGCGGTGCGTTCAGCCATAAGAATGGTACGTGCGTTACCCTTAACGGTTGCAATAACGTCACCAGTCTTTACAAAATCACCCTCTTTAACCATAAAGGTTATTTCAATACCGCCGCCGCAAAGCTCAAAGCTGCGCTTTGCAATTTCAAGTCCGCAAATGACACCGTCAGCCTTTGCCTTAAAAGCACCCTCTGCTACTGCGTTTTCGGGAACGGTGGAAATGGTGGTAATGTCGCCGCCGGGCATATCTTCTTCAAGGCTTGTTATTATTATTTTATCAAAATTCATAATTCTTACTCCTTTATTTAACCGATGATATAGTGGGCGCCAACGCTCTCCTTGCGGGCGTAGGCGGAATTCAGTATAGCAAGAGAGTTTTGAAGCATATTGTAAACCTTGTAATGGTATGGGGATGCAAGGAAGGTGTTGTCAAGCTGCTCCTCTAAATCCGTCAGTATCGCTATACCCTTAAGCATGCCCTCAAAGCTGCGTTCGGGGCCTGCGTATTCGGTCATGGTGTTCTTTAGAATCTTTTCTATCTGAGAGAAAAACTCGTTGGTGTGCATCACTTGACCGATGCTTTCAGTTTCGTAACTTACAGCCTTTTCATCGCAAGGACGGAAATTTTCATTGATGTATCTTGCGCTGCGTCTACCGAAAACAAGGCACTCAAGCATGGAGTTGGAAGCAAGTCTGTTGCCGCCGTGAATGCCTGTTTCAGCGCACTCGCCGCAACAGAATAAGCCTTCGATGTTGGTGCGGCCGTTGATATCGGTCTTAACGCCGCCCATGTGATAGTGTTGTGCGGGTCTTACGGGGATAAAATCCTTGGTAAGGTGTATGCCTTGCTCGGCACATTGCTTGAAAATGGTCGGGAAACGCCCACTGAAAAACTCTGTGGTCATGGAAGAGGTATCAAGGAACACTCTGTCGCCGCCGTTTTTCTTAAGCTCTTTAATTATCTCCCTTGTAACTATGTCACGGGGAGCAAGGTCTGCAAGCTCGTGCTTACCCTGCATAAAAGCGGTGCCGCGGTAGTTACGAAGTATAGCGCCTTCTCCGCGTACAGCCTCGGATATCAAAAACAGCCTTGCAGGGTTGTCGTCGGGGATAAGGGTGGTGGGGTGGAACTGAACCATCTCCATGTGGTTAAGCCTTGCACCTACTCTTGCCGCAGCCGCAATACCGTCACCAACGGCGCCGATGGGGTTAGTGGTGTAGCGGTAAAGCTGACCGATACCGCCCGTCGCAACTACAAGGTTACGTGTCTTAATAACTCTATATTCTTGCCCAACGAAGGCGAGAACGCCGCAAACACCCTTATCATCGGTAAGAATATCCACCATGTAGCTTTCCATAAAGAAGTGAAGGTTTTCCTTTGACTGAGCAAGTCTGCCAAGCTGCTTGGTGGTTTCTTTACCTGTTGCATCGCCGCCACAGTGAACGATGCGGCGCATATGATGGCCGCCTTCACGGGTGATAAGCAGATCGCCGTCACTGTTGACGTCAAAGGGGATTTGCATATCTATAAGAGTCCTTATGTTTTCAGGACCCTCTTCAACAAGCACCTTGACCGACGCCTCGTCGCAAAGCCCTGCCCCTGCCGCAAGGGTGTCTTGTATATGGCTTATAAACTGGTCCTCCTTGCTGATAACTGCGGCAATACCGCCTTGAGCAAAGTAGGAGTTGCTTTCGTTTATGTTGGCTTTGGTGAGCACGGCCACCTGAAATTCTGAATTAAGGTTAAGGGCGCAGTAAAGCCCTGCTATACCGCTTCCTACTATTACCACATCAAAATCGTACTGCTCGCAATCCTTTGCTTTGTCGTTGTATAAATACTTTCTCATTCCGTTACCTTTAAATGCCAAGCATTCTTTCTATAGGTTTAAGCGCTGCTTCACGCAGGCCCTCTTCGATTACAACCTCGCCCGTTTCATTTTTCAGACAGTTGTAAAGCATTTCTACGCTTATTTTTTTCATCATGTCGCAATAAAGCTGTTTTGTGTCAGGGATGTAAAAGCGTTTGTCAGGCATAAGAGCACGCATGCGTTCTGTAACGCCAAGCTCTGTGCAGATGATAAACTCATTTTTATCGCTGTTTTCACAGTAAGTTATTATCTGTGCAGTGCTTCCCAAAAAATCAGCCAAAGCACAAACCTTGCCATTGCATTCGGGGTGCACAAGAATGTCGGCGTTCGGGTGTAGTGCCTTTTCCTTAAGCACGCTTTCGGCGCTCAGCTTGTCGTGTATCTTACAGCAACCGCCCTCGTGGAAGATGAACTTTTTCTCAGGAACCATGGACGCAACGTAAGCGCCGAGATTTTTGTCGGGGACGAAGATTATGCTGTCGGTATCAACGCTTTTCGCAACCTTAAGGGCGTTGGAGGAGGTACAACAAACGTCACATTCCGCCTTAACAGCGGCAGTGGAGTTGATGTAGCAAACTACAGTGCTGTCAGGGTTGGCAGTCTTAAGTCTTCTTACGTCCTCAGGGGTTATGGTATCTGCCATGTAACAGCCTGCCTCGGGTGCGGGAAGAAGCACCCTTTTGTCGGGGCAAAGGAGTGCCGCGCTTTCGCCCATAAAGTTAACGCCGCAGAAAACCAAAATGCCAGCATCGGTGTTCTTGCTTTTTCTGGCTAACTCAAGGGAGTCGCCGACGATATCCGCAAGCTCCTGAATTTCCATGGGTTGGTAATAGTGTGCAAGAATAACGGCGTTTTTCTCTTTTTTTAGCCTTTGTATTTCCGTTTTTATATCCATTTTAAAGAATCTCCTCAAGGTTGTAGGGCGTACCCTGATATACAAAATAGTTAAGCCAATTGGCAAACAGCAAATGTGCGTGGGAGCGCCATTTGTTAACCGGCGTGGTGCTTACGTTGTCGTTGGTAAAATAGTTTACCGGAATATCGGGGTTTATACCCTTGTCCAGATCTCTCAGATATTCGGTCTTAAGAGTGTCTGCGTCGTATTCGCTGTGACCGAAAACAAATATACTTCTTCCGTCCTTGGAGGCGGCAAGATATGCGCCCGCCTCTTCAGAGTCTGCCAGAAGAATAAGCTGACTGCATTTTTCGATATCCCTTGCGTCAACGCCTGAGTAGCGGGAGTGGGGGGCGTAAAACACCTCGTCAAAACCGCGTACCAATGGATGGGACGGGTGAATAGTTCTGTGAAGATACACACCCGAAAGCTTCTTTTTAAGAGCTTTTTTATCAATGCCGTATTTGTAATGCAAGCCGGCAAAAGCACCCCAGCAGATATACATTGTGGAGTATACGTTGTGCTTTGTCCACTCCATTATCTCGCAAAGCTCATCCCAGTAGTTAACGTTTTCAAACTCCAGACACTCAAGAGGAGCACCCGTGATAATAAACCCGTCAAATTTACTGTCCTTTATTCTGTCAAAGGTGGTGTAAAATGCTTTAAGATGCTCTGCAGGTGTGTTTTTTGAAGCGTATGTGGATGTGGTAAGTAACGTTATATCTATTTGCAAGGGAGTATTGGAAAGCAGTCTTAAAAGCTGTGTTTCCGTTACTATCTTGGTGGGCATTAGGTTAAGTATGGCTATACGTAAAGGACGTATATCCTGAGTTTCCGCACGGAGGTCATCCATTATAAAGATGTTTTCCTTTTCAAGAACTTCCGCTGCGGGTAAAAATTGCGGTATTTTAATGGGCATTGTTCCGTTCCCCCTTTTTGGTGCCATTTTTACAAGTATATATTATATCATTTAAGTAAAAATATAGCAATACATTTTGAAAAAATTAAATATATAGTAGTATTTTTTAACAGTGTGTGCTATAATGTAAGCAGAATAATATGGGGGATAGGCGTTATGGATACAAAAATATATAAAATGGACGGCAATGCCCCCGATTACAGCGCGGTTTTAAACTGTGCAGAGGTAATAAAAAACGGCGGTATAGTTGCTTTGCCTACTGAAACCGTCTACGGTCTTGCGGCAAATGCCTTTGATGTTTCAGCGGTTGAAAGGCTTTACTCGGCTAAAAACCGACCGCCGCTTAAGCCTATAAGCCTTTGTGTAGGTACCTTGGAGCAGGCAGAAGCAGTGGCGGTGTTTGATGATAGAGCAAGAAGGCTGTTTAGTGCATTTATGCCCGGTCCCCTTACCATAGTTTTACCTAAGAGAGACAACGTACCCGATATAGTTACAGCCGGCGGCGATACCGTAGGTATCAGAGTGCCGGCTAACGAGACGGTAAGCTTACTTACAAAACTTTGCGGTGTTCCTCTTGCCCTTACCTCTGCAAATCTTTCGGGGGAGCCCTCTCCCAAAAGCGGTGGGGAGGTTATAGAAAGCCTTAGCGGAAGGGCAGATGCGATAATAGACGGAGGCCTGGTGGAGATAGGAACCGAATCCACTCTGATAAGCCTTGTGGGAGAGCCCTTGATGCTTAGAGAGGGTGCTATTCCCAAGGAAACCATTTATAGATATTTGGACTCTTAAACGAGGTGTTTTATGTATTTGATTGGGCTGTGCGGACGTAGCGGAAGCGGTAAAAGCACCGTGTGCCGTTTTTTAAAAGAAAAGGGCGTATATTGTATTGACGCCGATAAGGTTTGCCACAGTGTTTACGACAGTAACGCCTCTTGCGTAGATGAACTTTGCAGGCGGTTTGGCGAAGAAATACTGTACGACGGGAAGGTAAACCGTGTCCTTTTGGGAAAGGCGGCATATTCTGCGGAAAACGGTATAAAGGACCTTAACGCCATAGCTCATAAATACATAATAGCTGCTATACTTGAAGAGGCAAACACGGCCTTTAGGGACGGATATAAGTTTGTGGTCGTCGATGCACCCACCCTTTTCGAGTCGGGATTGCATCTGCATTGCAATGGCATTGTTGGGGTTATTGCAAACGACGCAGTGACCATCGGAAGGCTTAAAACGAGGGACGGCTTGGATGAAGCTATGCTTAAAAAAAGGCTTGACGCCCAAAAAAGCAACGCCTTTCTGGTGAAAAACTGCACGTCTGTCATAAAAAACAATGGCTCTGCCAAGGAGTTAAGAGCCAACACCTACAAGGCTATGTTTGTTTTACAGCTTAAGCTGGGGCTTATAAAGCCATGCAAGGAGGGAAAACGTTATGTGTTCAAGGCTTGCTAGGCTGTTCTTGTGCGTGATATTGTCTTTTTTGGTTGCCTTTTCCTTCGTTGCTTGCGGCTTTATAGGCAAAACCATTTATCCCTTGAATCATGAGGAGCTTATAAGAAACTACTGCGACAAGTACGATATTCCCTACGAGCTTCTTGCGGCGGTTATATATACCGAAAGCGGCTTTGATGAAAAAGCCGTATCAAGGGTAGGCGCCGTGGGGCTTATGCAGCTTATGCCCTCTACGGCAGAGGAGATAGCGGGGCGTTTAGGCGTAGAATATAACGAGGATATGCTTACGGACCCGGAAACCAATATCGCCTACGGTAGCTTTTATCTTAGGTATCTTTACCGTAACCTTGGTGAAAATTGGGATACCGCCTGCGCCGCATATAACGCAGGCATAGGCAAGGTTATGGGGTGGCTTGACAACGAGGAGTATTCCGACGACGGTGTTACCCTTAAAAGCATTCCCATCGACGAAACGCGCAACTACGTACAGCGTGTAAACAAATACAAGGAAAAATATAAAGAACTATACTTTAATAGTGAGGTAAGTAGTCATGAGTAGTTTAAGAGAAAAACTTTTGTATAAGGCACCCTGCGCTTATAGCGTAAAGGATGCGGATTTTGATACGGTAAACTCCTTTTGCGAAGGCTACAAAAGCTTTTTGAACAACGCAAAAACGGAGAGGGAAGCGGTTGCAGTAGCCGTTGCTGAAGCAGAGACCATGGGCTTTACTCCTTTTGACCGTAACAATACATATAAGGCAGGAGATAAGGTGTATTTTGCAAACCGTTCCAAGGGCTTGGTCCTTGCGGTTATGGGTAAGCAAGGTATGGAAAACGGCGCTAATATAACAGTCGCGCACGTTGACTCTCCCCGTCTTGATATAAAGCAGCGCCCTCTTTACGAGGATGGCGGGCTTGCATATTTTAAGACTCATTATTACGGCGGTATAAAGAAATATCAGTGGACGGCGCTTCCTTTGGCGCTCCACGGTGTCATAATTAAAAAGGACGGCACTAAGATAGATGTTTGCATAGGTGAAAGGGAAGACGAGCCCGTGTTTTACATAAGTGACCTTATGCCCCACATAGGCGGCAGACAGTCTGAAAAGCCTCTTGGCTCTGCAATAACGGGCGAGGGTCTTAACGTTATAGTAGGCTCCGTTCCCCTTGATGAGGAAAGCGATGCCCTTAAGCTTGCAGTTCTCTCTGCCCTTAACGAAAAATACGGTGTAACCGAGGCAGACCTCATCACGGCCGAACTTTGTGCGGTTCCTGCAGATAAGGCAAGGGACGTGGGCTTTGACCGTGGGCTTATCGTATCCTACGGTCACGACGATCGTGTGTGCGCTTATCCTTCAATGAAGGCACTCCTTGAGTGTGATTCCCCCGAGCGTACTTGTATCTGTATCTTTGCAGACAAGGAAGAAACGGGCAGCTATGGTGTAACCGGTGTTACCTCTGCAGCGTATGAAAACTTTTTAAGCGCTCTTTGCCGTTGCTTTGATGCTGATTTTGCCACCTTCTGTGCTAACAGCACATGTCTTTCTGCTGACGTTGGCGGTGCATACGATGCCTGCTACGGCGATGCTTATGATCCTAAGAACTCCGCCTACGTTAATAAGGGCGTTGTTGTTACCAAATACACCGGCTCCCGTGGTAAATCCGGCACCTCTGATGCCTCTGCAGAGCTTGTTGCCAAGATAACCTCCCTCTTTGACAGAGAAGGTGTTGCATGGCAAACAGGAGAATACGGCAAGGTAGACGAGGGTGGCGCAGGTACGGTAGCCAAGGATATAGCAAGGCTTGATATAGAGGTCGTTGACGTGGGCGTTCCCATGTTCTCCATGCACTCTCCCTATGAGCTTGCATCAAAGGCAGACGTTTTTGCAATGTATAAGGCGGCTAAGGCGTTCTATACCCTTTAGAATTCAGAAAGGTATTATTTTATGGAAACACGTTGGTTAACGGGCTCACAAATAGTGATAGAAACACTTATAGAACAGGGCGTGACCGACGTGTTCGGTTACCCCGGCGGACAAGTTCTGAGCATCTACGACGAGTTGTATAAGGCAAGTGACAGAATAAATCACTACCTTACTGCCCACGAGCAAGGCGCTGCCCACGCGGCAGATGGGTATTCGAGGGTAACGGGTAAGGTTGGCGTTGTTATCGCTACCTCCGGTCCCGGGGCCACTAACCTTGTAACGGGTATAGCTACAGCGATGCTGGACTCTATCCCAATGGTCGCCATAACCGGTAACGTACCCACTACTCAGATAGGCACCGACAGCTTTCAGGAAATAAATATAACGGGCGTAACTATGCCCATAACCAAGCACAATTATTTTGTTACAGACGTTAACGAGCTTTCGGATATCCTGCGTGAGGCGTTTAAGATAGCAAAATCGGGCAGACCGGGTCCCGTTCTTGTAGATATCCCCAAGGACGTTCAGCTTGCGGTTGCGCCCTTTGTTCCGCGTGGGGTAGTTGAGCCTTACCCTAAGGAGCTTGTGGACGAGGCAACTATTCACGAGGCGGTAAAGCTTATAAACCAATCTAAAAAGCCCTATATTTACGTAGGTGGCGGCGCTGCAGGCGCAGGTATAGGTAAGGATATAATCGAGCTTGCTGAAAGGACGGATGCATATATCGGCTGCTCCTTTATGGGGCTTTCGGCTATCCCCCACAGCCATCCAAGGTTTTTGGGGATGCAGGGGATGCACGGTAAGTATTCCTCATCCTTGGCAAGCAAAAACGCTGATCTTTTAATAGGCGTCGGCGTTCGTTTCAGCGATAGGTCAACGGGTGTACGCTCTGACGGTACAAGGCCTGCAATTATTCAGCTTGATGCTGACCTTGCGGAAATAAACAAAAACGTAAAGGTGGACGTGGGACTTGTAGGCGACATAGCCCACTCCTTAAAGCGTATTACCGAATGTTGCAAAAAGCAAAGCCATAAACAGTGGCACAGCGTTATAGAGGGGTATACCGAGGATAAGGCGGTAATTGACGAAAAACTAACACCACAGAGCATTTTTGGAATTATAAACGCCGCTAAGGACGATGACACCGTTGTTGTAACCGACGTGGGACAGCATCAAATGTGGACGGCGCAGTATATAAGCCTCGAAAAAGAAAGACGTTTTGCCTCCAGCGGCGGTCTTGGCACTATGGGCTACGGCCTTGGGGCGGCAATCGGCGCAAGGATAGCAAGCGGAAGCAAAACGCTGCTTATAACGGGTGACGGCAGCTTTGGTATGAACCTTACGGAGCTTGCAACCGTAGTAAGCTACGGACTTCCCATAGTAATAGTTTTGTTCAACAACGGCTCTCTCGGTATGGTAAGACAGTGGCAGGGGATGTATTACGGCGGCAGGTATTCAAACAGCGAGCTTAACCGTAAGACGGATTTTGTAAAGCTTGCCGAGGCGTTTGGACTTTCCGCTTGCCGTGTAGCTACGGCAGAGGAGTTTAAGACAGCATTTGAGAATGCGATAAACGGAGACAAGCCTTATCTGATAGACGCGGTTATAGACATAGAAGAAAAGGTGCTTCCCATAAACACCGAGGATAAAAAAGAGGTATAATATGCGTAGTGTGATAGCAGTTTACGTTGAAAACAAATACGGCGTTCTGGCAAGGGTAACGGGTCTCTTTATGCGCCGCGGCTTTAATATCGACTCCCTTGCCGTGGGGGAAACAGAGGACCCAAGCTTCTCCCGTATAACCATAACTCTGAATGGCGATGATTATGCAAGGGAGCAGCTTATAAACCAGCTTTATAAGCTTCACAACGTTAAGTGTGTAAAGCTTCTTGACGGTGGGAACTCTGTAGAAAGAGAGCTACTTCTTATCAAAGTGAAAAACACCCCCGAAAACCGCAACGAGATAATGGCGGCATCAGAGGTTTACCGCGGCAAGGTTGTGGACTACACTACGGAGTATATGTGTATAGAGGTAACGGGCGAGCCGCCTAAGATAAAGGCGTTTATCGACGTTATGAAACCCCTTGG
>JAFQKR010000074.1 GCA_017396825.1 Clostridia bacterium
CAATGTGGCCGTTCAACCTCTCAGTCCGGCTACTGATCGCAGACTTGGTGAGCCGTTACCTCACCAACTATCTAATCAGACATGAGCCCATCTTTCAGCGGATTGCTCCTTTCACATATCGTCGATGCCGTCAATATGTGGTATGCGGTATTAGCGTCAGTTTCCCAACGTTATTCCACTCTGAAAGGCAGGTTACTCATGCATTACTCACCCGTCCGCCACTAAACTTAATCAACGCTTCCCGAAGGATTAATCAATTAAGCTCCGTTCGACTTGAATGTGTTATGCACGCCGCCAGCGTTTATCCTGAGCCAGGATCAAACTCTTTATTAATTGTATTATATCGTTTCCTCAGAAACGTTACAATCGAGTTCGTTTGCTCTGCTTACTTTTGTACTTTCTGTAAAGTGTGTTCCTCTTATTTAAAGGAATTTTCGAGAACTTTGTTTGTCTCGTTGTTGTTCAATTTTCAATGTCCGCGCTCACCTTTCAGCCTCGGGCTTTCGCCCTCGCCTCAAGCGGCTTCGCTAGTATACACCATTTATTCTCGTTTGTCAATACCTTTTTTCAAGTTTTTTCAAGTTTTTTTATTTTTCTTTTCCTCTTGCCTTCCCTCTGCGCCTCTTCGCTGCGCCCTTGGCTTTCTCTACTCAGAAAAATCTTTCTCTCCATACTTGCCTTCGGTTTCAACTACACCGTGTATTTCGCTTTCCATTGTCCTCGCTGCTGCTCTCGCCGCAACAGTCCGAAGTATACCACATCACCTTCCCATTGTCAAGTGGGTTTTTAGTCTTTTTTCGACTTTTTTATTTTTTGGTAAAAGATTACAAACACACCGCCGAAACGGCGCATTATTTGAGCTGATTAATAAAACCCTTATATATAATAATGAAAACTGCCATCTGAAACCATTGGTTAAACTCTATGCCCCTTTAAGTTTATGGCGGTTAAATACAAATGCGTTATTTCCTCAGGTGTTTCTTTAAGGTTGTTATCTACCCACCACCTGACAGTCTCCACATATGTTGCCGCAAGATGATTTATAAAAAAAGCCTTTGGAAGTTCTTCGCTACCGGTGTATTCCGACTTTTCAAAATCCTTTTCTATCAATTTCTTTAGACCTTCTTTGAAGTAACGCAGAAACAGCTCGTTGTTTTCACCGGAAAGCAGATCCAAAATTCCGTTATCGTTGTTTTGCAAATGCTTGAATAAATGGAGATATATCGACCTCGTCTCCTCACACTTAAATATGTGTTTATGACAGCCGTCACTTTCCACAGAATCAAAGACGTGACAAAACAACTCCTCGTTTAAGTCTTTTATCAGGAAATCCTTGGTTGGAAAATGAGCGTAGAACGTAGCCCGACCAACGTCAGCCTTTTCTATTATATCCCCAACTGTGATTTTATTTACATCCTTTTGCGATAAAAGCTCGGTAAACGCTTTAAATATTCGCTCTCTCGTCTTCCTTTGTCTTCTATCCATAAACCCAACTCCAGACATTTTTTTGAAAATGTTCGGTATCGAACAAGGCGATGAAATAATATATTGTAAATATAGCCATGTTGTCGTACCATGTAATCGAACAACACGTTCGACACCGTTGCTATTTTACAACTTTCTTAACAAACAGTCAATAGAGAGGTCGAAAATGAAATCTGAAAAAAGTATACTTATTGCTTTCATCTTAAACTTGAGCTTTTCCGTTTTTGAATATTTAGGCGCCGCACTCACCGGAAGCGTTGCTCTTATGTCCGATGCTTTACACGATTTAGGCGATGCATTAAGCATTGGTGCATCTTTTCTTTTAGAAAGAAAAAGCAAAAAGCGCCCCGACGACAGGTACACCTACGGCTATGCCCGTTATTCGGTTTTCGGTGGCGTGGTAACGACCTTGATTTTGCTTACCGGTTCCGGAGTGATCATTTATAACGCTATCGGTAAGATAATTGCTCCCAAAAGCATAGATTGCAACACTATGCTGATTTTTGCCTTGATAGGCGTTGCAGTAAACCTATGTGCAACATTCTTCACTCGCGGTGGAACATCCATCAACCAAAAGGCTGTTAACCTGCATATGTTGGAGGATGTTCTTGGATGGGTGGTGGTTTTGGCAGGCACACTTATAATGCGTTTTACGGGGTTTGTTCTGATTGACCCATTGATGTCCATAGGAATATCTGCCTTTATAGTGTACCGAGCAATCGCGACTTTAAAAGAAGCGCTTGATCTGTTTTTGGAAAAGGCTCCTTTGGGGACATCGGTTTCTGATATAAAAAGCAGGCTGCGCGCCATTGACGGAGTTTTAGACGTTCACCACGTCCATGTATGGAGTCTTGACGGTATAAAAAACTACGCAACTTTGCACATTGTAACGGAGACTGACGGTTACGAACTAAAAGAAGCGGTACGAAAAGAATTGGAGAATATAGGCATAAACCACGCAACCCTTGAGCTTGAAAAAGGAAACGAGTATTGTTCTTGTGAAAAATGCAACGCAAAACAAATATCACATAAAGGGCATAATCACTAACACTTTTATTCCTTTTAGGATTATATATAATAAACAACGCTTTCATAGTTAAGATTTGACTAAGAAGGAGCAACGCTTATTGACTTTAATCGACACGGATGCTAATATCGTCTTCGAATCGGAATAAGTGGTGGAGTCTGTCACCGTCCTTTGGCGACGGTTTATCTCGATTAGGAAGTTTAATTGACAGAGCCGTATTCTGCGGCTCTTTTATTACGCTTTCCGGTAAGTGATATCTTCTGCTGTTCTGTAAAAAATTAATACGGAGGGTTGTTTATGACAGCTACCTTGACAATGTTCTACGGCATCTCTATCATAGTTGCCGCCATTGCCTTCTTGTTTGCCGCGTATTTGGGTCAGCGGTCTGGGGCTGTAGACCTTGTCTACAGCCTCTTTTATTATCCGTTTTCTTTTATATACAGTTTCATACTACTGTAATCTGCCGCCGTTATAACGCCGTCCATGCTGAAATCGGCGGCGGCTACTACAAGTCCTTCGTTTGCGGAATCGTTCACGATAGCCATACGAAGACTTATACAGTCGGCAGTACTTACTACGCCGTCGTTATTTGTGTCGCCCTTCAAAACTACGGTAACAACGCACTGCTTTGTATACGCACCCGCTCTGGCAGTTACCGTAACAACGCCCGTTCTTTTAGCCGTAAGCAAGGCGCCGTTTGTGCTTAATACGCTGTCATCGCTTATCGTCCATACTACATTCTTATCTGCATCTGCGCCACCGCCAACGACCGCTTTAAGAACGGTAGTCTCCCCGGCGGCAACCCACAGCGTGGACGCAGTAAGAGAAATACCTGTAGGAGCAGTTAAAGAGAGAGATTTTGAAGAGGGTTTTATTTCATTTTCGTAATGTATGGGCAGATGGTTTCGTATTGCGCGTCCGTTTTTATTTTGAGAATAAGCGCAAACGGCCCCGCTTTTGTCAACTGCTCCATCTGAGCCGAAGACGAACAACTGCTCTCCGTCGCCACCCAAATAGAAATCGGCTGTCTCGACGGCTTTATCAGTAAACTTTACGTTGTCATGGCCGTAGTATACCCCCGAGAAAACCATAGAGGGCTGTGTAACAGTGAAGAGATTTTCCACGTAAGAAGAACGGGAATGGTGGTTACAGTCCAAAAAGGTTACGGAAGAATCTACCACGGTTTTGTATTTGGAAAGCATATAGTCCACTGCGGTTTTTCCTGATGTGTTAACTCCCGTATAGGTCGTTCCCGTATCGTTAGGATAGGTATCACCTGTGAACAGCAGCTTATTTCCGCCATATTCAAACACATACCACGCCGAGCTGCAATTAACCCATGCAGTACTGTTGGTTTTTAAGGATGAGTTGACGCTCCAATCCTTAGGCGAAAGCATTGTCAGTTTTACCGAAGAGGAAGCGGCGGAAACAACGCCCTTATCCCCCATATATAAAACGGTGCTTTTTTCATAAGCAGAACGAACCACGTTCATATCGGGGCTGTTGGTTTTAAGAGCAGATATCATCCTATCGTATGCAAGAACGTAACTGCTATACCCGTCTGCATCTGTTCCGCTTGGTGCTGCGAGAGTATACATATCGCTTATTCTGATCAACGGGCTTTGAGCAATGGAATACCTAAGCGCGTATACGTGGTCGGAGTGCCAATGGGTTATAAGGCTTACCACGTCCAGCTTACATTTTGAAGACAAAAGCATTTTGTGATAATCTGTTTCCGAAAGTTCTCCCCTTTCAAAGCCTTCTTTTATAAATTCTTCTCTTAATTCTGTAAGATACTCCAAGGCGGCATCGTTTTTGTATCCGCCGTCTATCATAGCAACCGTGCCGTTGTAATCCAAAACAAAACAGTCGTTTTTGGTGACTGACGTGTGCACCTGAACCAACTTGTTAGTGTGAAGACGAAGGTTGAAATCCATATCCGCATATTGATTGGCGGAAACGCTGCCGGTAAGATCATCCATAACCGTAACAGTGCAGTTAAAGGTCTTTACGCCCCAAGAACCGGTATAGGTAACGGTGATATCCGCCGCACCCGCTCTTATCCCCTCAACAACACCGCCTGCTACCGTGGCAACAGAGGGGTTGGAAGAAATAAAGCTTATGCTTTCCGTGTCTCCGGACGAAACAAGCGTATGGTTTATTTCACCTTTAGTACCTGCAAGGAGAAAAAGTTTGCTGTCACATTCAAAGGCGGCGGTTTTTCTTACCGCCTCTATCTTATCCGCGTCCTTAGCACCGTAAACAGTGCTTTCCACACTGCTGCCGTAGGCATAAATCTTTTGGTTTTCTACGGTAAAGCATACGTAAGGACGGAAGGTATAGCACACGTCGTATTCATCTACTGATATATTATCAAAAAGCGCCTTTACAGTATCATTATCACAGCTGCCTTTACAAACGGCTTTTGCATTTTGGGCAGTCAACGCAGACTCGCCCAAAGCATCGCTTTCAGAAACCAAAACGCCGTACTCCGCCGAAAAGCCCGAGATGGATTTGCAATACGCATCCGAGGCATTAACCGGAACACTTATTTCCAAGGCGTTTGCCGAGAAAACCCTTACGCCAACGTCACCAAACATAGATGACCTGCCCTGAGCAGCGTAGTCTATTTTATTGAGGGTTGGATAAGGATAGCCTGCCATCCACGTATCGGCGCTTTCTGCGTTTAATTTACTCAAAACGGAATCAAGAGCCATTGAACTTACGGCAGTACCGCCATCAAAGTTTGTATTAACTCCCTCCAGTGCAAAGCAGCTATCCGAAAACTGATACACAAACAAGCCCGTACCGTCGGCTGTGCTTAAAGTACTGGTGGTGTTTGCTATTCCCCTGCCACCCGTAACCTTGGCAACGTTTATGCATCGTTTCACTTTTACGTATTTATTATCGCTTACCGTGCCCTCGCAAAAAGCCTCTCCGACTATACCCGCAACGCTTGCGCTGTTATTTGTGGAGGTTACGGCTCCGGCGTTGTAACAATCGTATATTTCGGTATCTCTACCGTCGCTTGTGCCACCACCCTTACCTGAAATACCGCCCACGTAAGTCGTACCCGTTACCGCGCCCACATTACCGCACATATTAACGTTAACGCTTTTGCTGACACCCGTTATCCCCCCCGTATAAGAGGAGCCCTTTACTGTTCCTTGGTTAAAGCAATAGAATATCTTGCCGTTAGCCAATCCGTCTGCCGAATTGCAACCGCCCGAAATACCGCCGGTGTAGTTTGCGCCGTTAGAGCTTACATCACCGTAATTAACACAAGAGTATATCTCGGTTGCTCTGCCACACCCCACGATACCGCCTGCGTAACTACCGGTACCGCCCTGAATCTTGCCGTAATTGATACAGTCTTCTACGTATCCATGGGCATAATCGTCAAGATATTTTGTACCGCCTACAATACCGCCGGCGCAATTTGTTACTACGCTTACGGTGCCGTTGTTTACACATTTAACGAACTGTGCCCTGGATGTACCCGATATTACAAAGCCTGCAACGCCGCCCGCATAGGTAGTTGCGCTGACGTTGGAATGATTGATACAATCATAAACGGCAAAACTGGGCACGGTCCCCTCAGTGGTTACGTCCACAGCCACGGATAAGGAGGAACCGTTTACAGGGTTACCGCCTACAAATCCTCCCACGCCGTTTGCGCCCTTAACCGTAAGCTGTGACCTATAGTTAACTATATCGGCGCCGACCTTCGCCTGCCCTACAAAGCCACCTACAAGATTTGCACCGCACACAAAGCCCTTTGCCAAAGTAAGGTTGGCAATGGTACCGTACCGCAAAGAGCCTATAAAACCCACACAGTTTTTGTCCGGATAAGATATGTAAAGACCGTACACGGTGTGACCGTCACCATCAAAGTGTCCCTGAAAGCGACGCGTGCTTTCGTCACCGTAACCGGGAGGCGCCCATTCGTGAACGGAGGAGCCGCCGTTGGTGGGCTTTACGGTTTCCGACCAGTTTTGCCATTCTGTTCCGTTAGGGTCATTGTAGTAAATGTCGTTGACCAACCTATAAAACGAATCGTCCGCATCCTTAGTCTTTGCAGTGCTTGACGTATCGTCATTTAAATAATACGTTATCTTACCGTCGGTCGCCGCAACCTGATTGCGAAAATATGCAAGTTCGTTGGGGGTGCTTATCAAAAACGGTGATTCTTCTGTCCCCTCGCCTTTCATATAAGTAGCGTATCCGCTCCACTTGTAGTAGCCGCTATCTGCCTTTGCTTCGGGAGAAACAACGCAAAAAACACTACACACAAGAACGAAAGCCAAAAAGACCGACAAAGCGCTGCGTAAACCGTTCATTATAAAAGCCTCCTAACAGTAAAAATCTACTTCCTATATTTTACCACAAATCCACCAATATCACAAGATTTTTTGAACAATTTTTAGAGATTTCGCTTAACTGTTACAACGGAACATGATATTTTTAAAAAACCATTGACTTTACACGGAGAAAAAAGCATAATATAAAGTAATAATTGCAATTATAATTTCCGAAAGGGGGAATTTACAATGGATATGTTAAGAATAACGGGGCTTCACAAGCGCTTCGGCAATCACGAAGTTCTTAAAGGCCTTGACCTTTCTGTCCCAGAACACAGCGTATTCGGCTTTGTAGGCAAAAACGGATCAGGCAAAACCACAACAATGAAGACTATACTTGGGCTTATTAAAGCAGACGACGGCGAAATAACCGTTGCAGGCGAAAAGGTGGTTTACGGTCAGACCGCAACCAACCACCATATTGGGTACTTGCCCGACGTGCCCGAGTTTTATGACTTTATGAAGCCAAGAGAATACCTCGTTTTCTGCGGTGAGATAACGGGCATGGAAAAGGAAGACATAGAAAAAAGAGCCGACGAGCTTTTACGTCTTGTGGGGCTTGACAAGGAAGAAAGACGAATAAAAGGCTTTTCCAGAGGCATGAAGCAAAGGCTCGGAATCGCACAAGCGTTGTTTGCTCGCCCAAAGCTTTTGATTTGTGACGAGCCAACCTCTGCCCTTGACCCTATGGGCAGGAAGGAGATACTTGACATACTGTATTCCGTTCGCAACGAGACTACTGTTTTGTTTTCCACCCACGTGCTGTCGGACGTTGAACGCATCTGCACCGACGTCGCCTTTATTGACAACGGCGTTATAAGCATACACGGTAAGCTGGAGGATCTTAAGGCAAACTTTAACAGCAACGAATACCTTGTTGAAACCCTAAACGAGTCAGACACCTTCGTGTTGCTTGAACAGTTCGGCGGAGTGCAAATAGCGCCTACCCGTTTGGTATTTAAGGAAGGCAAGACAGAAATTTTCGATATCATGAATTTTATTGCCGAAAACAAAATACCGGTAGTAAAAATTGAGCGTTTTGAAAAAACGCTTGAGTCCATGTTCATGGAGGTGATAACGAAATGAGGGCATTGATAAGCTTCACCAAAAAGGAATTCAAGTCCCAGATACGCTCTGCGAAATTCAATATACTAATAGGTCTGTTCATATTCTTTGGCATACTTAACCCTCTGTTTGCAAAGCTTATTCCTTTTTTGTTCGAGACACTTGAGGACGCTATGGCACAAGCAGGCATGAATATGCCGATCACGCCCGCCTCTGACCTTGATTCCTGGGCACAGTTTTACGGGAATTTTTCGTTGTATATGATAATCTTTATCATAATGCAGGGTAATATCTTCACCAAGGAATACGGTAACAACACCCTTGTCCTTGTGCTTACCAAGGGGCTTGACAGATGGAAGGTTTTGTGCTCCAAGGCATTTATGCTTTGCGCCCTATGGACCTTCTACTACCTGATATACTTCCTTGCCACCTACGCCGCAACCGAGTATTTCTTTAATACCTCAATAGCGCAAAACGTAGTCGTTTCCGCAGTGTATCTGTGGATAGGCGGACTTTGGATATGCGCCCTCGCAATATTCTTCTCTACATTGGCAAAATCCATAGGCACCGTTATAGCAGGCACCCTTATTCCCTATATTCTTATGAGCATTTTCAGTGTTATTCCCTCGATAGACAAATACTTGCCCACTTCTCTTATGAGCGGTGCAAACCTTATCTACGGAATAACCTCTCCTTCCGACTACCTTATCGCCTTGGGGATCACCGTGGTTACGGCGGCAGCATTGATAACCGCAAGCGTTCCTATGTTCAACAAAAAGCAGATATAAGCATACCCCCGTGTTCATTGACTGAACACGGGGGTACTTTTTGTTTTGTTTTAACCCTTTAATCTCTTAGCCAAGGATATAACGTCACTTGAAGAAACGTTACGGTCGCCATCGTGGTCTGCCGCTTCCATAAAGGGAGCCGCTATCTGAGTAACGTTCTTAAGGTGCAATTTAAGACAGATATAGTCTGTGGTATCAACTGCGCCGCTGTTGTTCACGTCACCTCTGGTAACGGGGTTGTAAGTCTCGTCAACGCCGCTGATGAAAATATCAACGTTTTGAAGCATTGTGGCAAGCTGTATTCTGTTAGTGTTTGCCTTAGGATTGATCTTGCCGTCGCTACCGTGGATAAGGCCCTTGCCTACCGCCCACTGAACTGCCACCAAGCAGTTTTTATCAATGTCTGCCGTATCGGTGAACACGTCCATTGAGGCTCCTTCAAGCACCTTGTCGTTTTTCTTCATCAAATCGGCAAGACGGTAGAAATACAATATTGCCATCTCACGGGAGAGAGGAGAAGCATAATCAAAGGTGGGAGTCTCATAGGTACGAACTATGTTATTTTCAACGCACCAAAGCAAAGACTTGTAATACCAAGCGGTGTCGGCTACGTTGGCATAAGGCATCACTGCGTCGGCAGAAGGCTCGGGAGAGCCTGCAAGCTTATGGGCAACGGTGCATATCATCGCAACGGTAGCCTCGCCATTGGGAACGAAGCTGGTAGTATTTACACCGTTCATCAGCCCTGCATTATAGCAATACAGCGCCGGATCATACATCCAAGAGGTTATGCTGATATCGGTAAAGGGAAGCATGGAGGGGGTTACGTACATAAAGGTCCAAGGGCTTTTATCGGGGAAAACCGTCTGAACCGCTATCTTAAGATATTTACCGTTTGTCATCTTTTCCGCAGGAATAGTAACGGAAAGAGTCTGGGTTATGTAAGTGGTGCTGTCGTAAAGCACCGTTGCGTTTGCCGATTCGTTACTGTTGCCGGGGTCAGGCTCACCGTCAAGCTGGATAACCTTATATCTGTACCCAGAAGCACCCTGAACGTCCGACCACGTAGCGGTGTATGCCGCATCCGCATATCTTACGTCGGGGCTTGTTATGGTGGTAACGCGGTTCGTATCCAACGCGCCTATACGCTGCACGTCCTCATCAAGGTATATGTAACCCACAAAGTCACCGTACTGAGTATAGCCGTATCTTTTGTTTACTATTTTGGTTACGGACATAACTTCGCCCGTGGGAACGTTTACAAGAGTGTTATAAGTTGAAGATGCCACGTCTCTGAGGTGCTTGGTACCAAGCATCTTATACTCGCCCGTTTCGTAGGTAACCTCAGGCTCAACAGGAGTGGTGCCTGCATAGGTAAGCAGACAGAACCAGTCAAGCTTAAGTTTACCCGTAGCAAGGTGAGACTGTGTAACCCAACAATTGCCGTTGCCGCTTAAAGTACCGCGGGCAGAGGTAGGATAGCTGTCGTAAACGTGGAACTTGTTGGTGCTGTAATCATAACCAACGAGGGCAATAAAGTGGCCGGGAACGTGGCCGACCGCCACGCCGCCGTTTGCAAGATGGCTTTTAAGCTTAGTGCTGGAGGAACCGGACCAATAGCCGGTGTTGCCGCTGCCGCAGTCCACGGTAAAACCGTATGTACCACCGTACTTTGCCTGAACCTTTGGATAAACAACGGTACGATATGTACCTTCGCCACCGGTCACGTTATAACCGCCTATATCGTGGAACCACTTAGCAGTATCGGTAACGCTCATTCGTTTACCGGTAAGATACCCCACGGCGTTTACCAAAGAGAAGATGCCGCAGCCGGTGTTATAAAGGTTACCGCCTCCGTAATAATAACTTTTCCACTTAGCGTCCTTTTGCAATACCAAGCCCAACGGTGTAACCGCCGCCGCAGCTTCGGTTGCAGTGAAAACAAAAGCAGAAACAAGCATTGTAAGCGCAACTACAAGCGCTGTTAGTCTTTTTACTGTTTTCAAAACAAAACTCCTTTCAAAAAATGCAATATTTTACTAACGGATATATTTTAAACCCATAAACGTTTTTTGTCAAGGAATGCGTCCAAAATTAAGCATTCATGCTAAAAAAACTTAAATTTTTTGTGCAACATCCCTCAGAGTTTCATGCGAACGATTGACCAACGGCTGTTTTTGTGTTATATTGTAGGCAAGCACACGTTTTACAAAGGAGTTTTGATATGGTTATCAAAATAAGTGACGGCGTTCTTTTTGCCGAAATAGATACTAAAGGCGCAGAGCTTATGCGTATATACAACAGCTGCGGCAAGGACTTTTTGTGGAACGGTGACCCGCGTTTTTGGGCGAGGAGAGCACCTGTTCTTTTTCCAATATGCGGTGGCATGAATAATAACAGCTATACCCTTGATGGGAAGGCCTATCACATGCCCAAGCACGGCTTTTGCAGAGAGGCGGAATTTGCAGTAGAATGCCAAGCCGAAAACGAGGCAACCTTCTTTATAGAGACAACAAAGGAGCGTTACGAGCTTTTTCCCTTCAATTTCCGTTTCTGCATCAAATACAAGATAGTTGACGGTGCACTTGAGGTTTACTACACTGTTTACAACCTTGGTAATAGCACGATGTATTTCTCCGTTGGCTCTCACGAGGCATACGCCTGCCCCGAGGGAATAGAGGAATACAGGATAGAGTTTGAAAAAGAAGAAAGGCTTGAAAGCCTTGTTATAGAGGACAACCTTATAAAGCCGAGAACCGTTCTTATAAACGAAAGAACAAAGGTGCTCCCACTTAAATATGACTACTTTAAGGTAGACGCCTTGTGTTTCAGAAACCTAACCTCGAAAAAGGTATGGCTTGTAGGCGGCGGACGCCGAACCGAGGTCAGCTGGGACGATTTTGAGTTCGTTCTGTTTTGGACCAAGCAAAAGGCTCCCTTTATTTGCATTGAGCTTAACTGCGGCACCGATGACTTTGAGGGTGCCGACGGTAACATCAAAAACAAGGAAGGCATTATAAGCCTTGAAGCAGGCAAGGTTTTTGAACGAAAGCATAGTATGAAATTTCAATAAAAAAACTCGGTTTACGTGTTCTCCGTTAAGGATGCACGCAAACCGAGTTTTTTAATAATTAAACGTCAACGCCCAAAAACTTCTTTGCCAGCAAACCAACCCCGAAGGAGATAATTGCAACGCTTATGCTGATAAGCGCCATTTCCCAGAAACGGGAGGAGAATGGCTGGTCCTGAGCTACTGAGGTATAATACGTAAAGCCTGCTATTATCAGTACTATGGTAATAAGCATACAGGCAAGGGCGTACAAATACTGTTCCGAGCCGAAAAACAGATACGGAAGTATAAGCAAAATAACAGTCAACAGATAAGCCACACCCGTATAAGCGCAGGATTTGAACGCATCGTCTCTGCCTTCGCTTCTTGCAGAAAGAAACTCGCTGGATGCCATGGAAAACGTTGCGGAGATACCCACGATAAGGCCGGATACTGCCACAAGCCTCGTATCCTGCAACGCAAACGTAAAGCCTGCAATACTGCCTGTAAGCTCTACCAAGGCGTCGTTTAGACCAAGGACCATGCTGCCTACGTACTTCAGCCTCTCCTCATCAAGCATCGCCAAAAGAGACTTCTCGTGCTCTTCCTCCTGCTCTCTGATAAGAATGCTTTCCTCTACCTCGTTGGCAAGCAAAGCGTATTCCTCCTGCGCGGCCTCCTCGCCGCGTTCCATAAGCTTAACCGCAAAGGTAAAGCCAAGTATCCTTGCTATAAGGGTATACCAGAACACCTTTAAGCGCTTTGCCTTCATTTCGGTACCCGTATACTTTTTCCACGTTTCGTAATGAGCCTTTTCTTCACCGGAAAGGCGTTTTAAGGTTGCTTTATTTTCGTCGCCTTTTGCAAATTTTGATATTTTTTCATAGATAACGCTTTCGGTTATCTCGTTTTGCTGCATTTTCTTGATTATTGCCAAGGCTGCTGCAGATATGCTTTTCATGGGGCACATCCCCTCCTTTTATTTTACCTTTGTTAATACCGCCGCGGTTCTGCACGGCATATACAGCTTAAAGCCATAGCCGCAACACTCTTCCTTGGCTGTATAAATATAGTCCTTTGAAATACGGTTTCCGCCACCAAAATCACTGTCATCAGTGGAAAGAACCACGCGATACTCTCCTTCACCCAATCCTCTGCAATTCACAAAAACATCAGTCTGCGACTGGGTTGGGTGCATATTGAAAACGTATATGAGACTGCCTCGGGTAAACACCATAAGGTTTTTATCCTTATCAAGCCAAAGGCTTTCCGCCTTACCCGAAAGGTGAACGTTATATTTTTGTGCTGTGCCTATCATCGCCCTATCAAAGTTTGCAAGCCATTCGTATTTAAGGAACGGATTGACCAACGACCACTGGCGTCTTGCATGGTGATAGCTCCATCCGTTGCCCTCCCTTGGGAAATCTATCCACTCCGGATGGCCAAATTCGTTGCCCATAAAGTTAAGATACCCATCACGAGCCAAGGAGTTGGTAAGAAGCCTTATAACCTTATGCATGTCTATGGCACAATCCATTGTAGGCGTATGATAATCCTTGTTCATCCCCGTATACATCTCTGCATCGGCAAGACGGAAGATGATGGTCTTATCCCCTACCATAGCCTGATCGTGAGACTCACTGTAGCCTATCGCCTTTTCGTTAGGTCTGCCGTTTGTAAGCTCATACCATATGTGAAGAACATCCCAATCCTCCATACGCTGTTCCTTTATAAGCTTTATCCACATATCGGGAACACCCATGGAAAGGCGGTAGTCAAAGCCAAAGCCCGCCATAGAAAGAGGCAAACACATGCCGGGCATGCCGCTCATATCCTCAGCAATGGTGGTTGCCTTGGGATTTATACCATGTACCAACTCGTTTGCCAGCATAAGATACACCCTTGCATCCACGTTGGTGTTGAGTGAATAGTACTGGCTGTAATCGGTGAAGGCTCTGCCAAGGCCATGGTCCTCATAAAGCATTGAGGTTACACCGTCAAAACGGAAGCCATCAAAATGATACTCCTCCTGCCAATATCTGAGATTTGAAAGAAGCAACCTCAAAACCTCAGCCTTGGAGTAGTCGAAGCACCTTGTGCCCCATGCGGTATGCCACCCCCGCTGACCGTAAAGAAAATACTGGTCCTCAGTGCCGTCCTGTAAGCTAAGACCTTCTCCAACGTTTGGGCAGGCGTGGCTATGCACCACATCAAGCACCACGGCAATGCCCATAGCGTGGGCTTTGTTTATAAGATACTTAAGGTCCTCCGGAGTACCATAGCGATGCGAAGGAGCGAAAAAGTTAGTCACCTGATAGCCGAAGGAGGCATAATATGGATGCTCTTGGATCGCCATAAGCTGAACGGTATTATACCCCAGGCTCTTTATCCACTCAAGGTTTTTGTCCGCAAACTCTCTGTAAGTGCCTATGCCGTAGTATTCCTGCGCCATGCCTATGTGGGCTTCGTACACCAACGGCGCCTTGCGGCTTCTTCTGCCGTACCACTTATCATCAGTCCATTCAAAGGCAGCATCCGTTTCCCATATCTGGCCGCACAGTTTTTTGCTGTTCATATCCAAAACCGCGCGGCGTATATAAGCGGGCACTCTTTCAAAGGCAATCCCCTGCCTGCCCACTATCAACTTAACGTACTGACCGTGCTTCAGAGCATCACTACCCGTAAGCCTTATCTCCCATACACCGCCGCCAATAGGATTAAGGGGATGAGAGGTTCTGTCCCACCCGTTAAAGTCACCAAAAAGCCAAACGGCATCGGCGGCAGGCAGCCACTCTCTGAACACCCAGCCATCCTCCGTACGGTGGAAGCCGTAGTACAAATGACCGTCGGCAGCATCATACAAAGTGCCGTCGCCAACCAAGTCATTGCGCTTATCGTTATAGCGCTGAAGATGCATGGCGATATCACCCGTAAACGGGCTTAGATACGGGTCAATATCCATTAACCTTTTTAACGCATTTTTTACATTGATCATATAAACCAACTCCTTATTACAGCGTAGGCTGCAAACGTTGCGTTTTCTTAAACAATTATTCACTATATTATACCATAGTACGCCGTATTAAGCAAACATTTTTTAAACCATATTGAATTTTTTTACAAAAAAGCCCCTTTGCGGCAATTTTGCCTGCAAAGGAGCTTTTGCGCTTTAATTAATTAACATTTTCCGCCGGAGCCGCCACTGCGGGAACCACCGCCGCCACCGCCGGAGGTGTTTTGCGGCCTTGCTCTTCTGACAACGTTGCGATACAGAAAAACATCACGCGAGTCGGTAATTCTCAGACTGCCTGCCACTTGGTAGTTAGCCGCACCTGTCTGGAAACGCACAGACTTAAGCTTGCCCTTCATAACGCTTACGGAAATCAGAGCAATAATGAAGCCTATAACGAGGGATATAATAAGGCTTTTAATGGCGTTAAAGGGAGCGCCGTTTATCTCTATATCCACGTAATTCTCGCATTCGTCAGCAAAGGTATCAAAAGCACTTACAAAGTCATCGCTTTTAAGATAACCTACAATGGCATCCTTCAGATCCTCGACGTCGTTGTTAACGGCATCGTAGCCGACACCGCTGTAGTATATGTAGTAATCTCTGCCGCCGTCAACCACCTCGGCACTGAAAAGAAGCATTATACCGTCTTTATCATCGCCAAGACCGTATCCGTTGTCACGGAAATAGCTTTCAGTGAAATAAGCGGGGCTTTCGCCGCCAAGGCTTTCTACCGTCACTACTGCTATATCAACGCTGTATTCGGCACTTATACCGTCCAACTTTGACGCAAGAGAGTTTTCCTCGCTGTCCGTAAGTACGTCTGCACCGTCAACCACACGAGAAGGATGAGAGGAAGCGAAAGCAACAGACGAACAGAGGGCGCACAACAAAATCACAGTAAGTAACGCTGCTATTATTCTTTTCATAACGCGCACCTCCTTACAGCAACCACATCAGATAGGATATGCCAAACGCCGCCGCGCCAAGCAAGCCCGTAAGTCCGAAAAGCCACTTTTTGTAAGCACCTTTATCTAAGGGAAGATCGCCCACCAATTTGCCTGTTTGGCCGTTCATGGCAAAGGTGTATTTCTTACCCTGCCAAGTGGTGTTAAGAAGCCATACGGGGTAAAGAGCGTACTTTGCCTTGCCGTTTTGAAGCTTTATGCCCGTATGCTCCGGTACAACCGTAGTATAGCCTTGAACGGTAGAAGCAAAAGCCTCCTCCGTACTGCGCTTTATTCTGTCGTTGGCACGTTCTAAGCTTTGAGCGGAATCAACGTCGTACTTATCTGCAAGATACCCTGACAAATACGCAGTCTGAAAATCCACGGCGTCCTTAAAATCGAAGGGCTCAATGGACTCCATAAGATCGTCAGCCACCTTAGTAGAGCCGTCAACGGGCACACGTTGGAAGCCGATAGACCCTGCGCGAAGCACAGAAAAGAAACTTGTCTCGGTATAGTCGTAATTACCGCTGGTCCACATCCTGACACGGGTAGCCTTATAACGCACGTTTGCATCCGCATCCGCATCAAAGAGCCAGAAAGGAACGTAAACGCCCTTTATCTCATCTATATGGTTCTCGCTTTTGAAAACCTTGGGAAGCAGACGCTTGCCCTCGTAATGCTTTTTAAGGGCTTTCTTAGCCGCCTCTTTATCAAGCTTAAAGGGGATAACGAAATCGGGCTTGAGGGCGCCGGTAAACTGCCCCATCATAACCACAGGGTTATCGCAGAAGGGGCAAGCTGTTGCCGCGGTAGTTTCGTCAGCAACTATCTCGCCGCCGCAGGAGTTACAAACGTAAACACGCATACCGTCGGTCTCACCTTCGGACCATTCACTGCCTGCTTCGTTTTCCCAACGCATATCGTCCTTTGCTTCCTGGTTCAACACGTCGTCGTAACTTTTTAAGGTATCCACCTCGTACTCGGTGTCGCAAAAAGGGCATTTCATATTCTGCGTAGCGCTGTCAAACTCTATTTGACCGCCACAGCATGGACATTTATATTGCATTTCTGCCAAGGATATCACTCCTTTTAAAAGGTTTTATCAAATCGTTAAATTACATCGCCGCCGTCAAAGGGATCGCCGCATTCGGGGCAGAACTTAGGGGGAGTAACGCCCTTCTCGGGTTCCCAGCCGCACTTATCGCACTTGTACTGAGGAACGCCCGCGGGCTTCTTACCGCCGCACTCAGGGCAGAACTTACCCTTGTTTACTGCGCCGCAGCTACAAGTCCAGCCTTCTGCTTCAGCAGGCTTGGGTGCACCGCATTCGGGGCAGAATTTACCGGTAGGTGTAGCGCCGCAAGCGCACTTCCAACCGCCCTCAGTTTTAGGTTCGGGCTTCTTTCCGCCGCATTCAGGGCAGAATTTGCCTGTTGCAGTTGCACCGCAGGAGCACTTCCAACCCATTGCAGCTTTCTCATCGTTCATTGCTTTTTGAACGGCAGGATTTATAACACCCTGCTGTTGCTGCATCTGCTGCTGTTGCATACCCATATTGTAAAAGTTCTGGGCTGCGTTAAAGCCGCCGCCCATTGCGCCGCCTGCCATGCCCATGCCCATAAAGCCGGTCATTGCGCCTGCAGAGTTGTTTGCCGCAGCATTCATGGCGTCTGCAGTGGCGTTGGTCATCTTACCTGCCATCATATAAGGATTGCTACCCATAAGGAGGGCGTCTTCCATTTCCTTGATGGCCTTCATATCTTCATCTGCAAGGCTTATGGGATTAAGAGCTATCTTACCTACGGTTATACCGCGGCTGTCTTCCCACTCCGCCTTGAGGGCATCGTTCATTGCCGTTCTAAGCTCGTTTACTTTGCCGGGGATCTGGGCAGGTCTAAGCTCGAGTTCTGCCAATGCCGCAAAGGCGGGCTGAAGAGCAGAGATGAACTCGGTCTTCAAGGTTTCATCTATCTGGTCTCTGGTATATTCGTTTTCTACGTTACCGCAAACGTTGGTGTAGAAAAGCAAGGGGTTGCTTATCTCATAGGAGTAGATACCGTTGCAACGGATACCTACGGTCTTGCTGAAGGAAAGCGCCTTGCTTGCTACCTCAAACATAATGGGGGTTTTTGTACCAAACTTATTGCCAAGTATTTCCTTGGTGTTGAAGTAGTATACTCTTTGATCCTTACCGGTATCGCCACCGTATGCGAAACGCTTACCTATGGTCTTAAAGGTGTCTATAATGCTTTTACCGAGGCTGCCCGCAAAGATAGAAGGCTCGGTAGAGGAGTTATATGTAAACTCACCGGGTTCTGCACAAACTTCAACTATCTTACCCTGCTCAACTATTATCATACACTGGCCGTCTGCCACTGCTATGCCGGAGCCATTGGAGATAATATTATCCTCACCCTTGGTGTTGGAGGACCTGCCGCTGGTTCTCTTTTGGCCTTTTTTTACAAGCACCTCGTTGGGGAGAGAGTCGCAGTAGAAAAATTCCTTCCATTGGTCTGCCAATGTACCGCCAAGTGCTCCTATACCTGCTTTTATAAGTCCCATAATCAAAGACTCCTTTCAAATAAAACATTTTACAAGAAAATCAAATCTTCTTCATTAGCATTATACAACGCATTTTTGATTTTATCAACTATTTTTTATTAAAACAATCGTAATTATTTCAAAAATTCGTTTCTTAATTTTTGAAAGTTATGTGTTGACTACAATTTATTAATGTGATAAAATTAAAGAAAGTAAAAAATCAGGAGGTTATTGTTTATGTGCAGTAATAAATTTTACATTTGTGAGCGTTGCGGAAACCTTGTAGGTATGATAAACGCTTCCGGCGTTGAGATGGTGTGTTGCGGTCAGAAGATGACGGCACTTGAGGCAGGCGTGGTTGAAGCCAGTGCGGAAAAGCACATTCCCGTTGCGGAGGTAGAGGGCGACAAGGTTACCGTGACCGTTGGCTCTGTTTTACACCCCATGACTAATGAACACAGCATCCTTTGGGTATACCTCCAAACCGACAAGGGCGGTCACCGCAAATGTCTTGAGGTTGACGGCGCACCCTCTGTTACCTTTGCTCTTTGCGATGAAAAGCCCGTTGCAGTATACGCTTACTGTAACCTTCACGGCTTGTGGAAGGCTGACCTTTAACGCTTTACATGCTTTTGTGAGGAACACAATATGACAATTACGAACGACATTAAGTACATTGGTGTTAACGACCACAATATAGACCTGTTCGAGGGGCAATACGTGGTTCCAAACGGCATGGCATATAACTCCTACGTCATCGTTGACGAAAAAATTGCAATAATGGACACGGTGGATGCCGCTTTTACCCACGAATGGCTTGATAATATTCAAAACGCTCTTGACGGCAAAGTCCCCGATTATCTTATAGTACAGCACATGGAGCCGGACCACTCTGCAAACATTCTTAATTTTTCAAAGGCATATCCCGGAACTGTTATAGTATCCTCGGCTAAGGCTTTTGCAATGATGAAGAACTTTTTCGGTACTGACTTTGCGGAAAAAAGGATAGTAGTCGGCGAGGGTGATACTCTATCTCTGGGCAAGCACACTCTTACCTTTGTTACAGCGCCAATGGTGCATTGGCCCGAGGTTATAGTTACCTACGACAGTTTTGACAAGGTTTTGTTCTCGGCTGATGGCTTTGGTAAGTTCGGTGCCCTTGATGCTAAAGAGGATTGGGCTTGCGAAGCGAGACGTTATTACATAGGCATCGTGGGAAAATACGGTGCACAGGTTCAGGCGCTACTCAAAAAGGCGGCAGGGCTCGACATAAGTATCATCTGCCCTCTCCACGGTCCCGTGCTTACGGAAAACCTCAGCTACTACATAGACCTTTACAATACCTGGTCAAGCTATCAACCGGAGGAGGACGGTATAGTTATCGCCTACACCTCTGTTTACGGCAACACAAGAAAAGCAGTAATGCTGCTTGCCGAAAAGCTTAAGGCTTGCGGCTGTCCCAAGGTTGTAGTTAACGACCTTGCCAGATGTGACATGGCGGAGGCTGTTGAGGATGCATTCCGTTACGGCAAGCTTGTGCTGGCAACCACCACCTACAATGCTGAGATTTTCCCCTTTATGCGTGAGTTTATAAACCACCTTACCGAGCGTAATTTCTCGAACCGCACCGTTGCCTTTATAGAAAACGGCTCTTGGGCTCCTTTGGCAGCCAAGGTCATGAAGGGGATGCTTGAAAAGAGCAAAAACCTGACCTACGCCGATACCACGGTAAGGATAATGTCTGCCCTTAACGAAGAAAGCATGGCAGACCTTAACTCTCTTGCCGACGAGCTTTGCAAGGAGTATCTTGCACGTCAGGATGCCACTGCAAACAAGAGTGACCTTACCGCTCTTTTCAACATTGGCTATGGGCTTTACGTGGTTACCTCCAACGACGGCAAAAAGGACAACGGTCTTATAGTAAACACCGTTACTCAGGTTACCAATACCCCTAATAGAATTGCCGTTACCATAAGCAAGGAAAACTACTCTCACCACGTTATAAAGCAAACGGGCGTAATGAACATAAACTGCCTTACGGAGGATGCACCCTTTTCTGTATTTGAAAAGTTTGGATTTACCAGCGGAAGAAACACTGATAAGTTTGAAGGCTGCACACCGCTTCGTTCCGACAACGGCCTTGTGTTCCTGCCCCGATATATTAATTCCTTTATGTCGCTTAAGGTTGAGCAATATGTGGATCTTGACACTCACGGTATGTTTATCTGCTCTATTACCGAAGCGAGAGTGATATCCGACAAAAACACCATGACCTATACCTACTATCAGGAAAAGGTTAAGCCCAAACCCGAAACGACAGGCAAAAAAGGCTACGTTTGCAGAGTATGCGGCTACGTTTACGAAGGGGATACATTACCCGATGACTTTATTTGCCCCCTTTGTAAGCACGGTGTTGCAGATTTTGAACCGATAGAATAAACTGTATAAACGGAGGTTTTTATTATGAAGAAGTACGTATGTGACGCTTGCGGTTGGGTTTACGACGAGGCTTTGGGCGATCCCGATAACGGTATCGCTCCCGGCACCAAGTTTGAAGACCTTCCCGAGGATTTCGCCTGCCCCCTTTGCGGAGTAGGTAAGGATATGTTTTCCGAAGAATAATATCAGATGTTAAGTCTCGGCACCATGCCGGGACTTAACTCCCCTATAAGGAGCTTTTTAAATGTATCTTGTATTTCTTACCGCCCTTGGCGTTGGCGGCGCTACCGTCATCGGCGCGGTAATAGGTTTTTTATTTAAAAAAATATCACACAAATTTTCCGATATAGTTTTATCCTTTGCAGCCGGGATAATGCTTGCCGCAGCTGTACTTGGACTTATCCTGCCTTCCGTAGAGGAAGGGGGGAAATACGGCATAGCCGTTACGGTTATTGGAATATTCGTAGGCGCCTTTTGTCTTAACCTTATAGACAAAGTAGTTCCTCACCTGCACAAAATGATAGGCTCGGATATAGAAGAGCACGGCAGCACAAGCCTTGACAAGGTGCTGCTGTTTGTAACAGCAATTGCCATCCACAACTTACCCGAGGGTATTGCCGCAGGCGTTGGCTTCGGCTCAGGCAACACGGCAGACGCATTTATTATAGCAGGTGGCATCGCCCTGCAAAACATTCCCGAAGGCATGGTGATTATCGCGCCTATGCTGGCGGCGGGTATAAAGCCGAAAAAAACCCTCTTTCTTGCCATGCTTACCGGCGTCGTGGAGGTAATAGGTACGTTCATAGGCTATTTTGCAATAAGCGTTTCTTCCTCAATTTTGCCCTTTGCTCTTGCCTTTGCAGGTGGTACCATGCTTTACGTTATCAGCGACGAGATGATACCCGAGACTCACTCTCACGGCAGCGAACGCGGAGCCACCTATTCACTGCTTGCAGGCTTTTGCCTTATGCTTATCACCGACGTTTTGCTCGGTTAAAACAAGGAGATAAAAATGAAAAAGACGTTAAAAAGACTTTTTGCAGTCCTTGGCATAGCATTGCTTTTGATAAGCAACGCTTCTCTCGGTGTATTTGCTGACGATGGAGACCTTATAATCCTTTACACCAACGACACACACTGTTCTACCGAAAGTTTTGCAGTACTTGCGGCTTACCGCGCTATGCTCATTGAAGAGGGGCACAAGGTAATAACCGTGGACGCAGGGGATGCCATTCAGGGTGAAATGATAGGCTCTCTTACCGAAGGCGCTGCCATAGCGGAGATAATGAACGCAGTAGGCTACGACTATGCGGTTCCCGGCAACCACGAGTTCGACTACACCGTTGACAAGCTGCTTAGCCTTATCAACGATGAGGTGGATTATGAATTCCTTTGCGCCAACTTCCGCTATCTGCCTGAAGAAAGGGACGTTTTCGCACCCTATGCCATAGAGGAGATAGGCGGCAAAAAAATTGCCTTTGTCGGTATTGCCACCCCCGAGACCTACACTAAGTCCACACCCACATATTTTCAGGACGGTAACGGCAATTTTGTTTACACCTTCTTTGAAAACGACCTTTACACCACCGTTCAGTCTGCCGTTGACAAAGCCATTGCGGAAGGCGCAGAAACGGTTATTGCAGTAGGGCACCTAGGTATAGAAGGCGTTACGGAGGGTTGGCGCAGCACAGATCTTATCGCAAGCACCAACGGTATTGACGCTTTTATCGACGGTCACGCTCATCAGATAATAACCGGAGAGCTTTACGAAAACAAAGATGGTGACCGGGTCCTTCTTTCCTCTACCGGCAGTAAGTTTGAGCACTTTGGTAAAATGACAATTTCTGACGACGGCACCGTTACCACCGAGCTTATTGACCCCGAAACCATTGATACCGCTTCCCTTTCCGGAGAGGCTAAGAAAGCATACGACAACGTTAAGGGTATAATAGATGCCTACAACGCAGAATTTGAATATTTGTTTGAGGTCCTTGGAGAAAGCGAAGCTTACCTTACCGAAAACGATGCAGAGGGTAACTGGATAATAAGAAACGGCGAGACCAATCTTGGTAATTTCGTAACCGATGCTTACCTTTCGGTTACGGGTGCAGACGTTGCCTTTGTTAACGGCGGCGGCATAAGGGCCGAAATAAAAGAAGGGCTTGTTGACCGAAAGACCATTATGGACGTTAACCCTTGGGGTAACGAAATGTGCGTTCTTGAGGTAACGGGCAAGCAGTTGCTTGACGCTTTGGAATACGGCGTTTCCGCCATGCCCGAGGTGTTTGGCAGTTTTCCACACGTTGCAGGTATTACCTTTGAGGTCCACACCTACGTCCCCACTCCCGTCAACACCAACGAAATGGGCGACTTTGTTTCCGTAACAGAGGGCGCTGAAAGGCGCGTGAGAAACGTAAAGGTTGGCGGCGAGGCATTGGACGAAAGCAAAACCTACACCCTTGCAGGCTCTTGCTACATGCTTCAGCTTAGCGGATACAAGATGCTTGACGGTTCTAAGGTAGTTGCCAAGGAAGACCTGCCAAACGACGGCGAAATGCTTGTTAAATACTTTACCGAGGCACTTGGCGGAAGAATAAGCGCCGAAAAATACGGTAACATCAGCGGCGAGGGGCGTATGACCGTGGTAACGGAAAAGCCCGATAGCCCCACTCCTCCCACCGGCGACAGCGGCGCAGGGGTTTGGGTAGGATTGTTGTTTGCAAGTATTTTACTTTCATCAAAGGCTTTAAAGAAAACACACGACTAAAAAATGAGGGCTGAGTCAAAAACGACTCAGCCCATTTTTTTACTTTTTACGGATTTTGTTTGCGAGAGAGGATATCCCAATATAGCCCAAAAGCATAATATACGCCGCTATGGAGAAGCCCGCAATATAGATTATCAGGCAGAAGGGATAAGGAATTACATCCTGAACAAGGCTGTAAACGGGAAGATGACCGTCCATGTGACGGCTTATGTAAAACATATTAAAATCATCATGCTCAAGCAGACCGCTGTAATAGGCTATCTCGTTTAAAATGGTAGCAATAGTAATTGCTGCACCGAAAACGGGAACAGCTTTAAGCACGGTGGTGTGCTCCTTCTTTACCTTACCGCTATACAAAAGAAGTACGCCGATCGGTATCATAGAAGCGTGACAAATCATTGTCTCTATATTAACGCCTATGGTGCTTGTAAAAACATCCCCCGGATACGCCATAACGCAAAGCCCTGCAAAGATAGCATAGGTTGAAAGAAAGGCGTACAGCGCGTCATGCACCCTGCCCTTGCGGAATATACCCGTAAGCAGTCCCACGTACATGGGCATAGAGCAAAATTGGAAAGGAAAAGCGTACCACAAATAATCGGTTACTATCTCCCCATCCTTCACCTCAAAGGTGTAGTTTATCTGCTTATACACCTCCAAAAGCGCTGTTATAACAGCAGTTACAAAAACTATGCGTCCGATGGTTTTATCATCCGATTTACCAAACCGGCGGCAAAGGAATACGGTAGCCGCAACCATAAGAGCCAGCCATAAAAGATGAAACCATCCGTAAAGCTCCGGTGTGCTCATTCGCGCATCTAAAAACACCAAAACCTTTTTTATAAACTCCAAAGCTATCGCCTCGATTCGTTTTTTATTTTTCGTTTTTAAGCAAACACGGTTTAATTTACCATTTTGTTCTCCAAAACGCAATAGTTTTATGAAAATTTCTTTAAAAATCCCTTGACAAATAGGTCTACACAGTGTAAACTATATACAGGTCTACAAGATGTAAACTGTTTCGGAGGTGTCTTATGAACGATTATCAGATGGGGGCTGTTGAAGCCCGCTTTGCGGATATAATATGGAAGAGAGAGCCTATCTCCTCCACGGAGCTTTGCAAGATAAGCCTTGAGGTTCTTTCATGGAAAAAATCCACCACCTACACGGTTTTAAAAAGACTTTGTGAAAAGGGTATCTTTAAAAACGAAAACGGCATGGTATCCTCGGTAATATCCAAGGAGGAGTTTTTCTCTGCCCAAAGCACCCGCTTTGTGGAGGAAAACTTTGGCGGCTCGCTACCCGCCTTTCTTGCGGCATTCACCGCAGGCAAAAGCCTAAGTGCTGAGGAGATTGCACAGCTTCGCCGTTTAGTTGCAGAGCAAGAGGAGGTGTAGACTGTGGAGGCTGTTTTTATAAAGCTGTTCAACATGAGCATTACCGCCACTTGGATAGCCCTTGCGGTAATACTTATCAGGCTACTGTTCAAAAAAGCACCTAAGCATTTCAGGGTTTTTATGTGGGGCTTGGTGGGGCTTCGTCTGTTGATTCCCTTTTCCATAGAAAGCGTCTTGAGCCTTATTCCCAGCGCAGAAACCGTACCGCCGGATATAATATACAGCGATAAGCCCTATATACAAAGCGGTATACCCATAATAAATTCTACCTTTAATCCCATTATATCGGAAAGCCTTGCACCTGCCACGGGTGACAGTGTTAACCCTATGCAAGTGGTAGGTGCCGTTGCCGCAAATATTTGGATTTTTGGAATGACACTTATGGCGTTATATGCTGTCATCAGCTATATGCGTATTAGGCTAAAGGTAAAAGAAGCGGCGCGGGTTGACGGTATAATATGGGAATGTGACAATATCGACACGCCATTTATACTTGGGATAGTCAGACCAAGGATATATCTGCCCTCATCTCTTACTGCAGAGGACAGAGAATACGTTATAGCCCACGAAAGGGCGCACCTGAAAAGGCGTGACCATTTTTGGAAGCCCCTTGGTTTTTTGCTCCTTACCGTGTATTGGTTTAACCCCGTATTGTGGGCAGCATACGTTCTGCTTTGTAAGGACATAGAGCTTGCAACAGACGAAAAGGTTATAAAAGCCTTGGGCGAGGAGATAAAAAAGCCCTATTCAGAGGCACTTATCAACTGCAGTGTACCAAGAAAGGCCATATCTGCCTGCCCGGTTGCTTTTGGCGAAAGCAGTATTAAAGAAAGAGTGAAGGCAGTTTTAAACTACAAAAAAGCAAGCTTTTGGATAATAATAATTGCCGTTATAAGCTGTGTAGGGCTGGGTGTTCTCTTCCTCACAAACCCTGTAACAGACGACGGTAAAAATGACAATTCTGTTACCAACGTTGGCGGTGTTGACCCACCCGAAAACGTTACGGTAATACCAAGCGAGATAAAAATTGAAAAACTAAAGGAAAGGTATCCGGAATATTTTGACTTAAACCCAACTACCAAGGTTGCTGTATTCGCATGGAAAACAGCCCCCGACAAATACTCCTTCGGTGTTGCCAGAAGGGGATATGCATTCCGCTCCGGATTACCCTCTTATAACTATTTTTGCTTTGGTGACAAGGCGTTTGAATACCTGAACGATGAGGAAATGAAGGCGGCTATAAACAAAATATCAGCGATACTTCCGCCACTTACATTAGAGGAGACCCACGCCATACTTGCCTACTGCATGGTTCCAACGGAATACGTTACCCTTATCCCCATACAAGACCCAACGGGCGGCTATGGATACGAAGTAACCAATGATTACCGTGAAAAGACAGATATGTATTTTTGGGACGGCTTGAGAGTACACATAAGCGCCCCTAATATTGAATTTGAACTACCTTGTGCCACGGTAAAAATAGCCTCAGTAATGCCCAAAGGAAACAGCGGAGCTGTGCTTGGCTTGGTTTGGAACATACAAAAGGGATTTACCGAGGCAACAAAGACGGAATATCCCAAATACCACGTAAAGATCACCGTTGGAAACAAGAGTAAATTTACCTTTTTGCCGTTGCCTAACGAATGGCACGGAGACGAGGAAAGCAGTTTTTTAAGCACCTATGAGATAGACCTGCCCACCAAGGGAGGCGACGATATTACATTTGACTTATATCTTAACGACGACAAGACCTTTGTTTCAAACGTTTTTAAAATCATCCCAGAGGATAACTCCCCGGAAATACCTGAAGCAGATTTTGGTTATCCTTCCTCCTACACCGATTTCGACATAGACGGCGACGGCAAAACGGAAAGGATACGCTTAGGCGCAGGATACACCTCCGGATTGTATACCTTTACAATGCGTATAAGTGACACGGCAGGCGATATTCTCAAAGATTATTACAACACATTTATGGCAACGGGATATGCTCCAAAAAGGCTTTACACGGCTAACGGCAAGTGCTTTTTGGAATGCGCCCCGCTACCTACCGGTGATGGTTCTTCACGATATTACACAGTAGAAGTAAAGGACGGCAATATTGTTTTACGCTACGGCGAAGAGACCTTTGGCTACTGGGGCAAGCAAGGAGCAGACTAAAGGATGGAAAGAAGCATGAACAAAATACTTGTAATACTTACGGGCGGAACTATTTGCTCTGCACCTAACGAAAACAACAAAAATCAATCCAATGCTGATAAGGCAAAGAATTATATTATATCGGATTTTGAGGAGAGCGACAGCCCTTTCGCAAAGGCTGTTACCTTTGACACGGTTAAGCTTAATCCGGATATACTTAGCGAAAACATGACAATAAAGGCTTGGAACGGGCTTCTTGACCTTCTTAGGAAGGTTAAATGGGCCCACTATAAGGGCGTGATAATACTGCATGGCACGGACACACTTGCCTTTACCGCTTCACTGCTTTCGCTTGTTCTTTGCGGCGTGACTGTGCCTGTATGTATGGTTTCTGCCCAATTACCGTTAAGAACTCCTGACGGTAAAAAAGAAAATCGTACAAACGGATATGCCAATTTCCGCGCAGCGGCGGAGCTTATTATGAACGGTTTAGCACCTAACGTTTACGCTGTTTACCGCAACATGGACGGCAAAATGCTTCTTCACTACGGGGCGCACCTTAAGCAATGCCCCAATTACAGCAGTGACTTTCATAGCGTAACTGAAATGGAGATAGCCGATAGCCGCGCCGAGGGTAAGCCCTTCGGCACCGATAGCCATTTTCTTGATAAGCTGTCTCCCCTCAAGGACGAGATTATGCTTATTACGCCATACGTAGGTATCAACTACAGCCGTTTTAATATTGACGGGCTTTCGGCCATCGTTCACGGCACGTATCATTCCGACACGGTATGCGTAGAGCGCAAGAAGGACAGCGAGGCTTACAGCGAGTATTCGATTCTTTCACTGCTTGACTGTTGCAAGGAAAGGGATATACCGCTGTTTTTAGCCCCCTGCGACGAGGCAGCCTTCGCCTACGACAGCACGGGAGACGCCCTCCGCAACGGCGCCGTGGGTATTGCCCACACCACATTAGAAACGGCTTATGCCAAGACCTTGATCGGTGTTTCACTGGGATATAAGGACGATGAGCTGATACGGTTCTTGAAAACAGATATTAACGGTGAGGTTGTATACTAAAGAAAAAATCCCCTGCAGGCTAAAACGCCTGCAGGGGATAAGTTTTATATACCTTTAAAGACCGTTTATATGATCAATGAGAATTTTTCTGAGGACCTGAGGGTCACAGTTGCCCTTAAGCTGCTTCATGCACTTGCCGAAAAGTGCCATAAGAGCCTTTTCCTTACCGCCCTTAAAGTCTGCAACGGACTTGGGGTCAGCGGCAACGGTTTCCTTAACCACAGTTGCTATAAGCCCAGTGTCGTTGGAAACAATAAATCCGTTTGCCTTAGCGTACTCCTCGGGAACGATAGACGGGTCGTCAAAGATAGCAGCAAGTATCTTCTTAGCATTGGCTCTGCCCACCTTACCACCGCTTACAAGCACTATAAGCTCACCCAGTGTTATACCGTTAAGGTCAAGCATATCATAGGTCATCTTCTTAACGTTAAGAAGACTCATAACCTCGGATATCATCCAGTTTGCCGCATCCTTTGCGTTGCCGCATACGGAATATGCATCCTCAAAGCATTCACAAACAGCGATACTCTTGGTAAGCTGATCTGCGTCGTAATCGCTAAGACCGTACTCACCGGTATATCTTGCCTTTTTAACCTCGGGGAGTTCGGGAAGAGTTGCCTTTATAGAGTCGAACCATTCATCGTCGATAACAATGGGCATTACGTTAGGATCGGGGAAATAGCGGTAGTCACCTGCGGTCTCCTTGGTGCGCATAGCGTAGCTCTTACCCTTTATGTCGTCCCAACGTCTGGTTTCCTGTACCAGAACCTCGGTACCGTTTTCGATAGCGTCTATATGTCTTGAAACTTCATACTCGATAGCGCGCTTTATAGCCTCTATAGAGTTCATGTTCTTCATCTCGGTACGCACGCCAAGAACGTTGCTGCCCTCGGGACGTACGGAAAGGTTAACGTCACAGCGCATGGTACCGTGTGCCATTTCACATTCTGCAACCTTGGCGTAACGAAGGAGAGTCTTAAGGCGCTCAAGATAAGCCTCTACCTCCTCTGCACCGGACAGGTCGGGCTGGCTTACTATTTCGATAAGGGGCACGCTGGTACGGTTAAAGTCTACGTGTGTGGTATCCTCACGGATATCGTGAACAAGCTTACCCGCGTCCTCCTCCATGTGTATCTGCTTTATGCGAACGCTCTTTTTGCCACCGGAGGTTTCTATCTCCACCGTACCGTTTACAGCAACGGGAGCAAACCACTGAGTGGTCTGATACGCCGCAGGAAGGTCGGGATAGTAATAACTCTTTTTATCAAAGGTGGTGGTGCGGTTGATGTGACAGTTAAGCATCATGCCTGCCTTCATACCGTAATCAACAACTCGCTTGTTTACAACGGGAAGCATGCCGGGCATACCGCAGCAAGCGGGACATACGTGGCTGTTAGGCTCTGCGCCGAAGGAGTGCGCTGAGCAGGAGCAGAATATCTTGGACTTTGTTGCAAGTTCCACGTGAACCTCAAGCCCTATGACTGTTTCGTACTTCATACTACTTTGCCTCCTTTTCGTATTCCTTGGCAAACGCAAGCAGGCTTCCCTCAGAGAATGCCTTGCCCACAAGCTGAACACCGTCTATTACCACAGCGGGAAGACCCGTGATAGAAGCAGGTGCGGTATAATAGTTTTCTTCAAACACTGCCGTGTCTTCTATATCCTCGGAATAATCAAAGGAAGAACAAGCGGGCATCATAACCGCATCGTACTGCTCGAACAATGCGTTAAAGGCTTCCGATACAACACGGCGAACACGAAGGGACTTATCATACACCTTCATATAGTTTTCGGTAGAAAGGGTATCGGAGCCGAAAAGAATGGCACACTTAAGCAGCTCGCCGAATGCCTCGGTACGGCTGTTTGTATAAAGCTCATCTATACCGCTGAAGTTTTCTGCACGATAGCCGTACTTAACGCCGTCGTAACGAGAAACGTTGTTACAAAGCTCGGCGCACATAAGCACATTCCAGGCAGCAGAGGAAGCGGCGATAACATCGCTGTTTATCTCACAAACCTCTATCCCCTTAGCGGCAAGATTCTCCCTGAAAATTTCTATCTTTCTGGCAACGGCAAGATCTGTATCCTTAAGCATGTTGCCGAGAACGGCTATGCGGCGCATGGGGCTTACTTCCTTTGCTTTAGCGCAGTCTTCATCGGAAAGGCTGGTGCCGTCCTTATCGTCGTGGCCTGCTATTATGCTAAGAACCGCCTCGCAGTTATCCGCGCTTTTAGCCATAACGCTTACGGTCTCTCCCGAGCAAGCAACGGGAACTGTACCAAAGCGTGATACGGTACCATAGGTGGGCTTTATGCTTACAAGGCTGTTCTGTGCGGCGGCACGGCGTACCGAACCGTTAACATCCATACAAACTGCCGCTTCTGCGTCCCCCTCAAGCATCTCTGCCACGGGGCTTGCAAGCTTACCTTTCTTAACAAAAGCGCCCTTATAATTGGTTTCACAAATAAGGTCTATGGCAAACTCGCCAACCTCTGCCTTGCCGCTGATGGTATAGCCGGCACCGTTAAGACGGCTTATTGCCTCTGCCTCGAAAAGGCTCATGTAGCCCTCAAGCATCTTAGAGCCTGCGGTAGTGGGCAGGTCCTTGGTAAGGAGCATATCGTCAACAATTATTTTTTTCATAACCGTGTCCTCCTTATTCCATTACCTTAGGCACGCACCAGTAGCCCTCGTCGGTTTCAGGCGCGCCCTGCTGAAGTTCTTCAGCCGTGTAAGGTTGAGAAACTATGTCCTCACGCACGACTGTAAGCACAGGCATCACGTGGACCATTCTTTCCACGTTTTCTGTATCAATGGCGTCAAGCGCCTTCAAAGCCGCCTCTCTGTTGTTGCAGAAGGAGATAACCTTTTCCTTCTGCTCCTCAGTAAGACGAAGCTGATTAAGCATTTCCAAAAGTCTTAGTGTTTCTCTTTCCATAATCTAACTCCTTTGCCGTATTCGGCAAGAATATGTGACTAGTCTCTAACCTTTATATGAACCTCACGAAGCTGCTGTTCGGTAACACCGCCGGGTGCGCCCATCATTAGATCCTGTGCGTTGCCGTTTAGAGGGAAGGCTATTACGTCACGTATAGTTTCTTCCTCTGCTATAAGCATTATCATTCTGTCAACGCCGGGAGCCATGCCTGCGTGAGGAGGTGCGCCGTAAGCGAACGCAGTATAAAGTGCGCCGAACTTCGCCTTAAGGTCTTCCTCGCCGTAGCCTGCTATCTCAAAGGCTTTTCTCATTATTTCGGGGTTGTGGTTACGAACAGCGCCGGAGGAAAGCTCCACGCCGTTACATACTATATCGTACTGATAAGCAAATATTTCAAGAGGATCCTTGTTAAGCAAAGCATCCATACCGCCCTGAGGCATAGAGAAGGGGTTATGGGTAAAGTCTATCTTGCCGGTTTCCTCGTTAAGCTCGTACATGGGGAAATCAACGATAAAGCAGAACTCAAAGGAGTCGTTCTTTATAAGACCAAGCTCGTTTGCTATCCAAGTACGCATCTCACCTGCGAGACGATTGATAACCGCGGGAGTATCGCTGATGAAGAACAAGGACTCGCCTTCCTTAATGCCGACAAGCTCGGTAAGCTCTGCCTTCTGCTCCTCGGTAAGGAACTTGGCGATGGGACCCTTGTATTCCCCACCCTCAAGGGTGATGTAACCTATACCGAACTTCATACCGATGCTTCTGGAATAGGTATCTATTGCCTTTTCAAATGCCTTTTTACCGTCCCCGTCGCCATCCTTCTTAACAAGATAGTTTGCAACTATACCGCGAACGAGCTTGTTCTTAAAGGGAACGGTTCTGCCGTTTATATTAAGGAACTCATGCTTTGCAAAGAAATCAGTAAGGTCTTGGACAAGGAGAGGGTTGCGAAGGTCGGGCTTATCCGTACCGTACTTAAGCATAGCATCAGCGAAGGTTATACGGCGGAAGGGTGCAGGAGAAACCGCCTTATCGGTAAACCTTTTAAAGGTATTGGATATAACGGTCTCTGCTACCTCAAACACGTCCTCCTGAGTAGCAAACGCCATCTCAAAGTCAAGCTGATAGAACTCACCGGGGGAACGGTCCTGTCTTGCATCCTCGTCACGGAAGCAGGGGGCTATCTGGAAATAACGGTCAAAGCCGGAGGCCATAAGAAGCTGCTTGAACTGCTGAGGTGCCTGAGGAAGAGCATAGAATTTGCCCTTGTGCTTGCGACTGGGTACAAGATAGTCACGAGCGCCCTCGGGAGAGGAGGCGGTGAGGATGGGAGTTTGTATCTCCATAAAGCCAAGCTCCTCCATCTGAGAACGAAGGAAGGAAAGTATCTTGGAGCGAAGAACTATGTTATCATGTATCTTGCTGTTTCTGAGGTCGAGGTAACGGTACTTAAGTCTTACGTCTTCCCTGGTAAGAGTAGAAGCATCGATCTCAAAGGGAAGACCGAGAAGACAAGGCCCGAGAACCTCTATCTTATCTGCGCGCACCTCGATAAGACCGGTATTTATCTTGGGGTTAACGGTTTCCTCATCTCTCTTGGTAACCACACCCTCAACAAGCACAACAGTCTCCTTGGACATACCTGCTATCATGCTGTCATCAGAAAAAACTATCTGGGTAACACCGTAATGGTCGCGAAGGTCAACGAAAAGCACGCCGCCATGGTCGCGAACGGTGCTTATCCAGCCGGTAAGTGTGACTCTTTGGCCGATGTTATCGGTACCCAGTTCATTACAATTGTGTGTTCTAAGCATTTGAAATGTCCTCCAAAACTTATATATAATTATTATTTTCCGAAAAAGCGGATGAAAAAACAAAAAAGCCCCTCATCCCACACATGGGACGAAAGACCTTACTTCCGCGATACCACCCAAATTGACGCTCCCTTCAAAGCGCCCTCTCAAAAGGTTTTTACGCAACCAACGGGCGGTTCTAATAACCAAGCATTAGCACTTGGCGTTCTTCCGCCGGCTCCAAAGTGTTATTCCCTGACAGCGCCCGTTACCGTATCCCAGCTGCACGGCTCTCTAAAAACGGGTTGCACTGCGGTACTGCCTTTTTCACAGCCTTTTAAATTTGGGTTAATTATACCACTTAAACACTGCCGTGTCAATAGTTTTGACGGTATTTTAATACAAAAAATGTTGCCAATACTCCTTTTACTTGACTTATGAAACGCATAGTGCTATACTAAATACGTATAATAATATGAAATGGAGGGTCGGTAATGGCGATAAGGCTTAACGAGGATGCGGCTGTGGTGGAACGTATAAGGGAAGGACTTAGGGTAAAGAACGGCTACTGCCCCTGCCGTATACCCAAAACACCCGAAAACAAGTGCATTTGCAAAGAATTCAGAGAGCAGATGGCTGACCCCGATTTTGAGGGATACTGTCACTGCATGCTCTACTATAAAACTAAAGACTAGGAGACTTATTATGGCAATAATTAAACTTGATAAAAGCAATTTTGAAGGCGAGATACTTAACGGAAAGGGCACGGCTTTGGTGGATTTTTACGCCGATTGGTGCGGGCCCTGTAAAATGATAGCGCCCTTTATTGAGGAAATAGCAACTGAAAATCCCGATGTGAAGGTAGGCAAAATAAACGTTGATAACGATCCTGAACTTGCAGTTAAGTTCGGCGTTATGAGCATACCCACCCTTATAGTATTTAAGGACGGCGTTAAGGAAAACGTTGCCATCGGCTACCGCAACAAGCAGGAGATATTGGCTTTACTTGGATAATAACTGTTGATTTTACCATTATACTGTGCTACAATAGCCGAGTATTTTAGACGTTGAAAGGTTTTTGCTTATGAAGTTCATAAAGACACCCGTTAAGGGGATGTGCGATATGCTGCCATCGGATATGCGCCTTAGAGAAAAGGTCTTCTCTATGATAAAAGACAGCTATTCTAAATACGGCTTTATGCAGATAGAGACTCCCGCTATGGAGCATATTGAGAATTTAAGTTCCAAGCAAGGCGGCGACAACGAAAAGCTTATATTCAAGGTGCTTAAACGAGGTCAGTCCTTGACCTCTGCCTTGGAAAAGGGCGCGTACGACGATATTGCGGACAACGGCTTGAGGTACGACCTTACGGTGCCTCTCGCTCGTTATTACGCCAACAATGCGGATAAGCTTCCCTCTCCCTTCAAGGCGTTGCAGATAGGCAGCGTTTGGAGGGAGGATAACCCCCAAAAGGGTCGTTTCCGTCAGTTTACCCAGTGCGATATAGACGTGCTTGGTGACGAAAGCAACCTTGCGGAGATCGAGCTTGTTGCGGCTACCGCAAACATGCTTATAAAAATATTCAAGGGCTTTGAGGTTTCGGGTCTTACCGTACATATAAACGACCGACGTATCCTCCGCGCAATCTGCCTCATGGCGGGCTTTGGTGAGGACGATATAGCAAACGTTTTGGTTTCCCTTGACAAGTTTGACAAGATAGGCTTTGACGGAGTACGCAGTGAGCTTATCGCAAACGGCTACGGCGAGGAATGTGTGGACAAGTATCTGGGCGTTTTCAAAAACGCAGACGGTGCTGACTGTATGGCGTTTTGCGAAAACATTCCCGAAGAATACCTTAACGGCAAGGTGCGTGAAAGCGTTAACGATATCATTTTAAGCGCAAGTGCAATGGTTGACGGTAACGTAAACATAGTGTTTGACCCCACTCTGGTAAGAGGTATGGGATACTACACCGGTACCATTTTCGAGATAAGCATAGACGGCTACAACTTCTCCATCGCAGGCGGCGGCAGATACGACGAAATGATAGGCAAGTTCAGCGGTAACAGCGTTCCTGCCTGCGGCTTCTCCATAGGCTTTGAGCGTATTATCACCATTCTCAAGGACATGATGGGCGAGGGCATGAAGATAGACAGCAACAGCCTTGCAATATTGGTACACAAGAACGTATCCACAAAGCAAAAGGTTGCTTTGTTTGCAAGAGCAAAGACTCTGAGGGAAGAGGGCAAGACTGTTTCCGTTTTCCCCATGAAGAAGAATATGAACGCCCAGTTCAAGAAACTTGAAGAAGAGGGTTACGCCGAATTTGAAAAGGTTTATCCCGAGGAAAACAACTGATAAAAGAACACATTTGGCGCAGACGAGGCAAAAAATCGTCTGCGCTTTCTTTTTTCTTTAAAATTTCTTCCTTTATCACGATATTTTTTCAAAAAACTATTGTCTTTTTCTGTATTTTTATGTAAAATAGGGGTGTCTGATTACGGTGAGACCTTTGCCGTTTTGAGGATAAATTATTTTTTATATTTTTTGGAGGAAAAAAGGCCATGAAAAAAATCATCGCACTTGTTCTTGCCGCTTTAATGCTCCTCAGTTTTGCTGCCTGCGGCGGCGATACCACTGACAACAACAGCAGCAAGCCCGCTGAAGAAAGCAAGGACGTAAGCACCGATGCAAGCACCGATGCAAGCACTGATGCAAGCACTGATGCAAGCACCGAGGAAAGCAAGGTTACCGCTGCTTCCGACCTTAAGGTTGGTGCTATCTACATCAACAGCAAGAACGACACCGCAGGTTATACCTATGCTCACCACAACGGTATTACCACCGCTATGAAGAACCTTGGTCTTGACGTAGACACTCAGCTCTTCATCGTTGACGAGGTTCCCGAAGACAAGGAACAGGTTCTTTCCGCTATCGACACCCTTGCAAGCAAGGACGTTGACATTATTTTCGGCATCTCCTTCGGTTATATCGATGCTATGGAAGAAGCTGCTGCTGAATACGAAGACATCATCTTCTCTCACGCAACCGGCTACAAGAGCAACGAAACCAACTTTAACAACTACTTTGGCCGCGCTTATCAGGCACGTTACCTTGCAGGTATCGCTGCAGGTCTCAAGAGCCTTGAAATCGAAAACAACAACGTAGGCTACGTTGCAGCTTACGGCACCGAATATGCTGAAACCGCTTCCGGTATTAACGGCTTCGCTCTCGGCGTATTGGCAGTTAACCCCAACGCTCAGATCCACGTTAAGAAGCTTAGCGCATGGGCAGACGAAATCAATGAATCCGCTTACGCTAAGGAGCTTATCAACTCCTTCGGTTGCGGCATCATTTCTCAGCACTGTGACTCCGCACAGCCTCAGATCGCTGCTGAAAACGCAAACGTATTCGGTTGCGGCTACAACTCTGATATGACTTCTGACGCTCCCAAGGCTCACCTTACTGCTGCTATCTGGCACTGGGACGTATACTACAAGACCGCTATGGAAGCTGCTATGGCTTGCGACGACGCTTCTCAGTTCGTTTCCAAGATGGGCTCCTCCGCATACTACGGCGGTCTTAAGGAAGGCTTTGTAGACGTATCTCCTCTCAGCGACAACTGCGCTGCTAACACCGCTGCTGCTATCGATACCGTTCGTAAGATGATGATTGACGGCGAATGGGACGTATTCTCCGGTGTTAAGCTTTCTATCGCTGCTGACGGTACCGTTACCAAGGCTGATGCTGCTCTCGTTGACAATGCAGGCAATGAAATAGTTCCCGCCGGCGGCGCTTCTGTTGAAGACAGCGTTATCACCGGCACCATGAACTACTACGTAGCAGGCGTTACCGAAGCATAAGCTATTAAAAACGTTAGTTTTAATCGGGTCGGTCGGACTTTCACCGACCGACCCGATTTTTTATAAGGTGGCAAACAGAAAGCAAAGAGCTTTTGTTTTTTGTTTGGCGCTTTAAAGAAAGCGACGTATATAGCATTAAAGGAGGGGTTTTATGGCAGGCTACGCCATAGAGATGCACGGCATAACCAAGACCTTTGGCAGTGTCGTTGCCAACAAAGGCGTTGATCTTAACGTAAAGTCCGGCGAAATATTGGCATTACTTGGCGAAAACGGCTCAGGCAAAACTACGCTTATGAATATGCTGTCAGGCATATACAAGCCCGACAGCGGCAGTATTTATATAAACGGTGAGGCAGTTTCCATCGACTCGCCCGAGGATGCCAAGAGGCTTGGTATAGGCATGGTGCACCAGCATTTCAAACTGGTGGATGTTTTTTCCGCCGCAGACAATATTTGGATGGGCAAGGAAAAAAGCGGCCTCGTTTTAAAAAAGAAACGCTATGACGAAATAAAGGACATTACAAAGCGTTTTGGCTTTGACCTTGACCCCACAAAAAAGGTTTATAATATGTCTGTATCCGAAAAACAGACCCTTGAGATAGTTAAGGTGCTGTATTACGGGGCGAAAATAATTATACTTGACGAGCCAACGGCAGTGCTTACGGTGCAGGAAATAGAAAAACTGTTTAACGTACTGCGCGCTATGAAGGCGGAGGGCCACGCCATAATCATAATCACTCACAAGTTAAACGAGGTTATGGAGATATCCGACCGCGTTGCTATAATGCGTAAGGGTGAGTATATAACCACCGTAAACACTTCTGAGACCAGTGAGCAAGCCCTTACCGAGTGGATGGTAGGTCACAAGGTTAACCTTAACATTGACCGTCCCGTGGTGGAAAAGACCCGCCCTTTGCTTGAGGTAAGAAACCTTACCATAAACAACGACGAGGGCGCCACCGCTATCGACAACGTAAGCTTTTACATCCGCGGCGGCGAGATACTTGGCGTTGCAGGGATCGCAGGTTGCGGGCAAAAGGAACTTTGCGAGGCTATTGCAGGTCTTAGACCTATTGTATCCGGACAGATGATACACAAGGGTGATAACATTGTGGGGTTGCCGCCGAAAACCATTTTGGAAAAAGGTATCTCCATGTCTTTCATCCCCGAGGACAGACTTGGCATGGGTCTTGCTCCCTCAATGTCCATCACTGACAACATGCTTCTAAAAAATTATCGTATGGGCAAGAGCCCCCTTATCGACCGCAAACGCGGAAGAAAGGATGCCTTGCAGGTAATAGAAGACCTTTCAGTTGTTACTCCATCCACCGAAACCCCCGTAAGGCGTTTGTCGGGCGGTAACGTGCAGAAGGTTCTCCTTGGCCGCGAAATAAAGGCAGGGCCTAACGTTATCATTACAGCTTACCCCGTTCGCGGCTTGGATATCAACTCCTCCTACACCATATACAACATTCTTAATAAGCAGAAGCTTGACGGTGTTGGTGTGCTGTTTGTAGGCGAAGACCTCGATGTTATGATGGCGCTGTGCGATAAGATATTGGTTCTTTGCCACGGCAAGGTAATGGGCGTAGTTCACGCCCACAAGACCACGAAGGAAGAACTGGGGCTTATGATGACGGGCTCCCTTGACCTTAGCGAAAAGTATGCAGATAAGCCCGCAGGACTGGCAAAAGATACTTTCTTTGAAGATGAAAACAAAAAGGAGGGGTAAGCGATGAACGGTTTTTTCTCTAAAATGCCAAGGCTTCCCTTTCATATAGTTAAAAGGGAAAATTGCCCCCTTTGGATGAAATGCTGTTTTTATCTCGCAGCTATAGTTATAGCCTTGTTGGCGGGGGCTTTGGTTCTTTGGGCAATAGACGTTGACCCTTGGGACTACTACTACCAAATGTTTACAATGGGTGCGGTAGGAAACAAAAGAGCGTATAAGATATACATGAACTATATCAAGGAGTTTCTGCCTCTTGCTCTTACCTCAGTTGCCTTGTCCCTTGCTTTTAAAATGAAGTTCTGGAACATCGGCGGTGAGGGCCAGTTTATCATGGGCGCTGTTTCTGCGGCTTTTGTTGCCTTTAAGCTTGGGCCTGTTGCTCCTGCTTGGGTCACTCTTATCGTAATGTGTATCACTGCGATGGTCATTGCAGGCATTTACGGTCTCATCGCAGGTATATTAAAGGTAAGGTTCGGTACCAACGAAACCCTTATGACCCTGATGCTGAACTATATCGCCTTGTATTTCCTCACCTTTATAGGTGAAACAAAGGCAGACTGGAACTTTTTCCTTCAGGAAAAGTCTGCCAGACCTGTTTTTGAAAGCTTTAAGGATATAGTTATATTCCCTTCCATTCCCCTTGGTGAAAAGTTTGAGCTTAACGTATGCTTTATTCTTACTCTTATGGTAGGCGCAATAATTTTCGTATACCTTAAGTACACCAAGCAGGGTTACGAGATAAGCGTTGTGGGTGACAGCCCAAACACCGCACACTACGCAGGCATGAAGGTTAACAGAATAGTGCTTCGCACCGTTTTTCTTTCTGCTTCTCTCGTGGGTCTTGCCGCCGCCTTTAAGGTTGGCTCCTCAGGTGTGCTTTCCACCTCTATTACTGACGACGTGGGTTGGACGGGCATTATCGTTGCGTGGCTTGCACAGCTTAACACGGGTATGATATTTATCGTTTCCGCCCTTATCTGCGTGCTGCAGTTCGGCTCCGTCAACGCCGCCAGCGAATTTGCAAGGGTGGACTCCAGCTTTGCAAATATGCTTCAAGGCCTTATACTGTTCCTTGTTCTTGCGGCAGACTTTTTCATTCGTTTCCGCATAGCGCGTACAAAGAAAGGAGAGTAATTTATGGATAAATTAGGTGTTATTACAGCCTTTATACACAGCATAGTTGCCATAAACATCCCTCTTTTGTACGGCACCGTAGGCGAAATAGTGGTAGAAAAATCAGGTAGCCTTAACCTTGGTGTTGAGGGTACCATGGCAGTAGGTGCGATTTTCGGGTACATCTGCGGCTGCTTGGCAAACAGCCTTGGCGTTGGTATATTGGCTGCTTTCCTTACCGGCGCTCTTTGCGGTTTGCTTTTCGCTTTACTTACCGTTACCCTTCAAGCCAACCAAAACATAACCGGTCTTACCCTTACCACCTTTGGTCTTGGCATCTACTTCTTTGTAGGCAACAGCCTCAAGGGTCCCGATTGGCCTACTCTTAACAACGCAGTAAACGTTAAAAACGGCTTTGCTGATTTATCTATCCCCTTGCTATCGAAGATACCCGTTATCGGCAAAGGCCTTTTCAGCCACAATATTTTAGTGTATCTGGGCATTATCATTGCGGTTGCCCTTTGGTGGTACCTTAAGCACACTACCCTCGGTCTTAAGCTTCGTTCCGTAGGCGAAAATCCTGCCGCAGCGGACTCTGTTGGTATAAACGTTAAGCTTATGAAATACGTTCATATCTGCTTGGGCAGCGGCATCATGGGGCTCGGTGGCTATTACATGGCGCTTCTTATGTCCGGTTCCTTTAACAGCGCTTGCTGGATAAACGGATACGGTTGGATAGCGGTTGCTTTGGTTATCTTTGCAAACTGGAACCCCTCTCTTGCCATTGCGGGCACCTTTGTGTTTGGCTTTTTCAACACCCTGCGTGTTTCCGGCTCCTCATTGGCAAAGGCTTTCCCTGCCCTCTTAGGATGGCTGGATAAGATTCCCGTTCAACTTTATCAGGCGCTTCCGTTTATTATCACCGCCATAGTGCTGGTGGTTACCTCTATTCGCAACAAACGCGGAAGCAGTGGGTTGCCTGCGGCACTGGGGACTAATTATTACCGCGAAGACAGATAGGCAAAGCACAAAGAAGGCGCAAAGTGCAGAAGGTTTGTCTTTACATGCAGCGTTTCCGAAAACGGATCAACTCACTCTTTGCCTACCCCAAATAAAACCAAAATGCCTCTCGCAGTATAACGAGAGGCGTTTTTGTATCAAAAAAAACAAAAAGGAGCTTTTGGTAACACCAAAGCTCCTTTTTAAAATTTTCTATTCCTCGTGGTGGCAGTGGTCGTGACAGCAATCTTCACAGTCGCAGTCATCCTCGGGCATTTCATCCAATATGGATTGAACCATAGCCCATTCCTCATCGGTTTCGATGGGGCTAAGCTGCATTTCGTTATCAGTTTCGGTAAAGATAGATGCAAACACCTTTACGTATCCATCTTCATCGGTAGTGTTATCGGTATATACAACATAGCTTTTACCGGTCTCATCGCTATCAAAGGTAAAAAGCACGTCACACTTTACCTCTTTACCTTCTTCGTTAACCATAGTAAAGCTTATATCTTCCATCATTTCCATATCAGTGTCTCCTTTTTATACTTTTTCGACATTATAGCACAAATTTACACCCATGTAAATATTTTTGTATTGTTTTTGCCAAAAATGCTGACAAATGAAATTTACTGTGGTATAATGGCGGTGTTATTAACCGAAAAGAGGAGTTTATTATGAACTTTTTGGAAGAACGCATTTTAAAGGACGGCATAGTTAAACAAGGCAACGTTTTAAAGGTTGACAGTTTTTTGAACCACCAGATGGATATAGAACTTATGGATATGATAGGTAAGGAGTTTTATAGGCGTTTTAAGGACGGCGGTGTTACGAAGGTACTTACCATCGAGGCATCGGGTATAGGCATAGCCTGCTCAGTTGCAAGGGAGTTTGGCGTGCCCATGATATTTGCGAAAAAGGCAAAAAGCATTAATCTTGACGGTGAGATGTACGTTGCCGAGGTTGAGTCCTTCACACACCAGAACAAAAACAACGTTATCGTTTCCAAAAAGTTTTTGTCTCCCACTGACCGCGTACTGATAATTGACGACTTTCTCGCTAACGGCTGCGCTCTGCAAGGGCTTATTTCCATAGCCGAAAGTTCCGGCGCCACCGTAGTTGGCCTTGGCATAGCGATTGAAAAGGGGTTTCAGATAGGCGGCAAAATAATACGAAACCTTGGATATCACCTAGAGTCCCTTGCTATAATCGAGTCTATGGACGCTGAAAACGGCACCGTGCAATTCAAACAATCTGCATTGGTATAAAAAAACACCATGGACGGATCAGAACTTTACGGCAAAGAAAAGGTTTCTAAAATCCTTATAAAAACTGCGCCGCCCGTAATGGTCGCACAGCTTATACAAGCTCTTTACAATATAGTTGACAGTTTTTTTGTGGGCAAAAACGGCGAAGACGGACTTACCGCCCTCTCAATAGTGTATCCCTTACAGCTTCTTATGATAGCATTGGCGGTAGGTAGCGGTGTGGGCGTTAATACCGTTATGGCGGCAAGACTGGGTGTTGGCAGAAAGAAAGAATCCGATGAATGTGCAGGGGTAGGCACACCCATTGCGTTTGGAATATGGCTGGTGTTTGCCATCCTTTGCTTTCTCCTTATGCCCGCTTACGCAAGGGTCTCCACCGATTCCTCCTCTGTCATAAACGAGGTTATTATCTACGGCAGGATAGTTTGCGTTTTTAGCGTATTTTTGTTTTTGGAAAGTGTATGGACAAAGATACTGCAGGCAAGGGGCGACATGAAGACTCCTATGACAGCGCAGATAATCGGCGCCATTATAAACATTGCTCTTGACCCATTGCTTATTTTCGGATGGGGGGGTTTCCCTAAGATGGGTATCGCAGGCGCGGCAGTTGCCACTGTTTTGGGGCAAATGGCGGCGGCGCTTGTGGTTATGAAAAAGGGTTACTGCAAACCGCCTGAAAGAAGAAAATTTACGCCCTATATAAAGCAGATATTCAAAATGGGCACGCCCAATATATTAATGCAATCCGCGTATACGTTTTACATATTTGGGCTAAACCTTATACTTTCCACCTTTTCCGATGCGGCGGTTACAGTACTTGGGCTGTATTACAAATGGCAGACCTTCTTTTTTATCCCCCTTGGAGCTATGCAGACCTGCATAGTACCTATTATAAGCTTCAACTACGCGGCAGGTGATATGAGCCGTTGCAAAAAAACCATGAATGCTTCTATCATATTCGGCGCAGTTCTTATGTTTTTGGGCACTCTTTGCTTTGCCTTTATCCCCGTGCCGATGCTTAAGCTTTTCTCATCTGACAACGAGGTGCTGAGAATAGGCGCCCACGCTTTCCCCATAATAGGGCTTAGTTTTGCACCTATGGTAACCTCCCTTACCTTCCCCGTGTTTTTTCAAGCAGTGGGAAGCAGCTTTAAAAGCAGTGCTCTTACGGTTTTCAGAACGGTTATTTTGTTCGTGCCCTTGGGGTATCTGCTCTCCCGTTTCGGTCTTGGTTACTTTTGGCTTACCTACCCAATTACGGATAGCCTCAGTTCACTTTTAGGCCTTGTGCTTTACATTGCCTTTTTGAAAAGCAAAAGAAAAACGCAAATAGAAGAAATGCTTGGTAAGCACTAAGGCTTACCAAGCATTTTATTCTATCGGCTTAACATAAGCTTAAGGCTTACGTAGTCTGACGAGCTTATCTCGCCGCTGTCGTCAACATCGGCAGCGTTTTTTTGCACCTTATCCAAGGAGGTGGTGTTCTTTATGTACCCCTTTACGTTGATATAATCGGTGGCAGAAACGGTACCGTTGCCGTCTACATCGCCTATTACCACCACGGTCATACTTTTCGAACCGTCAAAAGACGTAACCGTATGTCCGGTGGATACGGGTAAAGATCCCACTGCTTCGCCGTTACAGTCCACAACCTTTACCTCCGTAGCAAAGTTGCTTTGGAAATCCCTTACGGTAGTGTTAGCTTTCACCCTATACACAAACTCACCGTCTTCGGCGTAAACGGTATTATCCCCAAGGATTATGCCGTTTTTAAGGTTGTTGAAGAACCTTTTATGGACGGGATATACCTGCTCGGAGGACTGATAGTAAAGGGTATTTCCTGCACCGCTGTTAAGCTTGGATCTCACTGTGCCTGCTGAAAGCTCGGAGACGGTGAAGGTCTTATAGGATGCGCTTTGGGTGCCGTTAAGCTCATAAGAAGCGCCGCTTACGTAGAGCGCGTAGTTGTTGCTTACATACGCCGCAGGACTTCCCGTAGTATCGTTATTATAGTAGAGCTGATATGCGCCAACGTTGTTACCGCTGCAGGTAACCTCTCCGGCATTGTAGCAGTTTTTAAGGTGTGCAGTTGTGCCACTGAGGAACGCCGCTATACCGCAGGCGTGTTGTTTAACTCCGCTATCGCCACCAACGGCTGTAACCTTGCCTACATTATAGCAATTGTATATACCGTTTCCGTTGCCTGAATAGCCGCCGTAAACGTAACCTACTATGCCGCCTGCTCCCTTGGTGCCATAAGTACTGCCTGCATCGGTAGTAACTATATCACCACTGTTTCCGCAAGAGATTATAGTATAGGCATAACCGCTTGGAGTAGCGTGGTTGGGGCCTCTGCCCAATATGCCGCCTGCGTTGGTGGTTGCCTCTACGTTACCGTAGTTGTAGCAATCAGATATGGTAAATGCATTGACAGTATCATACTCGGTGCCACCTGACGTATAGGTTGTGGTGCCTGCGCCGTATATACCGCCCGCCATGGAGTTGGTGTTGGTCTTAGAGAAATGAACGTAGCCGTAATTATCACAGCCGGCTATGCTTGTGTTACCGGCAGAATAAGCCAATATGCCCCCTGCCCTGGAAGAATCGGAAAGCACCTCTCCGTAGTTAACGGAGTTGCTGATATTGCAAACGTATTTTATTGTAGAAGCATCTTTACCAAAGCGGGCAACCAAGCCGCCGCTGTAAGAATCGGAACTTACCCTGCCCTTGTTTATACAGCCGTCCATAACCAGCGCCGAGCCAAGCACGTACCCGAAAAGGCCGCCGGATTGACTTGTACCCGAAACGTCTCCGTAGTTAACGCAGTCTACTGCAACGGTCTTTACGCCGTCACCCACGTAACCGATAAGACCGCCTGTTACGGTACCGCCGTAAAGCTTTACGTTTACCGTCACCTTTTCAAGCCTTGCGCCGCCGGTGCTTTTAGCGGCAATTGCGCCGTTATATCCGCTGCCGCTTATCTCGCCCTTAAGGGCGACATTCTTCACGGTTCCGCTAAGATCGGCAAACATAGGAGCACTTGTAGTAACAGTATGACCGTTACCGTCAAGCACACCCGTAAATTTTGCGGGATAAGAGGAGGTAAGTGTAATATCAGATGTGAGGTAATAACTACCATCTGCGCTCATCGCCGCAAACTCCTCCGCCGTTGAAACAGCAACAGAGGCCTTACCTCTTCTGATTGCAATTATCTTATCATAAGCACTTTGCTGATCAGCGTTAAGATAACCTATACTGTACCCACTCTTGGTAAAGGATTGGGTAGTCATCAAGGTTTTTCCGTTTGGAGTGAAATGATAGGAGCCTTCAAGCACAGTAGTAGTTCCGTCAGAGGCAGTAGTAGTGCCCCCATCGGTACCGTCAAGTATACAAGTTGTAACGGATTCGTTTACGTACTGAGCAGTGCTTAGGGTTATATAAAGCTTTGTATACGTGCTGTTGCTTAAATTAAAGCTTCTGTAAAGATTATTTACCGTAACGCCGTCACTGCTGTAATAGTCAGCCCTTTTTACAAGGGTGCCGTCTACGGTGTAGCCCATACTGCGGGCGGTTCTGTCTATTACGAATATTCTATCGGGAGAGATACTGCCTGAACCATCGTAGGCTATTGCGGCGGCAAACCTATCGGTATGATAGGTAACCTTTGTACCGTCACCGTTCAACGTAACGAGGTAGTCACTTTTTCCCGCCGCGTACTGATCTTTGTTTTTATACATGGTGGTATTTACAGTGGGACAAAAGCCTATACCGCCTGAGGGAAGGACGTATTGACCTTCTACACTTGCCATTTTCATCTGCAATATAACGGTGGAATCGGAAACGCCGGTAACGTTTGATAAGGGAGAGTCGCTATAATTCCAAATAACAAAGTCAAAAAGGTCTACGGGTACGTTGGATACGTTTATTATCTCCACACCCTCGTACATATCGTTACCGGGAGAGTTTTTAGTTACTTCTGTGATATACAAGGGGGTACCGAAATACAAGGTTACGCGCTGTACGTTACTGTATACTCCGTTTTTAAGAGCGCAGTATTTAAGAACGGTATCCTCCGTTACGGATATTATGCCGGGATACAGCTTACGGGTATCGGAGGTTATAGGGTCACTACCGTCGGTTGTGTAGAATATTTCTCCGTCGCCCTTCATGGTTACTGTTTGAGGGGTATCATAAACACCGGTAATGTGAGAGCAAACAGGTGCCGACGTTTCCTTTATACTGAAGGTGCCTAGGATAGGCAGATGGTCAGAGGCTATTCTTATTTCAGCCGCGCCGTTGCAGACCTGATAACCTACCGCAGTCAGGGCCTCGGTGTTGTAAAAGATATGGTCTATGGGCAGGTCAGGCACCTCCACAAGGTCGGGGGTGGTTATGGAGTTCATGGAATACTCGTATTTAATAAAATCTTCACTGCCATGAAGAGTATCCGAAAGTTCCTCGGAGATTCGCTTATAGGAGGGGTCAAAGCTATACATATTAAAGTCGCCCGTATAAACCACGGGAATAACGCCGTAAACGTCAAACACCTTTTCCATAACACCAAGGCAGGTCTCTGCGTTTGCAAGGCGGTCGTTTATTGCATCCTCTGCCGTATAGTTTACGTAAGAGGATAGCCTGAGCGAGAAATGAGTATTCATGGCGAGGATATAGCTACCGCTGACATTATCCTTAAATACAGCCCAAGACATACTTTTACCGGGGCTGAAGGAGGCAAACTGAGATTCCGTAAGGTCTCTTACCTCATAGCAATCTCTGTAAAGCCATGCGCCGTGGCCCATGTTATTGTTAGCGGCGGTATTGCTTTCCACGGTAAGACGGTCGCTGTTATACATTATCGGTGCGTGGTGATGAACGTACGCCACAGAGGTGTCCGTTCTGTACTCATCCACTACCTTATAATTTGTGTAGGTTGAAAGAAGGTTGGTTATGCCGGTTTTGTTGGCCTCGGTACGCTCTTGAAAGCCCACTATATCAGGATGATAGCCCGATATGACATTATACAAATGAGTAGTACGGTTTAGACCATCAGCGAGAGCCACGGTAGACTGACTTATGTAGTACACGTTGTAGCTCATCACGTCAATGGTATTGCCGTAATCGGGAGCTTTGGGAGTAACGTAGCTTATGTCCTCCTTGTTTACATTTGCAGGAATATCGCCAAGACCTGTGTAGACCATAAAGTCATCCATATACGCCTTTACACCTGCGGCGGTTTTAAGACCTATGGCAGAGGCATACTGCTCTGTTGCCATGAAAACATCCTTATATTTGCCGTTAGGAGAGGAAACCTTAACGCCGTTCATATAAACGGTAGGACCTGCGTCGATATCAACGGCTATTCTTACAGTCACTTCCCTGCCAACCAAAGGATATGCGGTGGGAGAGGAGGCATTTGCTGTCAAAGCGGAAACACCAAACAGTTTATAGGAAACGGAGCTTGTCCCTGTTCCGTAAATGGCATCGTCATAGTTATACCAGTTGTAGCCCCTACCCTGATTGTAAGCAGTACCCGCAACTCTGAGATGTACGGTATTGTAGGTTTTATAGCCGTTGTAGTTATAGATTAGAGAGGAATATGCCGTATAGTCCGTAGAGGAAACGTAATTCAATTTGTAGGAGATAGTGTAGTCTCCCTTTGCCGCTTCACTCATTGCCGTATTGTCAAGGACTGTAAGGTATGCGTTATACGAAGACGTGTTGTCACAAAGCAGCCTTCCGTTTTCTATTGAATAATCGGAGTAATTGTAAAGATACTCTTCAGCCTCGCTCCAGCCGAGAACAGACAACACCTTGTCCTTATCCGAAACGTCGGCATAATCAAAGTCCTCGTAATAAATAACGGTGCCGTTTTCAAGGCCGTTTACGGCTTTTACAGAAACAAGAATTCCCAAATAAGGCATAAGCCCTATAAGAATAGTCAACGCAAGTGCGGCAGAGATAAATCTTTTAGACACGGTACAACCCCCTGCAAATTTTTTCTTCAATATATAGTATATTATCACAATTAACCTCTCTTTACAACGGATTTTATCCTTACAAGCATAACTTTATGCACTATGTACTACAACGCAAAGTGTTTTTTATGCACAATTCCTTCAGTCTTAAAAACTTGACTAAGGCGACAAAATATGATATAATTTATAGAATTTTATGGCAAGGAGCAATATATGGAAAAGAAAAGAAGCAGTTTCACCGGCAAGATAGGCTTTGTTCTTGCTGCGGCAGGATCTGCTGTTGGGTTGGGTAACATTTGGCGATTCCCATACCTTGCAGCAAAATACGGCGGCGGTATATTCTTGTTGGTATACCTTATTTTGGCAGTTACTTTTGGCTTTGCCCTGATGTGCGCCGAAATAGCCATCGGCAGAAAAACAGGTAAGAGCGCCATCGAAGCCTACGGAAGCTTAAATAAAAAATACAAGTTTGTCGGTATACTAGCCTCGGTAGTGCCTATCATAGTACTTCCCTACTACTCCGTTATCGGCGGCTGGGTTACCAAGTATTTTGTAAAGATAGTTTCGGATGGTATTGGTGATACCGCAGTGGTAGAGGGCGTCGGTAAGGACGCAGTATCATATTTTGATAAATTTACCGGGCAGATAGGCGAGCCTCTTCTGTATTTTCTTTTGTTTATCGGTATTACCGCAGCGGTAGTGCTTTTGGGTGTTGAAAAGGGTATAGAAAAGGTAAGCAAGGTCATGATGCCCGTGCTTATTGTATTGACTGTGGGCATTGCAATCTACTCCATGACACTTCCCGGAGCGATGGACGGCGTTGTATACTACATAAAGCCTGATTTCTCCAACTTCTCAGTTAACACGGTGCTTGGCGCAATGGGACAGCTTTTCTACTCCATGTCGCTGGCGATGGGTATCATGATAACCTACGGCAGTTACATGAAGAAGGACGTTAGTATAGAGTCCTCCGTTTCTCAGATAGAGATTTTTGACACGGGTGTTGCTTTTCTTGCAGGTCTTATGGTAATACCTGCGGTGTTCTCCTTCTCCGGTGGCGACCCCTCTAAGATAAACGCAGGTCCCGGTCTTATGTTTGAGACCTTACCCCAGGTGTTTAACAGCATTGGCACCGTAGGCGGCACGATACTCGGCGCAACCTTCTTCCTTATGGTTTTGTTTGCGGCCCTTACCTCCTCCATATCCCTTATGGAAACGGTGGTTTCTATTTTCAGAGACAAGTTTGGCTGGGGCAGAAGGAGCACATGCCTTTTCGTTCTTGCAGGTTCTGTATCCTTGGGTATCCCCTCTGCATTGGGATTTAACGTATGGAAGAGCGTTAAGCTTGCAGGCATGAACATACTTGATATGTTCGACTTTGCCTCTAACAGCGTTATAATGCCCATAGTCGCTCTTCTCACCTGCATCTTCGTAGGCTATGTTTTGGGCACGAAGGTGGTTGAAGACGAAATAGAGCTTTGCGGCAAGTTCAGACGTAAAAAGCTGTTCAACTTGATGATAAAATACATTGCTCCCGTATGCATAGTGCTTATTCTCGTAAGCTCCGTTCTAGACGCGCTGAATATAGTAGATATATAAAAAAAGCTCGGTTCACTTCAAGTGAACCGAGCCATTTTTTACTATTTTTAGTCGTCTATTGACTTGCTGGTAGCGGTCGCGTAGATAGCCTTAACCTCTTCACCGGGCTCCTTGGTTGCAAGGGTTACTGCAACTGTAGCGATGAGACCTGCGATAAAGCCGGGGATTATCTCGTAAACACCGATGTTGTAAACTGCGGCATCCATAATAGTGTTGGTAAACATAAGCAACCAAGCGATATCTACGATAGCGCCAACAATTATACCTGTGCAAGCGCCTGCGTAATTAAGACGGCGCCAGAAGAGAGAAAGAATAACAACGGGACCGAAGGCGGAACCGAAGAGACCCCAAGCATTTTCAACCATTGCCATTATGTTGCTTGCCCAACTACCGCCGTTGATGCCGCTTACTGCGATAAAGAAAGCAATAACGGAAACGACAAGAACCACTATACGGCCAACCCAAAGAAGCTCCTTATCAGAAGCCTTGTCCTTACGAACGAGGGGCTTGTAAAGGTCGCTGGTGAAAGCGGAGGAGGCAACGAGAAGCTGAGAGTCGGCAGTGGACATTGCCGCCGCAACGATAGCCGCAAGTAGGAAGCCTACTATAAGGCTGGGGAATATGTTTTGTGTAACGGAAATGAATATGTCCTGACCGTTGTTGGGAAGAAGAGTAGCCGCAAGGGACGAACCGTCAGAAAGAAGGAAGGTTCTGCCCAGTATTGCTATTGCGATAGCCGCGCCGAGAGAAAGAACAACCCAAGCTATAGCAACGGTTGCGGATTTCTTAACCATGGAGGGCTTTTCGATAGCCATAAAGCGAACGAGAATGTGAGGCATACCGAAGTAACCAAGGCCCCAACCAAGACCGGAGGCAATATCCTGCCAGCTTGCAGTGAAGGGGTTGGTGCCGAAAGCGGAGATGCCCTCTGCAAAGGCGCCCTCGTAGCTGGCGTCAAAATCGCCACCCATCATAACTATCGGAACGGCAAGAAGCGCAACGAGCATAAGTATGCCTTGGAAAAAGTCCGTCCAGCAAACGGCCTTATAACCGCCGAGGAAGGTGTATGCAAGAATAAGAACAGCAAATATTGCAACCGCAAGGATTTCCTGACCTTGCAAAGCGGGAATAACCGCGCACATAACCTTTTGACCTGCAACAAAGGCAGAGGAAACGTAAACGGTAAAGCTTACTAGGAAGATGATAGCCGCAGATATCTTAAGCACAGGGCTCTTGGAAGCAAAACGATTGGTAAGATACTGAGGCAAGGTAATGGAGTCACCTGAAGCCTTGGAAAAACGGCGTAGACGCTTTGCAACGAATATCCAGTTAGCAGCGGTACCAAGCGCAAGACCGATACCTATCCAAACCTTGCCCATACCGAACGCCAATATACTGCCGGGGAAGCCCATAAGAAGCCAACCGGACATATCGGACGCCTGAGCGCTCATTGCTGTAACCCAAGGACCCATGGAACGACCGCCAAGGAAGTAATCCTTTTCGCCGCCGCCTTTAGAACGGGAAAAGAAGAAAATACCAATGCCAAGAATAAGAATAAAATACGCAATAAAAGCAACTAAATCAAGACCCAAAACCGTGTCCTCCTTTAGATGTGATAGTTTTAATAATTATACCATATACGGTCGATAAATGCAACCCTTTTTTATAAAAATACAAAAAACGCTTTTTCGCTTTCAAAAAAGAGCCGGCCGGACTACCTAAACCCCTAAATTACACAAAAGTCATAACGACGATTTATTTATTTTAGTGAATAAATATAAAGGAAAACTATTGCAATATACAACCAAATGTGTTACACTGTGAGTGTGCGTGCACTGAACGCAAAATTCGTACAGGAGGTACGTAATGGACGCTATTAAAACCTGGTGGCTTGGACTTTGTAACGACGTGGCTGTTTGGTGGTCAGGCATTTGTGACGATTTTTATTTGTGCTTTGTTAAAGAAGACCGATATAAACTTATACTTGACGGCATCGGCGTTACCATAAAGGTATCTTTGTTCGCCATACTTATCGGTATATTTATAGGCTTTTTAATAGGCCTTTGCAGTCTCTCCAAAAACAAGTTTCTTAATTTTATAGGTAAGGTGTATACGGACGTTATCAGAGGCACTCCCTCCGTTACACAGCTTATGATAATTTATTTCGTAGTGTTCGCCAACGTTCACTGGGAAAAGTGGATAATAGCATCCATAGCCTTTGGTATCAACTCGGGCGCCTACGTTTCAGAGATAATAAGGGCGGGCATTCTGTCGATAGACAAAGGGCAGACCGAGGCAGGCCGTTCATTAGGCCTTGGCGCAGTTCAAACCATGCTACACATCGTAGTTCCCCAAGCGGTAAAGAACATATTCCCCGCTTTGTGTAACGAGTTTATAGTACTTATCAAGGAAACGGCAATTGTCGGTTACATAGGCATTATGGATATACAAAAGGCGGCTGACTTTATTAAGAGCGCAACCTTTGAGCCGTTTTTGCCCTTGTTAGCGTCCGCAATTATCTACTTTGTACTTATAAAGATTTTGACCGTTTCTCTCGGCTTTGTGGAGAAGGCGCTCAGAAAATCTGACGTAAGATAAGGAGGAGCGGATATGATTACGGTAAAAAATTTACACAAAAGCTTTGGCAAGCTTAACGTGCTTTGCGGTATAGACGAGCACATCACCCAAGGTGAGGTGGTTGTGGTCATAGGTCCTTCCGGCTCGGGCAAAAGCACCTTTCTTAGATGCCTCAACCTTTTGGAGGAGCCTACCGCAGGTGAGATATACATAGACGGCGAAATAATAAACGCGCCCAAGGTAAACGTTAACAGAATACGTCAGAAGATGGGCATGGTTTTCCAGCAGTTTAATCTTTTCCCCCATCTTACTATAATGGAAAACATTACCCTTGCTCCTGTTAAACTTAAAAAGATGACCAAAGAGGAGGCTATAAAAAAGGGTGAGGAGCTGCTTCAAAGAGTAGGGCTTTCCGATAAGGCTAACAACTACCCCGCACAGCTTTCAGGCGGGCAGAAGCAAAGAGTGGCAATTGCCAGAGCCCTTGCGATGCAGCCTGAGATAATGCTGTTTGATGAGCCTACCTCTGCCCTTGATCCCGAAATGGTTGGCGAGGTGCTTGACGTTATGAAGGACCTTGCCCGTTCAGGAATGACCATGGTAGTGGTTACCCACGAAATGGGCTTTGCCCGTGAGGTTGGTACAAGAGTTTTGTTTATGGACGGCGGCGTCATTATGGAAAGCGGCTCTCCGGAAGAGATCTTTGGTAACCCGCAAAACGATAGAACCAAAAACTTCCTCAGCAAGGTTCTTTAGTTGACCCCAAATCAAGAAATAAAAGGCAAAGCGCCTTTTAAATAATATTATATTTAAGGAGAATATCCAAAATGAAAAAGATCATCGCATTTTTGATGGCAGTTCTCATGGTTTCCGCTATGTTCGTAGCATGCGGCGGAGAGAAAGAAACCGAGACCCTCGTTTTCGGTACCAACGCAGAGTTCCCTCCCTTCGAATTTATCGCTGCTAACGGTGTTATCGGTCAGTATGACGGTATCGACATCGCTATCGCTGATAAGATCGCAAAGGATAACGGCATGAAGGCTGAAATCTCCAACATGGAGTTTGACTCCCTTCTTATCGCTTTGGAAAACGGTCAGGTTGACGCAGTTATCGCAGGTATGACTGTTAAGCCCGACAGAGCTGAGAAGGTTGACTTCTCCATCTCCTACTACAAGGCTACTCAGGTTATGATCGTTAAGGAAGGCTCCACCATCGCTAAGGCTTCCGATATGGCTGACAAGAGAATCGCTGTTATCCAGGGCTACACCGGTGAAAGCATCGTTAGCGATATGGGCTACAAGTACACCTCCTTCAAGAAGGGTACCGACGCTATCATGGAGCTTGTAAACGATAAGGCTGACGTTGTGGTTATCGACTCTGCTACCGCAGGTAAGTACGTTGCAGACAACAAGGGCCTTAAGATAGTTGAAGATGCTTCTGCATTTGCAAACGAAGAATACGCTATCGCTGTTAAGAAGGGCAACAAGGACCTTCTTGACAAGATAAATGCTTCTCTCAAAAAGATGCTTGATGACGGCACCATCGCTGCTCTCGGTGACAAATACGCAGTAGCTAGCGACGAGGAGTCCTCTGAGGCTGCTTCCTCCGAAGAAACCTCCGCTGAAACTTCCGAGGTTGAATCCTCCGAGGTTGAGTCTTCCGAGGCTTCCGCTGTTGAATCCTCCGAAGCTGCTTCCGCTGAAAGCTCTGAAGCTTCCGCTGCATAGTTTTTATAAGAATCAAAAGGGTTGCCCGTTTGGGCAACCCTTTTTGTTGTATTGAGTACTGTGAGCCGAGGTTCGTTTTGAGCGAAAAAATAGAAAAAATCAAAGAGAATCCGAGGATTAACTTCTCGGATTCTCTTCTTTATGAGAGCAAATTTTATGTCTTTTTCGTGTTCTGTGCCTTTGTCAGCGGTCTGAGGGTTGCCCGTTTGGGCAACCCTTTTTGTTGTATCAATCCACGCCACTATGGCGGGGTTTTATATAATAAGAAAAACGGCTTTATTAGCCGTTTTTCTGTGTTGGGAATGCTTTTACATTTTTATTTGCTGGTAACCTTGCTGGAAAGGGTTATACTCTTGTAAAGAGAACCGCCGGAGTAAGTACCGCCGGAATACAAACCATCGGTAAGAGTGCCGGTGCAGGAGCCGCCGGTGTAAATGCTATAAGTAGCGCCACTCTTAAGATCAGGAGTGGATATCATAATATGCTTGTAGGATTTATTGGGTTTGAACGCGAATAGAGTGTTGCCCGAGGAATCCTTAACCGCAAGTATGCTGTTTGCACTGCCGGACACTGAGGTGGAGAATACGTATTGAGAGGAGGATGTAGAGGGAAGCTCTACCATATCGCCGCCGTCAACGATGATAACCAAACCGCCGTTTATAAGTCTTGTACCGTCTGCGTCAAAACCGCTGTTGCCGCCGCCGCTTTGCTGTACTATAAGGGTGCCGCCGCTTACGGTAAGAGAGCCGTTGGAGTCAACACCATCGCCGGAGTTGCTTATCCACACAAACGCCGTGCCGCCGATGTTAAGGCTGTACTTCGAAGTATCGCCGCCCATAGAGCCACCGGGCATACCGGGTCTGCCGGGATTGGTGTTACCGCTGCCATCGGAGCCGCCTGCGGCGTTTATACCGTCATCAGATGCAGTGATACGCATCTTACCGCCGGTAATGTTTACGTTAAGACCTTCAACGCCCTCGTAGCTGGAGTGAACCGTCATATCACCGCCCGAAATAGTGGTGGTAGTATCGGAGTGTACCGCATCATCGCCTGTGTAAATACTGTATGTACCGCCCGTTATGGTAACGGCACCGTTGGAATGTATTGCGTCATCGTAGGAGTTAAGGTCAAAACTACCGCCGCTGATAGTTAATTCGCCCGTACCCTTTATAGCCTTATAGGATTCGCTTGTAGAGGAAACGGAACCTGAGTAACCGTTAGCAGTCTTTACATAAATGGTGCCGCCTGCAATATTAAGAGAACCTGCCGAGGAAATACCATCACGGCCGCTGTATATCGTAAAGTTGCCGCCACCTATCTCAATATAATCATCGGATTTAACGGTATCCTCCGGAGAGGAAGCATACAACGCAACGTTATTGATGACAACGCTGTCGTCTGCCTTTATTGCCTTGTAGCTACCTGCAGCAGTGTCAACACTTGCGGATGCACCGCCTGCAGCAACGATATAAAGGTTATAAGAACCGCTGCTTATGCCGCTTGACGAGGTCTTTGCCGCGGTGCCGTTATTGATGTTCACATTGGAACCTGCGTCGATAGCATCGTTAGAACACTTGATATACATATTACCGCCGGTAATATTAACGTCGCCAAGGTAGTTGCCGGCGGTGGTAACAGTTACTTGCTTGGTGCTTGTATTATAAGTTACGGTATCCCCTACCTGGATAAGGCAGGTTGCTGCATAATTAGTTTGGTCTTGATGGGTAAGAAGAGCTATCTCGCCGGTGGAAAGGGTAAAGTTCTTTGCCGTACCCGTCGCAACGGTCTGTGTAACGGTATAGCCGCCTGCGCCGTTGTCCTTGGCTATTGCAAGGAACCAATACACAGCGGTATTGCTTACCGTACCCGTAGTCCATACGTAACAGCCGGAGGTAGCAACGCTGCCGTTAAGACTGCCGTAGGTGTAGGTGGTACGAGTCTCTCCTGCGGTGGTATTGGGGTCAAGAGAACTTGCCTTAACGCCGTCAGCGGTGGAGTTGATGGTGATATCACCGCCTGCGATAGTTACGTCAATATCGCTCTTTATAGCGTTGTTGGAACTGTTAAGGGTCATGGTCCCGCCGGTTATATTAACCTTAGTATCGCCCTTTATACCGGTATCGGAAGCGGTTACGTTGATAGTACCGCCTGAAACGGTGGTGGTACCCGTTGCCTTAACTGCGTTGTCAGTGGTGGTTATCTGATAAGTGCCGCCAATAATATTAATATCCGCAGCAGACTTTATACCATCGGCGCTGGTAAGAACCGTTACGTTACCTGCGTTACCGGTGTAAACCGTACCCGCCTTGATGGCTGAGCCCGCAGAAGCGCTTAAAGTAAGAGTGCCGCCGTTAACGCTAACGGTGCCTTCGCTTTCAATGGCATCGGAGCCGCAAGTGCTTACTGTAAGAGAGCCGCTTTCAACGGTAATATCGTCGTTAGCGTGAAGTGCGTCCTTAACCGCGCTTGATACTACTACCTTTGCATCCTTAATTACTATATCGTCGTCACTGGCGATGCCGTGCTGTCTGTTACCCGTAACGTAAAGAGTGCCTGCGCCGCTTATGCTTATAGTATCGTTGGCAAACACAGCACCTTTGTCCAAAAGTGTGGTGGTAGCGCCATCTGCAAGAGTGCTGGTAGAACCATCGGAAAGAACGATGTTTGCCTTCTTGCACTGTTCAAAATACAAGGCTGGGCCTTCTGTATTAGTAATGCTAACGCCCGAAAGAGTAAGGCTTACTTTATCCTCCAGCCCTGCAGCAACGTGAACGTAGCCGTTGGTAGTACTGCCCTTAACGGTATAGTTACCGCCCTTGGTAACGTAAGCGTAGTTGCCTACTGCCTCGGCACCCGTACCCGTTACGGTAACGGTACTGCCGTTAAACACAATCGTTGCTTCACCGCTGTTATCGCCAACAGCGGGGTCGTCAGAGGTATCGCCGCCTTCGGAGGAATCTTCAGAACTGTCGGTAACGGTGGGGTCTACAACCACTGCCGCTTGCTTTTCTTCCTCGGTAAGATAGCTGTCCTTATACAAAGGAACGTTGCCCTTAACGTATCCCTTTACGTTCAAAAGGTCTGCTGTGGTAACGGCTCCGTCTCCGTCAATATCTGCAGCGTTTTTAGCCGCATCGCCGAGAACCACGCCACCCTTTACGACCTTGCAAAGGGATATATAGTCCACTGAGCTGGTAAGACCGTCTTCGTTAATATCTCCGCTTACTACTATGGTGTACTCTGCATTAGTATACACAAGCTTCATGCCCGTACAAACCAATTCAGTGGAATTCTTATCTACTGCGATGCCGTCGGCAGTTTTAAGAACTGCTGTGCTGTAAACACTTGCCATAAGACTTGCAACGGTAGTATTTTCCGGAAGGTTATAAATATACTCCCCCGAAATGCTTAGTCTGTACTCGTTTGACAGGTCTGCCGCCGTTGCCGAAGAAAAAGGCAGAAGAGTCAAAGAAAGCAACAAAGACAAGGCCGCCGCTATAAATCTTTTTGCTTTTTGCATTAAAAACAACTCCTTTTCATAATTGTTTCGATCTCCTCAAATCAAGCTCCAAGTATAACCATGGAACATAATTATAATAAAGGCGCAGAATTAAAACAAAATTAATCAAAACACAAAAAAACACCGCAAAAACAAGTTTTTACCGTTTTTCGCAGTGTTTTTTGTTGTTTTTTAGAAGGTCAATCCCTAGTCATAAAATGAACGGCGCCGGTACCCTTTACACCTTGCTTAAATACATCATAGTTTTCCATATCGGTAGTAATAACAGTTATGCCCATATTGCCCGCCGTTCCGCTCTTAGGAGCGGAGGTTTCGACAAAGGCCTCATCGGGAAGGGCTTTTCGTATATATTCCACCACTTCCTCCAGTTTTTCAAGCCTATTTACTTCTATGTATACGCGTGTGGAAGTTTTGCGTCGGCGGTCCACTCTGGTAAGTACTGCGGCAGTAAAGAAGCATGCAAAGGTTGCGATAAGCGCACCGCTGTAAAAGCCGAGCCCAACCGCTATACCGATAATAGCCGTTGCCCACATTATAGCCGCCGTGGTAAGACCCGTTATCATCCTATCGCTTTTAACTATTATCATTCCTGCGCCGAGAAAGCCTATACCGGACACCACCTGCGCCGATATTCTTACGGGGTCGCTGTCGAAACCCAAAACCGAGTTACTGTAAACACCTATAAGAGCAGTCATTGCGCCGCCGATACAAACCAAAATATGCGTACGCATGCCCGCCTGCCTGCCGTGCTTTCCTCTTTCAAGCCCGATTATACCGCCAAAGAGCACCGCAAGGACTATACGAAGTAGCACGGTATACAAATTAAATATTTTTTCAAACTCTGTTATGCTGTTCAAAAAACCGTCCATAACCGTTCTCCTTTCAACAAACATTATATGCAAGAAAGCCCTAATTTGTTTCCTCTATTATAACCGCGACACTCAAATATGTCAATACGTGAAAGAATTATGAAAAACAAACAACAAAAAAGCAAATATTTTTTATTATTTAGAAGAAAAAATTTTTTTACGCCTATTGACATTTAGCCCTATTAGTTGCATAATATATTTGGCATTAAGTTGAATTTATAAGGAGTTGTTAAATCAATGAAAACACTTTACTCAGGCAAAACCAAGGATGTTCTTCTTGACGAAGAAACCAATATCGTCAGCCTTCTTTTTAAAGACAGCATGACCGGTGAAAACGGCGTGTTTGACCCCGGATCCAACACCGTTGGCGGTAGCGTTGAAGGCAAGGGCAAGATAGGTCTTGCTATTTCCAAGTATTTCTTTGAGCTTATGGAAAAGAACGGTATACCTACCCACTACATAAACGCTGACGTGGAAAAGGGTCTTATGCAGGTTCGTAATCTTACCGTTCCTAAGCTTGAGTTTGTTCTTCGTTACTTTACTGCAGGCAGCATGTGCCGTCGCTTTACCTTGGAAGAAGGTATTGTGTTTGATCCTCCTTATGCAGAAGTTACCTTGAAGGACGATATACAGGGCGACCCCCTTATCAGCGAACGCATTTGTATCATGAAGGGTCTTCTTAAAGAAGGTCAGTACGATGAAGCGCTTGCTATCGTTGCTAAGGTTGGTGAAGTTCTTAAAAAGGAACTTGCTGCTCTTGACCTCACCCTTATTGACTTTAAGATAGAGGTTGGTTATGACGAAAACGGCAAGATGTACGTTGCTGACGAGATCACTCCCGATATCTGGCGTGTTCGTGACGAGAACGGCAACATCCCCAACCAGCTTGACTGCTCTAAGATGCTTCTCCAAAGAATGGGTCTTTAATTAGGGATACAGAAAAGGTCCGAACGCAAGATAATATATATTTTTTGAACCAAAAAAGGTACTGTAAATTCACAGTACCTTTTGTTATTCTTATATATCTTTTTTTCTGATGTTAAGCAATCTTACTATACCGGGGCTGAGAAGAATGTTGGAAACAAGCTCTGCTATGAAATTTATGCCTATCATACCGATAAAAACATAGGCAAAAACATTATCATAGCCTGCACCGGCGCCCCATTCCTTTAAAGCGTCCATGAAAAAAGTAAAGCAACCGAGAACAAATACACCTGTGTTTACTATAGGACAAACAATAGCCGCTACAGCCACCGCTAAATAACGGTTTACCTTTTCCAAAAGCTCATAAGTTAACCCCGCAAGGAAACCGCAAGCCATACCTTTAAGCAATACGGTAATTATAGTACCGGGTACACTTATTGCCAAAAACGCACCGGCATCCATAAACAGAACAACTACGCCAAACACGAATCCAAGCCACGTGCTAACGGATTTGCCGCAGGTTGCCGCACCTAAAACTATGGGTATAAGTACGAGAGAAATTGAAAAAGGACCGAACCTGATAAAGGAGCCCATAAGTTGGAGAATGACTACCAAAGCAGTCAAAATCGCACCAAGGACCAGTTTTTCGGTCGTTTCACGCTTTTGCTTCATTTAAATACCTCCTTGCTGTCGTCCGCTTTTTGCGGTACAACGCATTAATATTTATATTACCCTCGAAGCAGAGGCAATATACTAGCTGTTCTTTTTGTAAAGAATATTAAGCCCCTTAAGCACCAAATGCTCATCCAAGGTGATCTTGTGCTTGCAATGAGGCACGATTATGGCAGACAGTCCACCCGTTGCATAAACGGGAAGCACCGCTCCAACCTCTTCACATATACGATCTATCATACCGTCAACCAATGCGGCGTTGCCATAAATAACCCCCGACTTAACACAATCCACCGTGTTTTTTGCCACTACCATTGAAGGTGCATCAAGGCTGACCTGCGGAAGCTGTGCAGTGCCCATAGCCAACGCCTGCATACCCATACGCACACCGGGGATAATGGAAACTCCGATGAAGGCGCCCTTGTCGTTGACAACCATCATTTTAGTAGCGGTGCCCATATCCACAATAAGAGAAGGACTGCCGTATATATGATGAGCCGCAACACAAGCACAGATAAGGTCAGCGCCTACAGAAGACGGTGTATCACAATGGATGTTGATACCCGTTTTTATGCCGGGGCCAACGTTTATAGCCTCTATACCATAGATGCTTTTAACAGCCTTGTTCATGGCAGCGTTAAGAGGAGGCACTACCGACGAAATGATAGCACCCATTATTTGTGACTTTTCAACATTATGAAGGGACAACACGTTAAGCAACAAAACGGCATACTCGTCCGCAGTTTTGGTGGATACCGTAGCCAATCTTGCTACAAACTTAAGGTTATCCCCTTCAAAGCCACCGAGGGTGATGTTTGTATTGCCTATATCAATAGTAAGAACCACGCTGTCGCCTCCCTTCACCGCTTTATTATAGCACAATTACAGATAATTGCAATATGCATATTATATTAAAAATAACGGTTGAATTTTAGAACGGGCTGTGTTAAAATCCTAAAAGACATTTATTTTAAGGACAATTGGTATGAAAGATTTTAAAAAAGGACTGCGGCTTGGTGTGCCTATCGGTCTTGGATATCTGTCGGTATCCTTCGCCTTTGGTATCCTTGCCGTTTCCAAGGGCTTACTTTGGTGGCAGGCAGTTATTATTTCAATGACCACGGTTACCTCAGCAGGACAGCTTGCCGCTGTTGATATTATGACCGCCCCATTCAGGTATGCGGAGATGCTTCTGTCACAGTTTACCATTAATATAAGATACTCTTTTATGTCCGTTTCTCTTTCCCAAAAAGCATCAGCAGAGTTTACCGGAATAAAAAGATGGCTGCTTGGCTTTTTTATGACGGACGAAATATTTGCCGTTGCCTCCACCCAAAAGGAGGTTAGCTCTAAACTCTTTTCGGGGCTTGCAGTTATGCCCTACCTGGGATGGACCACCGGCACGCTTCTCGGCAGTATACTGGGTAACGTACTGCCTCAAATCGTTATGAACGCCCTTAACGTAGCCATTTACGGTATGTTTATCGCCATAGTGGTACCTGATGCAAAAAAATCGATCAAGCTTCTTACCGTAGTGGCGTTATCCATAGGAATTAGTTTTGCGTTTTACTACATTCCTGCTTTAAAAGCCGTATCCTCGGGTATAACCGTGTGCATCTGTGCCATCACAGCCGCATTGTTCGGCGCACTGATTTTCCCGATAAAGGAGGATAATGGCGATGAATGATAAGGGGTTTTGGATATATCTGCTTATTCTTTGCGGCTCTACGTACCTTATAAGGGCTATCCCCTTTGCCGCCGCAAGGAAAAAGATTACAAACACGTTTATACGTTCTTTTTTACATTACATTCCTTACACGGTTTTGGCGGCAATGACCTTTCCCGCCGCTCTTTACGCAACAGATAACGTAATTTCTGCTGCCGCAGGCTTGGCGGTGGGCATGATATTTGCCCTGCTTGGCAAGGGGCTTACCACCGTTGCGGTGGTTTCCTGCCTTGGTGTTTTTATAACGGATCTAATTGTAAGTAGCCCTTTGTAATAGCGCTGCATACTATGTATTACACACTTTATTTATGAGGTGATTGTAATGTATAGAGAAAACTTTTTCAAAGGTAACGGCTGCGGCTGCAATAACAGTGACAGCAGCAACCTTATACCGGACCGCTTCAAGTGTAACAACCCCAACTGCAAAATTTGCGGCGGTAACGGTAACAACTGCAGTTGCAACTGCGGTTATAACAATGGCTGTGATGAATGCAACACCTGCCCTACCTGCCCTCCTTGTCCAACCTGCCCTCCCGGTCCTCAAGGTCCTCAGGGTCCTCAGGGCCCTCAAGGTCCTCAGGGTTCCCAAGGGCCCGCAGGTCCTCAAGGCCCCACCGGCCCTCAAGGTCCCATAGGTGAAACCGGCCCCGCAGGTCCTCAAGGTCCCGCAGGTGAGACCGGTCCCGCAGGCCCCACAGGTGCAACGGGTGCAACCGGCCCCATAGGTCCTCAAGGTCCCGCAGGTGAGACCGGCCCCGCAGGTCCTCAAGGTCCCGCAGGCCCTGCAGGTGTAACGGGTGCAACCGGCCCCATAGGTCCTCAAGGTCCCGTAGGCGAAACCGGCCCCGCAGGTCCTCAAGGTCCCGCAGGCCCCGCAGGTGCAACGGGTGCAAC
>JAFQKR010000075.1 GCA_017396825.1 Clostridia bacterium
TGTGCCTTTGTCAGCGGTCTGAGGGAAGATGCGTCTTCCCTTTTTCTCTGCCCTTACTACCTTGGCATAATTAAACCTCCAAAATGGTGTCATTTTGGAGGTTTACGCAATTTATGAGGTCTATAGGCTTTTGCTACAGCCTTGTTTTTTCGTTTTACAACATTTAGCTTTTACTATTCATCAAATCCTGCATCGTATCTCAAAATCCTTGCAGCATCAAGGTTGTCAATTTTTTCATCAAAATTATAGTCGCCCATATCATAAATATGTGTTGTATTCTCTAACCGCGACAGAGGCATTCTTGGACCTAAGGCATAAATATCATTCGGCGTAAGATAACCCGCGTTAAACGCTTCGGGGAAGGTGTAAAACTCGCCGTCTTTATATGCAAGGGCTTCCCTGCCTACCTCGTAATAAAAGCCGTGGTTGCCTACCCATACACGGTGCGAGCCTTCTTCTTGAGGGCCATTATCATCAATATACACTATTTCGCATCCGCTGAAACAACCGTAATACCGGGTTATACGAACATCCTCTATCGTTTGATCCCAAACGCTGGTACCGCCTTCCTCTTCGCCCAAATAATTTGTCCAATAGTCAAGGCGTATCTTGTCTTCAAGCTCGGAGGAGAGGGGCTCTATCGGCGCATTGACAGGCAGGTAGTCTATAAGACCTGCATCCAGTTTAAGTACAAGCGCCGCATCAAGATTGTCCGTTTTGGCGTCGCCGTTTACGTCACCTATTTGCGGTGGTGGAATATCGTCTGTGGAATATGCTGTGGTTTTGGTGCTTATATCGGAGTTTGCCGCCGCAGGCTCGTTGCTTATACACAAGCCATCAACAAAGATTGCTTCCGCTTCCGCAAAGCTTCCGGTTGTGGGTACCGCTAAAAGTGCAAGCACCAACATAAAGGATATCGTAAGTTTAACCGTTTTTCTCATAACAACTACTCCTTTAAAACTACTCCTTAGCACAAGGCGCGGATCATAGATCCGCGCCTTGTGCTTTTTCCCTTTTTTGCTCTATGCAGCCGGTACGTAATCGTACACGTAGCTTTTTGAAACTCTTATCATGTCATCGGACACTGCGTCTTTTTTGTCCAGTTCGATAAGCAAATGCCACGAACGGTACCCGTCCGTTCTGTTTGCCATGATAACGTCAACGTACACTATAAGCTCTGTGGTATCTACTACCAAAGAGTTACCTTCGCTCAAGATGTCAACACCCTTGTATTCGTAGTCAGCCGACCACGAGGAAAAAGGAACGATAAGAAGGCATTTTTCTTCAAAATATCCTTCGTCGTACGCCTTTATCTCCTGCCAGAACTTAGCGGTAGGAGCAAGCCCCTCAAGGGTGTCGGTGGTGTCCAGATATGCCTGAAGCTCTTCTGCGCTTTCCGCTACAAACGGGGACTCGTTCACTGCGCTTTTACCCGAAGGAACGAGGTTTGCCTTTACGTCTGCCGCGCCGTATACGTCACCGCTGTTTATAAACTTTACGGTAAGAAGCTTCTTAGCCTCGTCGCTGTCTACCATCCATCTTTCCATCTCAAGGATAACGTGCCAACAGCCCGTCTCGGCAGAGCCGTAGTAGGTGTAGGACTCCAAGACTACCTCAAGACGGGGCACGCTCTTTTCAACGTAGTAGCCGCCACCCACACGGTATCTTTTGTTTGCAGAGTCGGGCGGGGTAACTATGGCGATAAGGTAATTGCTCTCAAAAAATCCCTCGCCAAAGCTATCCCCGTATACGCTGTTAAAGCTTTCCGTGTCAAAAAGCGTAGCATCGTAATCGTAGCCGCCGTTGTTAAGGTATTCCTCGTATTCCTCAAGGCTGTCTATGACGCTTATAGCAGGCCAGCTTTGACCGCCGGGAGGAGGAGTTGGAGTAAAGCAAGGCTTTAATCCGTAGGTGTTAAGGCTTTGACTATGGGTATAAAGCCAACTTACGTTTACCTTTTCCGAAGGAACAAGACAACTCTTATCAAGGGCGATAAACACAGTCCAAAAGGCAATATCGTCTGTACCGATTTCGGGAGATATGTGTTCCATGACAACGTTAAGGCCGTCGCTGTCAAGAGTAACGCTATCTACCTTATTTCGCATGGAGCCGCTGCCCTCCTGCAAAAGCAGAAGAAGCAATACCTTGCCTTCAAAGAAAGACTCGTCATATTCCTCGTAGGGTGCAAAGTCTTCACCGCTGCCCCATGCATCGTAACCCTCGTCCTCAAGGGTGGTTACGTCTCCGAGGTAATCCTCAAGGTCACCTACCGAGGTAAGAAACAGGGGAGAAGCTCCCGGGATAAGGTCAAGCTCAAAAAGATACTTGTCCGGTATAAAACGAACGTACCTCGCCTCAAAACCACATGCTTTCAAAAAGGGGTCAAGACCGGCGTCATATTTAAGCACCATTGCGGCGTCAAGATTATCAACGGTACCGTCGCCGTTAGCATCGCCGCCCTCGGCGCTGTCCTTCAGCCCCGCGTCGTATTTAAGTATCAGTGCAGAGTCAAGGTTATCCGTTTCACCGTCGCCGTTTACGTCGCAAAAGAACTCTATTCCCTCTGCCGCAACGCTGAATACAAAGGCGCCCAGAGCAATAGAAAGGGTCAAAATTAGAGTAATTAGTTTTTTCATGTCCTCACTCTCCTTTCAAAAACAAAGATATACTTTGTTAAACGGTTTCGTAGGTAACTGTAACATTGGAGTCTTTTACCAAATACTTGCTTCCCGGCATATATTCTCTGTCAAGCTCCAGTATTATAAACCACTGCGCCATATCATAGGTCACGATATCGGGGCTTGATACCTCCACGACAACCCGGTTTGTCATCTGCCCGTTTACCGTTTTTGCAGCAACGCTTTTTACGTTGTACTCAACAGAGCCGCTACCGCTTTTTGTGGGGATAATAAGCAAGTACTTATCCTCAAAAAACTCCTCGTCGTAGGCAGATACAGCTTCGTTCAAGTATTGGTCAAAGGCAAAGTCGTCCTTGTTAACGCGGTAAAAATGGTCAAGCTCCCATTTTTCGGCGATAACGTTAGGGGAAAGAGCTTTATCGCTGTATCCGGCGCGAACATTCGTGGCTTTAAAGTTTATTTCCTTGTCAATCTTTTCCTCCGCAACAAACTCAACGCTCCAGATATCGTCCTTAAAGTAGTTTTTATCTGTGCGGACCATAAGTATCCAACTGCCTATCGTCTTTTCGTCGCCGCTATCCACCTCGTAGGATTCAACGATAATGTCAAGGCTTGCCTCGCTCTTTACCACGCTGTAATTGCCGTCCAACCTGTAGCGAGTAGTAGTGGGACGGGCGGGGGTTACTATTGCCAAAAGAACGGTGTTATCAAAAAATCCGTCGTAAAAGCTGTCACGGGTAGCCGTGTTGTAACTGTATAAGTCGGGCAAGGTCGCGTCAAAATCGTAGCCGCTGTTGGCAATAAAGTCGTTATACTCTTGCATGGTCTGTATAACCGTGATGTCCGGCTCAGTAAGACCCGCGGGGTCGGCGTTTCCGATATACAGAGGCTGAACAAGGGGGGTAGGCATGTGACTGTGGGTCTCAACGTCGATAAAGTTAACAGACTCTATTGGTACGTAATATTCCTTGTCAAGCTCTACGAATATGGTCCAATGCTCGATATCAGCGGTGCAAAACTGGGGAGATATGTTCTCTATTACCACGTCAAGGCTATCGCCGTGATATGTTACGCTGTCTATCTTATTTTTAAAGCTGCCGCTACCCTCGTAAAGTATTACAAGCAGTAAGACCTTGCTTTCAAAATACTCGTTGCCGTAAAGCTCGTAGGGGTTAAACTCTTCACCCGTGTAGGTATCGGAAAGCGTTGGCACCTCACCCAAGCACTCTCTAAGCTCCTCTGCAGAGCTTACCATAAAATCGGGAATATCTGTGTCGTCCACGTAACACGCGTCGGATATGTATCTGGTGTATCTGGCGTTAAAGGCGCACTGCCCATTGTTTACGGGCGGGGGCAGGTTTTCGTCCTGCTCATGCTCCGGCGCAGGCTCTGCTTCAGAGGTTTCCACGTCAACCGTGCTGTCACTTAAGGGCTTCTCATCCGCTGCCGCCGAACCGCAAGCAACGGCGCAAAGGGTAATGGAAAGAGTTAACAACAAAAATATAAGCTTTTTCATTACATTATACTCCTTTCGGTGTAAATCACTTAACCGTAACCTTAAGCACGGCATCCGTCGCTTTGTGGGCCTTATCAATGGCTATGCACATAAAATGCTGGGCTATATCACAGGTTTCCGTAACATACCACTGAGAGGTCTCGGAATCGAAAAAGGTGTTAGGGTTATACTCGTCGATAACTGCGTTCAGCGTTCTAACCCCCTCGTCGGAGAAATAAATTTTTTCTACCTTCAAGTTGTTGGAGCCGCTGCCGCTTTCCCACGCCACTATAATAAGGTCGTGATTTTCAAAGAAAGCCTCGTCATAGTCGGCTATAAGGTTTTTAAAGGTGTCCTCCTCGTCCAAGCCGTAGGCGTTGTCAAAGGAATAGTAGTCATTATGGGTTTCATAGAAAAGGTCAAGGTCTGCTTTTGTGCTTATAAGGGTATCACAAGCCTTGTGGTCACATTCGCCGCATTGTGTACGCACCTGCTTCATTTCATAGGCTATCCCTTCCGGCTCGGAGGACTCGGTGCTTTCGACCGACTCCTCGCTATCCTCGGAGGAAACCTTCTCTTCTTCGGGCTCAGGAACGCTTACTGCGCCGCTATCTGCACTGTTCTCGGAAGTCGTGCTGTTTTCGGTACCGCTCTCATCGCCGCAAGCGGTACCGAGAAGCACGGTTAATAGAATAAATAAAACTAAAATCGTCTTTTTCATAAAGCGTGCCTCCTTTCAAGGTGCCGTCTTTTAGTTAAACCTAACGGTAACCCCGTCTACCTGCTCGTACACCTCGTAATCAACCATAGTAACGAGATAGAATCTTGCGCCGCCGCTTCCACTGCCGTAAGAATCGTCAACTCGGTTATACTCAAGCACAAGCTCAATGCTGTCCTCCGTGTCGGAATACCCGTAAACACTGCCGAGCCGGTAGCTTTTGTTAGCGTACGGCTCGTCTATCTCAACTATTATCAAAACGTTTCCATAGAAATAGCCGCCGTACATATCAAAGTTTTTTATATGCTCAAAGTATTCGCTAAGTTCAGGAACGCTTTGACTGTATTCGTCATACTCCTCCATGCTGTTAATAACGGTAACGGAGCTTACCTCAGGTTCCGTAACCCCAGTACCGGGATAGTAGTCTGCGGAAGTATCCTCTGAAATATCTTCAGAGAATTCTTCGGAACTGACTTCAGGGTTCTCGGCGCTTTCGCTATCAACGATGAAAACACCTTCGTTTAGGGGAAGGTCGTACCCGGACCCATGGTGAATTTCGGTAATAACGGGATCTATCTCCACGCCGCCCTTCGACTTTGCCATGTTGGTTACGGTGCCCATGAATATTGGCATATTTGACGTTCTGTCCACTATCATATACACAAAGGGACGGTCAAGGCGTATTATTATGGGCTCTACGTAAGGATAATCAGGTCCGCCGCCGGTTGAAGGTGCCATAACCACAATGCTTGCGGCTGTTGCCCTTGTACCCTTGCGGTTTACCTTTATAGTAGTATCCTGAAATACATCTTCTATATACGCGCCATCGTCGTGTACTCTGCGGAAATCCGCAAGGAATTCGTCAAAGGCAACGCCCATGCCCATATCTGTAAGGGTTTCCTTTATAAGGTCGGAAGAAACGGAAGTGCTGAAACTGAACTTAGGTATTACGTATTGTATCTTGGTTGTTTTGTGACCGTTAAGCATGGAAAGTATACCACTGCCCGACAGAGAGGATACAAGGGTGTCCAGGCCGTTTTCGTTCTTGGGAAGAAGGGCTACAAAGCTGTAATCACCCTCGTAGTCCTTTATAAAGCCCGTAGCGTTATAGGTTTCGATATACTTGCCGTTATCGTCACCACCTACCATGTATTCTACGTTGGTAACGCTTCCGTCAGCGTTGGTAAACGCCTTTGAGGCGGCTTCGGACGCTTCGACGAGATGCCTTTTCCACTCGGCATCAAACTCAATAGCGTTTACAAGATACATCATAGCGGTTGGAGATATTTCCTTAAGCATTTCCTTAATGTCTCCACCCGTGTTTTCGGATATCCAATTATTTATCTCGTCCTTAGTAGCGTTGGTGAACGGCGCCATATAGGCCTCTGCACCGTAATAATCCAAGCAATTTTGCAAAAAGCCCTTATTTATGCCGCTGCCGTCCTTTACCCAAACAGCGTTTTTAACGCTAAGGCTTGAGTTTTTGTACGATGGCATGCCTTTTAAATAGGTATATAAATACTTGTTAAGTTCCTCGATAGGAAAGCCGCCAAGCGCTTGTTCCATTGCCCACTTCGTCTCACCTGCCGCGCCGTTTGCCGCCATGGACAAAACCAGCATCATGGAAAGAGGCGAAACAAGAGCGTTTTCCTGACCAACGGCACAGCCCTTAAAGAAGCCTGCGGAAAAATCACCGTATGCGGCGGCAAAGCTAAAGCTGATAGGGTTGCCGTTTACGCCGGATGCTGAAAGGGTCTTAAGCAGGTTAAGAGAGGAGCCGTCATCGGGCATTTCGGGGTATACCATGTCCACCTCAACATTTTTGTCATAGTCGAGTGGGGGCTGTGGGTCTTGAGACGTATCAACGCTTCCGCTTCCGGCACCGGAGATTTCACCGCTGCCAATTATAATATCAGAGGAGTTATTCTCTAAGGTAATATCCTCTGACTGAACTTCACTTGCCTCTGTGCTTTCCTCGCCACCGGGCTCGGCACTTATCTGCGGACCCTTGCTCTGTCCGTCATCGGCAATGGAGCCATCGGGGACGCTGCTGTCAAAGGGTGTTTGTATCTCACTGCCATGAAGTACGTTATCTCCCTCGTCATCGTCCTCAGGCAACATAAATACAACGGATACGGAAGCGGCCACCATACAAAGGCACAGCACAGCCGCTATTATACTGTTTTTTATTTTTTGTTTTTTTGCAAAATAGCGGTCACGCCTTTTTAAAAGCTCCGCCTTTATTTCGCTTTCTGTTCTTCTCATAGCTGCCACCCCTCCTTTTCGAGAGTCTCCTTCAACATTGATTTCCCGCGGTACAAAAGGTTATCCACCTTTTTGCGGTTACAGCCAAGCACCGCTGCAGTTTCTTCATAGCTGAATTCCTCGTAATACACAAGAAACAAAGCGCGTCGAACCTCCTCGGGCAACGTGCCGAGGGCGGCGTTCAGACGGCGTGCACGCTCGGTCCTTATAACCTCTGCCTCAAGGCTTTCTCGGTCGGCGGTGTCCTCCGGCGTTTCCGTATAGACAAGCCTGCTTCTCGACTTGAGTGCGTTTACCGCCCGATTATGGGCTATTGTATATAAGTAGGTTTTAAGTGACGTTTTAAAATTGTAACGCTTTTTATGTATAATAAGCTGCAACAGGGTGTCTATCGCCACGTCCTCCGCAGCGGTAACATCGTGCAAATAACGGTCTGCAAACAAGGTAAGCTTACCGAAATACATCTTTTGTATGTCGTCGAAAGCGTTATCGTCACCTTCAAGATAACGGCGGTAGCTACTTTCACCGTTGTCCATCCCGTGTCACCACCTTTTGTGGTTTTTTCTTTCTACTCTTATTATACAACTGAGAAACGATTTTTCCTATATATTTTTTCAAAAAATAAAAAAATCCGATGCAAATGCATCGGATTTTTTGGCGGAAAGACAGGGATTCGAACCCTGGGTGCGCTATTAACGCACACACGATTTCCAGTCGTGCGCCTTAGACCAGCTCAGCCATCTTTCCATATCGACCTCGGTCGCAAGGCATATTATAGCATAACAGAGCCGGCATGTCAAGAACTTTTTTTATTCTTTTTTTGTTTTTTTGAATGAGAGTTTTATTGACAATTTTCGACCGCAGTGCTATACTACTAGCAAAAAGGACTTGTATTAATGGGTAGGATAAGAAAGCTTTTTGACAAATACTTTTGCTCTCCGCCAAGGTGTATCTTTTGCGGCGACGAAAAGTGTACCGCAGATTTTCCGGTTTGCAAAAGCTGCTACGAAAACTACAAGGCGCGCTCCTCTGAGGGGTGTGCAGACTGCGGTGCTGCTCCCATCGATTGCAATTGCGTATCCGTTAGGCACTGCGCCCAATACTACCGCCTTTTTAACTACGAGCACCGCTCTGTATGCCTTATGATCATAAAACTCAAGCGAAAAATAAACCGTTTTGCTTTTCGCTTTTTTGCTTCACGTCTTGTGGCTATGATAGAAGCAAAGACCTTGGGCACCCTTAGCTTTGACTGCGTTACATTCGTCCCCCGTGATATAAAGGGCCGAAGACTTCACGGCTTTGACCAAGGAGAGGAACTTGCGAAATGCATAGGCAAGCTTTTGGGCGTTCCTGCCGTTAGTTTTCTTCTTAACAACGGTCAGGGCGGTGAGCAAAAAAGGCTTAGTAGGAATTTCCGCGGGATTGCCGCAATGGCACGTTTTGAGGTTAACGGCAAAAAACTTGTGGGCGGAAAAATACCTTATAAAAAAGTTCTTTTGGTAGATGATATAGTTACCACCGGTGCTTCTATGGGTGAATGTGCACGGATACTCAAGGACCACGGCGTTAAGCTGGTCATAGGCGCATCCGTTGCCCATACCCCCGTAAGAGGTCGTGCCGTTTTTTAAGGAGGTGTTTTGTTTGGGACACGAATCCGAAATTTTATTTAAGGTCTTTGGTCTTGGCGTTACTGCCGAGGTCGTTACCACCTGGGTTATAATAGCATTGGTTGCGTTGATTTCTGTCATAGCAACGCATAAAATGAAGGAAAGACCCGGCGTTTTTCAGAACATGGTTGAAACGGGTGTTGAGTATCTGGATAATTTCTTTTCAGGTATTCTCGGCAGAGAAAGGGGCAGAAGGTATCTTCCCTTCTTAGGTACTCTTTTCGTTTTTATCATTCTTTCCAACTACTCCGGGCTTATCCCCGGTGCAGGAGTATTCTCCGCCTTCAAGGCGCCCACATCCTCCCTCTCCGTGACTGCAGGGCTGGGGATCGTGACCTTCATCGCTTTACAGTATTACACCCTAAGAACAGGGGTGGGGCACTTCTTCAAGCGTTTCGTTACACCGGTTGCTTTTATGCTTCCGCTGGTACTGCTTGACGAGATAATAAAGCCCGTGTCATTGGCCCTTCGTTTGTTTGGTAACATTTTCGGAGAGGAAAGCGTTACCGAACAGCTATACGAGCTTCTGCCCATTGGCGCCCCTGTGCTTATGATGGCGCTTTCCCTATTATTCTGTGCCATTCAGGCAGTGGTGTTTACCATGCTTACCTCTATATATTTAGATGAAGCAACCGAACTTGAATAACAAAGACAAACATAAAGGAGTTACGTTTTTATGGAAAAAGCAATTATAGCAATAGCCGCCGCATTGGCGATAGCAATCAGTACAATATTCCCTGCAATGGCTCAAGGTAAGACTGCCTCTGCCGCTATGGAAAGCATTGCACGTCAGCCCGACTCTGCCAAGGAGATACGTTCCACCCTTATCATCTCTCTGGCTATGATAGAGGCTATCACCATCTACGGTCTGCTCGTAGCGTTCATGCTTATCGGCAAGATATAAAGCGACTATGACCATACAGTACGAGGTAGTTATCTGGACGGTAATCAACTTCGTCTTGCTTTTCGGGGTGCTGTATTTTCTATTGTTTAAGCCAACGCTTAAAACAATGGATAGCCGCCGTGAAAAGATTGAGCGTGGCAGAGCAAAGCGTGAGGAACTTTCTGCCCTTGCAAGTGAAGCAGAGCAAAAAAGAAAGACCGCCGCTGAGAGTGCCGCAAGGCTAAGACGCGAGAGAGCCGAAAAGGAATATGAAGACGCCGCAAGGAACTGCGAGGAGCAAAGGCTTTCTGCCGAGGCAGAAAGCAAGATGCTGTTTTCTGCAAAACGCGACGAGCTTCTAAAGGAAGAAAACGAAATTACAGCCTCCTTAACGGGGGCTTTGCCTGCTTTGTCCGAAGCAGTTGCAAAAAAGCTTATGGAAAAGGGGCTTTAATATGCCTGAAAGATTTATTTACGCCCTTATAAACTTCATTATTCTTGCGGCGATAGTTTTTGTTGTGTTCAGGAAACTTATCGTACGCATTTTCCGCACACGCAGAGAACAGATAAACAAAGACCTTGACGAGGCGGAGGCTGCCCTCGCCATGAAGGAGCCAGAGCCCCTTACGGACACGGAGGCGACTGTGGAAGGACCTTCAGACGGACGCATTGCGGCCTTGTATGCCGAGGCTTCTGCTGAGCACAACCGCCGCATGGACGAGATGGAAGTGCGTCTTTCCACCCTGCGCCGTGATATGCTTGACCGCACCAATAAGGCGGCCCTTGAAAAGTTGCGCCTTGACACCTGTGCGCTTATGGCAAAGGAGGAAAACGCCGCCCTTTTCAGAAGGCACGAAAGGAATATCGCCCACCGTATACTTTCGCTTATAAAGCTTACTCCCGGCGATATTACGTATCTGACCCACCATGACGTGCTTTACGTTACCCTTACCTCCGCTTTCCCCTTGGAGGAGGATTTGGTCAAGGAGATAGAAACGGCGGCGAAGAAACTTCTTGATACCGTCGGAGGCGAGCCGTCCTTTTGGGTGCTTACGGACCCTGACTGCATAGGGGGCTTGAAGCTGAGGATAGGTGACACCGTTTACGACGGTACTGTTTCCAACGCGCTTCTTGGCCTTGTCAACAACGTAATACACAAGCGCCCTGATCCCAGCCACGACGTAAGCTCTGCGGGCAACACCCTGATTTCCGATGTTTTGGCGGTGGATTTTAATATAGACACCTACCAGCTTGGACGTGTTATCAGCATTTCCGACGGAATTTGCTGGCTTGACGGTCTTGCAGACATTATGTTCGGTGAGCTTGTTGAGTTTGAAAACGGCGCCATGGGTATGATTCAGGATATCGAGCCCAATCGAATCGGCTGTATTATATTTGAAGACTATGAAAACATAGAAAGCGGCACCAAGGTACGCCGCGTGGGCAATATGGCAAGCGTACCCGTGGGTAACGAGCTTCTTGGCAGAGTGGTTGACTCCTTGGGCACACCTATCGACGGGCTCGGCAATCTTTGGGCTACCGAGACCCGCCCCGTGGAGTTTGCCGCACCTTCTATTACCATGCGTAAATCCGTTTCCTCTCCGTTGCACACGGGGATTAAGGCTATCGATGCCCTTGTGCCTATCGGCAAGGGACAGAGAGAGCTTATTATCGGCGACAGACAAACGGGTAAGACCTCCATCGCCTTGGACGCCATAATAAATCAAAAGGGTAAAAACACGGTGTGCATCTACGTTGCCATAGGGCAAAAAGACACTACCGTTGCCGAAATATACGAAAAGCTTAAGGAAAAGGGCGCTATGGAATACACGACCATAGTGTGCGCTAACGCTTCCAGCTCTGCCACCGAGCAATATCTCGCTCCCTTTGCGGGCACTGCCATGGGCGAGCATTTTATGTACGAAGGCAGAGACGTGCTTATCGTTTACGATGACCTTTCTAAGCACGCCGTTGCATACAGAGAACTATCCCTGTTGCTTCACCGCCCCTCCGGCCGTGAGGCTTATCCCGGTGACGTATTCTACCTGCACTCCCGTTTGCTTGAGAGAAGCGCAAAGCTTTCTGACGAGATGGGTGGCGGCAGTATGACTGCACTGCCTATAATAGAAACCCTGTCAGGTGATATTTCGGCATATATTCCCACCAACGCTATATCCATTACCGACGGTCAGATATTCCTTGACACCGACCTTTACAACGAAGGTCAGCGTCCTGCCATAAACGTTGGTCTTTCCGTATCCCGCGTGGGTGGTGCGGCTCAAACGCCTCTGCTTAAGCAGGTTGCCGCAAGCCTTAGAATGAGCCTTGCTCAATACCGCGAGCTTCAGACCTTTGCTCAGTTCGGCTCAGACGTGGACGATGACACCAGAAGAGTGCTTTCTGCAGGCGAGCGAATGATGGCGGCTCTTATGCAAAAAAGATACGCCCCTCTTACCGATGGAGAGATAGCGCTTATAATCTTTGCGGTATCAGAGGGCTTTGCCGACGATATCCCAGCCTCCGGGGTGTGGGAATTTGAAAAGGCACTTTTTGCCCATTTTAAGGGCACCGATATATTAAAACGTCTTTCCGCGGGCAAAAGGATGGACGAGGAATTCAAGGATACCCTTAAAGGCGCCCTTGCCGCTTTCGTAAAGGAGGCGGGCTATGTCGGATAGCCGTAAGCTTAAAAAGCATCTCTTGGGTATACGTGCCACAGAAAAGCTGGCAAGCGCAATGAAAACCGTTGCCACGGCAAAGTTTTCCACTCTTTCAGCCCTTAACAGCGCTTACGCCGAATATTCCGACGCTTGCGCTGATATGATGAAGGGCTTTGGTGCAAGCAAGCTTCGCCCCAAGGGTAAGGGGACGCTGTACCTGCTGTTTACGGGCAACAAGGGGCTTTGCGGCGGATACAACAGCGAAACCGTGGCTTATATTGAGGAGAACGCCGAAAAAGACAGTACCTTTATCGTTTGCGGTAAAAAAGGAGAGGAGCTTTTGGCGGCAAAGGGTATAGCTGCAGAGCATTTTGAAGCGGAAGATGTACCCACGCCGGCGGATGCCGAAAGGCTTTTTGAGAAGATTAAGGACCGCATTTCACAATACGGCGACGTGGTTTTGGTATACCGCCGTTTTGTAAACGCACTTACCTACCCCATCACTGCGGAAAGCTTGTTTCCGGAAAATATGTGCAGAGAGGACAGTGATATCCTTTATCTGCCTGACAAGAGTGCTATCGCAGAGCCCCTTGAGAAGCTGTGTCTTACCTCAAGGCTTTACGGGGTAATGCTTCAATCTGCAACAGGTGCACAGGCGGCAACACTTATGACCATGCGCTCTGCGGCTGATAACGCCAAGGAGGAAGCGGCAAAGACCGAACTTAAGTTGAACCGAGAGCGCCAAAACGCCCTTACGGCAAGCGTTATAGAAAGCGCATCAGGAATGATACACGAAGAATTTTAACGGAAAGGAGCAAAACTATGGAGCCTAAAGCAAAAGGCTTGGTAACGACTATAAAAGGCGCAGTGGTGGATGTTCTTTTCCCCGTAGGACAAACACTGCCCGACATTTTCACCGCCCTTGAGGTCCATATAGGCAACGATCGGGTAATACTTGAAACGCTGCAGCACCTTGATGCAAGGACTGTGCGTTGTATCGCCATGCACAGCACCGAGGGTCTCTCCCGAGGGGTAGAGGCGATAAGCACGGGTAAGCCTATTTCCGTGCCCGTTGGGGAAGGAACCCTTGGCAGAATGCTTAACGTAACGGGCGACCCCATCGACGGCGGCGGCCCTATAAAAACGGATACTCTTTCCCCCATCCACTGTAAGGCACCCCATTTCACCGAGATAATCCCCCACGGCAGCATCCTTGAAACGGGGATAAAGGTTATAGACATGATGACCCCTTACGCAAGAGGCGGTAAGATAGGTCTTTTCGGTGGCGCAGGTGTTGGTAAGACCGTGCTTATAATGGAGCTTATCCGCAACATAGCGGAGGAGCACAACGGATACTCCGTTTTTTCGGGGGTTGGCGAGCGTTCCAGAGAGGGTAACGACCTTTGGAACGAGATGAAGCAAAGCGGCGTGCTTAAAAAGACCGCCCTTGTTTTCGGTCAGATGAACGAGCCCTCCGGGGCAAGACTTCGCGTACCCTTGGCGGGGCTTACTATTGCGGAGTACTTCCGCGAGCACTCTCATCAAGACGTGCTTTTGTTTATAGATAACATTTTCAGATTTACCCAAGCAGGCTCGGAGGTTTCCGCGCTTCTCGGCAGACTGCCCTCGGCGGTTGGATATCAGCCTACGCTGGCAAGCGAGATGGGCAAACTTCAGGAGCGTATAGTTTCCACCCGAAACGGCTCTATCACCTCTGTTCAGGCTGTATACGTTCCCGCCGACGACCTTACGGACCCTGCTCCTGCGGCCACCTTCAGCCATTTGGATGCAACCACGGTGCTTTCCAGAAACATTGTGGAGCTTGGTATCTACCCCGCTGTTGCCCCCTTGGAGTCCAGTTCACGTATGCTTACTCCCGAAATAGTGGGCGAGGGGCATTACAACACCGCCAAGGAGATACAGAGAATACTGCAAAGATATAACGAGCTTCAGGATATTATCGCTATCCTCGGCATAGAGGAGCTTTCACCCGAGGACCGCTTGACTGTACGCAGGGCAAGAAGGGTTCAACGTTTTATGAGCCAGCCCTTCCACGTAGCGGAAAGCTTCACGGGCATGAAGGGTGCTTTTGTGCGTACCGCCGACACAATAAAAGGCTTTGACGCCATACTTGGCGGCGACACGGACGACATTCCCGAGCACTGCTTTATGATGTGCGGCACTATCGAGGACGTGTACGCAAAGAGCAAGGAGTAGCCGCGATGAACAGCAAAACACTGCGACTTACGGTAATAACCCCCACGGGCAAGCCCCTTGATGCGGAAACGGAAAGCCTGCGCCTGCCTGCCGCCGACGGCAGTGTTGGCATACGGCATGGACACGCCGCCGCCCTTATACTGCTTAAGGCGGGTGACGTGCACTACCTTAAAGACGGCAAGGATGCCGTATTTACCCTAAAGGCCGAAGGCTTTGCAAGGATAAAGGATAACGTGGTTACCATTATAACTAAATAGATACTACACGCTGTCGGTAAAAACTTTACCGACAGCCTTTTTACTTGTTGAAAACCACCCTTATCAACTGTTATTATAGACGTAAGGGAAAAAACGGAAAGGAGGAAAGCAATATGTTCGGCAAAAGGAAATACGCGGCAGACAATAGAAGTTTGGACAAGGCCATACTTAAAATTTCGGAAGGCGAAAAAGAAGCCTTATCAGTAATATACGACGCCTGCGGTAAACTTATATACGCCACCGCGTACCAGATATGCCGTAACAGCCACGACGCCGCCGACGTTCTGCAGGACGTGATGGTTGCCGTTGCCGAAAAAGCCGGCACTTATAGGCAAGGAAGCAACCCAAGGGCGTGGATACTGGCAATAACCCGTAACCTTTCCATAAACAAAATAAGCCTTTACGATAACAGCAAGACCGCTCCCCTTGAGGAGACGGCAATGCCCGCCGTAAAGCCCGATATGGACTCTGGCCTGATAATAGAGGAGGCTCTTGCAACCCTAAGCCCCGACGACAGATACATAGTGTACTGTAAGTTATATGCAGGCCTTAGCCATAAGGAAATAGGTGATACGCTGGGCATAAGCAACGCCGCCTGCTCTGCCCGCTACAAAAGGGCGCTAAAAAAACTGCAGGCGTACTTTAAATAAGGAGAGGATATTAATGAAGAATATAGAAAAACGGCTGATTGCTTATTACGCGGCAAGTACGGAAAGCGCACCCGTAGCAATCAGCAAACATAAAGCCCCCGTAAACGAGGCAAACGTCCGCAGACCGTGGAGCAAGGCGGTAAAAACCGCGTTGGCGGCAATACTGATTATGGCAATCCTTGTCGCAATGCCACACTTCATAAAAAACGGTAATATAAACGGCATAGGCGTACTGATAGACGATACTAAAACCGAAGAAAGCGAGGTGGAGACCACGGAAAACTCGGCAGAAAAGGACGATAA
>JAFQKR010000076.1 GCA_017396825.1 Clostridia bacterium
CTTCGTTATCGGCGGCGACGGTGATAACCGCTTATTGGGGGTGCAAACGATGGTCTATATAATTTTCATTTGCTTTGCAGTTCCTCTGGCGTTGATGCTTCCGATTATAAAGGGGCAATCTCGTTCGTTGATTTTGTTTATGCTTATCGGTGCTTTTATGGCGGTGAGCGCGTCCGAAATCAACGGCGTGTTGAGCCTGTTGTTTCAACTGCCTGTTTATGACGTTTCGCTGAGAATTGCTCCCGTAACCGAAGAATGTATGAAGGCGTTGCCTGTTCTGGCGTATGCGTTTCTGTTCAGTGATGATAAAAAAATCGTGTTACCCCTTGCTATGTCATTGGGAATCGGATTTGCAATTTTGGAAAACACCTATTATTTAATCAATTCTTTTCAGCAAATTAATCTGCTGTGGGCGTTGATACGCGGTGTTTCTTGCAGTCTTGTTCACGGTTTATGTACCTATTTGGTAGGTTGCGGTATTTTATATGTACGAGAAGAAAAAAGGCTGTTCTTTGCAGGAACGTTCGGTTTGTTAACCGTTGCCATTACCTTTCACGCAATCTACAATTTGCTTGTATGGTCAAAATGGAACGCGGCGGGCGTGCTGTTGCCAATAGTTGTCTATGGATTTATATTACCGTTTATTTACAGCAAAAAATTAAAACAACTTTTGTTTCGTTCGGAATAAAACGTTGTGCATATGAGTGGCAGAGCTCCTTCTCCGCCAAAAAGAAACGACAATTTTCGCAAAAACGGAAATCTTCTTTTTTCTATTGACAAAATAAAAAAGCTGTTGTGTTGTTGTATTGGTACAACAGTACAAAGAGTTGATGCTATGGCAGAATCAAAACTTAAAATTCTTTCTGTTGAATGATGGGAGGTAAGAATATGAAAAGGTTTGGATTGCCGGTGTTAACACTAATCCTAATTCTTAGTTTTGGTGGCTGTTTTTTTCAAGATCCGGTACTTTCTGCACTACCCGATTACAAAACCAAGGTGTTTTACACATCCGGTGGTTTTCAAGACTATACTGATTATGCAAAGTATACTTATGAATCCGTTACGGCTCAAGATCTTGAAGAGGCTAAATATTTCACAGAAGTAATTGCTGATGATGTTAAGGAAATTATATCACACATCAATAACTTTGAAAGATGGGTCAACACGATCGGTGAAGAACTTAAAGCTAATTACGACTTTGATAAAACCATTGTGGCCGCGGGAGATTTCTTCTATATAGAAACAAAATACGGGGAACCGATTGGTCAAGGAACATACGGAAAGTTTGATAGTTATACTGTTTATTATTTTGATATTGACACACAGACGTTATACTATTTCCATAACAACATTTAACACTGCACCCCCTTGCATCAAAAGGGGGTGCATTTTGTATTAAAATTAGCAGGAGTTGCTTGCTGTGCTTTGGGCGGTGGAGTAAACGATCAAAGCATAATAGGCTACACGCCTTTTTGCATAAAGCGGTTTATCTTGTCCAGCGCGGCTTTTTCAAGGCGTGAAACGTAGCTTCGGCTTATGCCGAGAACAGCGGCAACCTCCCTTTGGGCGTATATTTTGCCATCCTCCCCAAGCCCGTAGCGCATTATCACTATCTGCCTTTCCTTAGGTGTAAGGGCGCCCTCCAGCGCCTTTTTAACAAGAGACAGCTTAATGCTTTTGTCTATCTCCTCCACAATATTGTCCTCGCAGGGGATGATATCCATATAGGTAAGAGGGTTACCGTCCTTATCCACGTCCACGCTGTCGTTTATGGAGGTCTCAAGAGAGAGCTTTTTCTGACTGCGAAAGTGCATTAGTATCTCGTTTTGCAGGCATTTGCCTGCGTAGGTTGCAAAACGGGCGCCGTTTTCGGGGTTAAAGCTGTCTATCGCCTTGATAAGCCCAATAGTTCCTATGGAGATAAGGTCGTCCTGATCCTTGTACGCTGTGTAGTACTTTTTCACTATATGAGCCACAAGGCGGAGGTTGTGCATTATCAGCTTATCGCGAGCCGCCTTGTCCCCCTCGCGGCATTTTGCAAAGGCTTCTCTTTCCTCGGCGGCGGAAAGCGGCGGGGGAAAGGAGCCGCCTGCGCTTCCTGCCCTAAGGAACAGAAACAAAAACCTTTTAAGAAACGTAAAAACAAAGCCCATCATATTAAATCTCCTTTCGGAAATTAATATGACGGGCTTTTTTCTTTTATTACTTACAGATAAATGTGGTATGCCTTCTTCATCGCCGCAAACTCTGCCGCGGTAACCTCTGCCTCCATGCAAGCCTTTTTGGGGTCAAAGTCGGGGCTTAGTATGTCCTCGTTGCCGTAAAGGTGAACAAGGTGCTTGCCTTCGTAAAGAAGCTTAAACTCGTCACCTGCCAGGTCGCGAACCTCCTTGAACAGATACATACCTGCCTCAAAGGGCTTGTAAAGACTGCGGTCGGTGATGTGAAGCTGAACGCCCTGACAGCGCTCGCCCTTGTGCTTGGAGAAGGTGGGGGTAAAGTAGCAACGGCGGAAATGAACGCCGGGCAGCTTGTGCGCCGCCATTCTCTCCTCCAGTTCCTTGCCGTTTATAAAGGGCGCGCCCACAAACTCAAAGGGAAGGGTGGTACCTCTGCCCTCGGAGATATTGGTGCCCTCGTAGTAGCAGGTAGCAAGGTAGTGCAGACAGCTGTTTACGGGAGTAGGAACGTTAGGGGAGGGGAGTATCCAAGGAAGCCCCGTCTTTTCAAAGGTCATGTCCCTCGTCCAACCCTCGCAGGGGATGACGGTAAGCTTACAACCTATGTTTCTGCTTTGGTTTATGTAAATGCCAAACTCGCCGATGGTAAGGCCGTAACGAACGGGCACTGCGTACTCACCAACGCCGCTGGGAAAACGCTCGTCAAGGGTAACACCCTCAACGTCAATGCCGTTTATGGGGTTGGGACGGTCAAGAACCACCATCTCCTTGCCGTACTTAGCGCAGGATTCCATGCAGTAGCACATAGCGTAAAGATAAGTATAATATCTTGCCCCTACGTCCTGCATATCAAATACAAGCACGTCAACGTCCTTCAGCATTTCCTCGCTGGGACGCTTGTTCTCGCCGAAAAGACTGTAAACCGTAAGACCTGTTTCGTCATCCACGTAGGTAGAAATGTGGTCGCCCGCCTGCGCGTCGCCTCTTATACCGTGTTCGGGAGCGAAAAGGGCGGTAACCGTGTATTTCTCCGCCAAAATCTCGTAGGTAGGACGCATAAATCTGTCAACACCCGTGGGTGCCGTAACAACGCCGAGACGGGCGTTCTTGAATATAGCGTCATAACTGCCTATCATATCAATACCGCAAAGTACCATAATAACCACCTTTATCTTTTAAATAGTTTATTTATACGGCGAAAATAGCCGCCGTCCATATCGTTCATGGCGGAAACCGTAGTACGGTAACGCCAGTTGTCCTTGGCAACGCCGGGGATGTTCATACGTGTATCCGAGCCGTAGCCGCACATATCCTGATAGGATATTATTGCTGTGTCAGAGGCAGAACGCCAAACCGTTTCTATTATGCGCCTGCAGGCAGGGGCATCCTTGCCGCCCCTCTTCCAGTCCTCTTTGTCGGCGCCGCAGTAAAGAAGCGCCCTCTCTCTTTCCTCCGGGCTCATCTCCCACAGCCACCCAAGAAGGGTGTTGTTGTCGTGGGTGCCCACGTAGGCAACAGAGTTTCTTTCGTAGTTGTGGGGCAGGTGAGTGGAGTCACCGCCGTCAAAGCCGAACTGTATTACGCGCATACCGGGAAAGCCCGTGTCGGAAAGGAGCTTAACCACGTCCTCGCCGAACTCCCCAAGGTCCTCGGCAATTATCTCGCCTTTAACCTTGCCTATGGCACCGAAAAGCTCCATAGCAGGGCCCTTTTTCCACTTACCCTCCTTGGCGCTTTTTGCACCTACGGGCACCGCCCAGTAGGAGGCAAAGGCGCGGAAATGGTCTATTCGCAGAACGTCGTACAGACGGAAGCTGTGGTCAATGCGCTCCTTCCACCAGCTAAAGCCGTCCTTTTTCATAGCCGCCCAGTCGTAAAGAGGGTTGCCCCAAAGCTGACCGTCCTCGGAGAAGTAGTCGGGGGGAACTCCTGCCACCTCCTTGGGTCTTGCTCTCTTGCCGCTTACCTTGAATAGGGAAGGGCTGCTCCAAAGGTCGGCGGAATCAAGGCTTACGTAGATGGGCATATCGCCGAAAATCTTTATACCTTTTTCGTTGGCGTATTTCTTAAGAGATGCCCACTGGGTAAAGAACAAATACTGGCAAAACAGGTGATACAGCGTTTCACCGGCGTATTCTTTGCCGTTATTTATTACCGTTTCGTAGTCCAGCCCCTTTTTCCATTTCCAAAAGGGTGCGCCGCCCTCCTTTTCCTTTATCGCCATGTAAAGGGCGTAGTTTTTTATATGAGGATGCTTTTCGCCAAAGGCGCGCGCCTTTTCCAAAAGTGCATCGTCGGCTCTGCCGTATGCCGCCCTTAAAAGAATGGCGTTTTGCTTTTTTACAAAATCGTAGTCCACGGTGTAGGGACTGCCGGAGTAAATAGCGCTCCTGTGTTCCCTCTCGGTGATAAGACCCTCTCCAAGAAGCTGCTCAGGGTCGATATACAGTGTGTTGCCGGCAAAGGCAGAGGGGCTTGCGTAGGGGCTGTTGCCCTCGCCGATGGGAACCGTAGGCAGTATTTGCCAAAGCCCAAATCCCATATCGGCTATACGGTCACACCACGCCCTTGCCTCCCTGCCCATAACGCCTATGCCGTAGGGGGAGGGAAGAGATGATATATTCATAAGAACGCCGCTGCGTCTTGCCATTTTTATCAGTCCTTTTTATCAGTTTGCAGTATGAACAAGTGTTTCCAGCATGGAAACGGCTATAATAAAGCCGAGAAGTATCCCCGATACGTCCTTGGCACCGAAGCCCTTTAAGGAGAAAGCCCCGCCCCAGACAAGGGCGAAAAAAGCGGAGAAGCAGTTGTATAAAAGACACAATGCAGTGTCGGGACTAAGCCCCTTTACAAATATCATCAGCACGCATACTGCCGCTATACCGAACACCAAAAGAAAACTTAAATGTTTTTTATTCAAAACAGCCACTCCTTAAACTTAAAGTATTTCTGCCAAAAGTTCCTTCATGCCGTAAAGGCCTGCACTTTTCCCTTTAAGGAAAGCCGCTGCTCTTACCGCGCCGTCGGCAAACAGTTCCCTGGAAAGGGCGCTGTGGGAGATGGTGATGTGCTCGTTACCCAAGGCGAAAAGCACCTCGTGCTCGCCAACTATATTACCTGCCCTTACGGACTGTATGCCTATCTCTTCCTTGCTTCTTGCCCCACGCACGGACTGACGGTCGTAAACGTAACGGCTGTCTTCTCTTACCGCCTTGATGCTGTCTGCAATCATAAGAGCGGTGCCGCTGGGCGCGTCAAGCTTTTTGTTGTGGTGCTTTTCCAATATTTCAATATCAGCGCCGTCAAGCACTGTTGCCGCCTCGGCGCAAAGCTTACAAAGAAGCGCCACACCAACGGACATATTTGCGGAAAGGAAAAGGGGCGCCTTCCTTGCGCTTTCTGCAATCATCGCCTTTTCCTCCTCGGTCTGACCCGTGGTGGCTATAACCGTGGGAATACCTCTTTCCACTGCGAAAGAGCAAACCGCCGCGGTTTGGCTGTGGTGAGAGAAGTCTATAACCACGTCGGCGTCACCGCTGAACTCGGCAAGAGAAGCGCCAACGGGAAAATCGGCAGTGCCTGCAGTAATGTCTGCGCCGTAAACCACGGTGCCGGCTCCCGTGTCCTTAAGACAAGCGGCAACCGCCTTACCCATTCTGCCGAAAACACCGTTTATAATAACTTTCATAAAAAACACATCCTTAAAAATAAATTGTCATAATACACTGCACGGTGGGCTTCATCAGAAACCCACCGTTTAAATAGATAAGTCTTATATAATACCCTCAGCCTTCATAAGCGCAAAAAGACGCTCAGCGTTCTCAGGCTCCATATTGGTAAGAGGGCTGCGGATATAACTGCCGCAATAGCCCATTTTTTCCATAGCCGCCTTAACGGGTATGGGGTTAACCTCGCTGAACAAAGCGTTTATGAGAGGAACGTAACGAAGCTGCATTTCCGCGCTTTCGCGAACCTTGCCCTCAAGGTAGAGATGAGCCATCTTGGAGGTAAGGCCGGGGATAAGGTTGGAAAGCACGCTGATAGCACCGATGCCGCCGAGGGACATGATGGGAACTATCTGGTCGTCGTTACCGCTGTAAATATCAAGCTTGTCACCGCAAAGGTGGATAGTTTCCGCTACTGCGGAAATATTGCCGCCTGCTTCCTTAGCCGCAACTATCCTGGGGTTCTCCGCCAACTCACGATAGGTCTTGGGAAGAATGTTACAGCCCGTGCGGGAGGGAACGTTGTAAAGAATTGCAGGAAGATCAACCGCGTCGGTGATCTCGGTATACATACGGATAAGACCCTTCTGGGTAGCCTTATTGTAGTAAGGGGTAACGAGAAGAAGGGCGTCTGCGCCCGCTTCCTTAGCGTGACGGGAAAGCTCGATAGCGTAAGCCGTGTCATTACTGCCCGTGCCTGCTATAACGGGAACCCTGCCCGCGGTCTGCTTTACAACAAAGGCAATAGCATCTCTATGCTCCTCGTCAGTGAGGGTAGATGCTTCGCCGGTGGTACCGCAAACAACGAGGGCGTCGATACCGTCGTTTATCTGAAACTCAACCAATTTCCCAAACAGCTCGTAATCAATACCATCGGGGGTAAGGGGCGTTATAAGGGCGGTTGCTACACCTTTAAAAATAGGGGAGTGTGCCATATCAAAATCTCCTTCTTGAAAAATGGAAATCAATAGTATATAATGTATACAATACATAGTATTAAGATTATTAACTTATGTTAGCATAACAAAGATTATTTGTCAACGGTGGAATAAAAATGAATTTAATGAATTTGTCAAGCTATTACTACGATTTGCCCGAGGAGCTTATCGCTCAAAGCCCCCTTGCCGACAGAAGCTCGTCCCGTCTTATGGTCTACGAGCGCGATGCCGACAGAATGACCCACAGCGTTTTCAGCAGTATAGGGGGCTATCTGAAGGAGGGTGACTGCCTTGTTATAAACGATACAAGAGTTATCCCCGCCCGCCTTTGGGCAAAAAGCAACCGCAACGCAGGCGATATCGAGGTCGTACTTCTTAACCAGGTGGAAGGGGATGGTGTGGTTTGGAAATGTCTTACACGCCCCGGTAAAAAAACAAAGCCCGGCACAGTCCTTACCTTTGGCGACGGGCTTCTTATCGGTACCGTCGTTGACGTGGCGGAGGAGGGCACAAGGCTTATAGACTTTAAGTGCGACGCGCCTTTTCTTGAAACGGTGGAGCAGATAGGCGTTATGCCTCTGCCTCCGTATATAACAAAAAAATTAGAGGACAAGGACAGATACCAAACGGTCTACGCCCGTGAAAAGGGCAGCGCCGCCGCGCCAACCGCAGGTCTTCACTTCACTCCCGAACTGCTTAAAGCCCTTCAGGACAAGGGGGTTAAGGTGGAAAGGGTGCTTCTCCACGTTGGGCTTGGCACATTCCGCCCCGTAAAGGAAAAGGACCTACGCAACCACAAGATGCACAGCGAGTACATACGGGTCACCGAGGAGGCGGCAAGCCGTATAAACGCTGTAAAGGCGGCAGGCGGCAGGGTAATTGCCGTTGGTACCACCTCTTGCCGTACACTTGAAAGCGCTACGGGTGAGGACGGAATACTGCGTCCCTACGACGGTGAAACGGATATATTCCTCTACCCCGGCAAAAAATTCAAATTGATAGACGGGCTTATAACTAACTTTCACCTGCCCGAAAGCACCCTTATAATGTTGGTTTCCGCCTTTGCAGGCTACGAAAACACAATGCGCCTTTATAAGGCTGCCGTAGAGGAAAGATATCGCTTCTTCTCCTTCGGAGACGCGATGCTGATAATTTAAAAGCAGACAAAAGGAAAAGAAGATTTTTGCAAAATGCGAAAATCTTCTTTTTTCTATTGACAAAACAAAAAAGGTATTGTATCATTGTGTTAGTACAACGACACAAGGAGTTGATGATATGGCGTGGAACTTTTCGGCAGACAGACCCGTGTATATACAGATAGCCGACAGAATAAAAAAACTTGTTCTGTCCGGTGAGTATCCCGCGGGCGAGCAGCTTATGACGGTGCGCCAACTTGCGCTGGAGGCGGCGGTCAACCCCAACACGGTTCAGCGTGCCTTTTTGGAGCTGGAGGATGAGGGGATCATTGTTCCCAAGGGTACCACGGGGCGGTTTGTTACCGAGGATAAGACGGCGATAGAGGCATGCCGTGAAAAAATGGCACAGCAGATAGTAAAAAACTTTGTTCGGGAAATGAGGGAGCTTTCCGTTGACCCCGAGCAAGTCATAAAACTTATGAAGGAGGAAAGTCTATGAACGTACTTGAATGTAACGGCATAGTTAAGTGCTATAAAAAGTACGTGCCGGTTCTTAACGGACTTAGTTTGAGTATCCCCGCAGGCAGGATAATAGGTCTTTTGGGCCCTAACGGCTGCGGAAAAAGCACGTTTATAAAACTTGTAGCGGGGCTTTTACAGCCTGACAGCGGCGAGATGTCTGTTTGCGGCAACCCCGTTGGCGAAAAAAGCAAAGCGCTTATATCCTACCTGCCCGAGCGCCCCTATTTCGGCGGCGGCATGAGGGTAAAGGAGATTATTCACTATTTTACGGATTTCTATGGGGATTTTGATAAGCAAAGAGCTTACAAGCTTCTTGCAGACCTGCAAATAAACCCCGAGTCCAAGCTTAAGACTCTTTCCAAGGGCACCAAGGAAAAGGTGCAGCTTGTTCTGGTAATGTCCCGCAATGCAAGGCTTTATCTCCTTGACGAGCCTATTGCAGGTGTTGACCCTGCGGCAAGGGAGTATATACTAGGCACCATCGTAAGCAATTACAATCCCGAAGCCTCCATAATAATAACCACCCACCTTATAACCGACGTTGAGCAGGTGCTGGACGATTATATCTTCCTCGGCTTCGGCGGTCAGGTGCTTATGGCAGGCAACGCCGAGGACACCCGCAACCAAAGCGGCAAGTCTCTTGACGCCTTGTTTAAGGAGGTGTTCAGATGTTAAAGAAACTTTTAAGATACGACTTTGCGTTTCTGTTCAGGTATTGGTGGATAGGCGCCTTTATAAGTCTTTTGGTGTCTTTGGTTGGCGGCGGCTGTATCTACGTACTGAACAGCAAAGCCGATCTGCCGGACGTGGTTGACGTTGGCGCAGGGCTTATGCTGGTTTTGTCGGTGTTCTGCTTGGTTGCCTTTGCCATACTTTCGATGATAATCGTCTTTATAAGATACTACAAAAACTTTTTCTCGGACGAAGGCTACCTTACCTTCACCCTTCCCGTTAAGACCTCTACCTTGTTAGCGTCCAAACTGATATCGGGGGTCAGCGCTATACTTGCAACCGCCTTCGTTATAGGCGCAGAGGTGTTTATTATGCTTGCCGCTGGGTTTGGCGATGAATTCACCGGATTCCTTGAGGAGCTGTGGAAACTCATTGCCAACGAGGTAGGCGCAATCTCCATATTGTACGCGGTGGAGCTTCTTATGATTCTTGTGGTATATTCAGCCTTTTCCGTTCTGTTTGCCTACGTTTGCATTACCCTCGCCTCTGTTATAACCAGAAAAGCAAGGGTAATAACGGCAATAGGCCTGTACTACGGGGCAAACAGCGTGCTTAATTTCGGAAGGCAAATGTTCCTCATCTTCGGCACCCAAAGCCTTTTCAGCCGTATGGACGGTCTCTCCGGCGACGAAATAAAAGCGGTTTTTGCTCTTGTCTTTTTGGCGGCTTTTCTGTTCATAGCACTTCTTTGCGGGTTCATGTACGTTTTGCAAAGATATATGCTGGACAAAAAGCTTAATCTGGCGTAAAGGAGGCAGTGGCAATGAAAAGATTTATACCCTTTCTTTTAGCGGCAGTCCTTTTGGCTCTTGTCCTATCCCCCCTTACCGCCTTTGCCTACGGAACTACCATAACCGTATCCGAGGACCTGAAGACCATCAAGATAGATAAGTACGAATACCACCGTTACAACGGCAGTGTTACCGAGTATTATCATAGGCAGACCACGGACTACACCCTGACCTTTGAAGGTGACGGCGGCGACGGTATAGTAAGATACGACGTTAGGAAATACAACTATGCCCTGTCCTACGAGATAGAATACTATTACGAGGACGGCTCCAGTCTCACCTCCTATTACCTCCGCAGCGATTATATAGACACCTTCAACAAGGTAGACGCAGGCATCGGCGTAGAGTGTAAGGTGGAGATCGGATACTGGGAGGATGAGATAGAGGTCACCTTTGACCGTGCCGACCTTTTCGGTGAAAAGGTGGATATAAAAAACCTATACAGCAGATGGCATTACAATTTCTCGGTGTATACCGAGGCATCCGAAATCGACCTGCAATGCTTTCAGGGATATCTGCTTTACATGGACGACGAGTTTTGGTTTATTGACCCCGAGGAACAGCCCTACTCCATAAGCGTTACCGATGAAGTGCCCGTAACGGGCTATAAGATAATCGACCCTGAGCTTCTTGAAAAGCTGAATGCCGCTATGGATGAGTATATGGATGAGGAATACGACCTTTCCTTCTTCTCTGACGGCGATCTGGCAGACGCCCTTTCCACGGTAATGCTTGTAACGTTCTTCGTGCTTGTGCCCCTTGCGGCAGCGGTTGTGTCATTGATATTCATCTTCCGCAGAAGGACCGATTACGTAAGGCTTTACTGTGTGATAGCCGCCCTGGCCCTATCCCTCCTTATAACGGTCGGCGTGATCATTTTAATGGTGCTTTAAAAGCACAGTGTAACTCAAAGCCCGCCCTCGGCGTTTTCAGCCGATGGACGGGCTTTTGTTTTGTTGCCTTTAACCCTCGGTTTTACCGGGGTTCTGGCGCCTTGCCGTCTGCAATCCGAGTAAACCGTTTAATTGTAGGGGTCATTCACGAATGACCCGTTACGAAAGGGGTCAGACCGGCTTTGCCCGTTACGCGGCGGGCGATTCATGAATCGCCCCTACGGCATAACTTGGGCGCCTTACCGTC
>JAFQKR010000077.1 GCA_017396825.1 Clostridia bacterium
AAAGAATACAAAAGAATGGGCTACGTTAAAAGTCTTAATTTTGATTTTATATGTTTTGTCCTCTTTGGCGGAAGGACAAAAAAGAGAAGACAGCATTACAAAGACATAGAAAACCAATACAAAGATAAAACCACGGTAATACGCACGAAGCGCCAACTAAATGAATACATAAAAAGGAGGGAACAGCGTGATCAACTTTGTCAGAAAAACGGAAATACATAAGGGCTGGTCGGGAGACAGAAAGTTTTGCGCTGTTGATAGGGATGGCAATAAGTATTTGCTCCGCATCTCTCCTATCGAAAAGGCAGATCGCAAAAAGGCTGAGTACGCAATGGCAAAAGAGGTAGCCTCCCTTGGTATCCCTATGTGTTCGCCTGTGGATTTTTGGGTATGTGAGGATGGAGTTTACAGCGTATATAGTTGGATAGACGGCGAGGATGCCAGAGATGCTTTGCCTTTTTGTACCGATGCAGAGCTTTATGCCTACGGTGCAGAAGCAGGACGTATACAAAGGATCCTTCATTCCATACCCGCTCCCAAAGATTTACCCGATTGGGAAGAACGATATAACAAAAAGCTTGACACCAAGCTTGAAAAATACAGAAGCTGTCCGCTTAAATACGAAAAGGGAGATCTGCTTGTCAAATTTGTAGATAGCAACAGACATCTTTTAGCCAACCGTCCCTTAACTTACCAACACGGCGACTATCACGTGGGGAATATGATGATAGGCAAGGATAAGAAGCTTTATATAATAGATTTCTTTGATAGAAACGATTTTGGCGACCCCTGGGAGGACATTAAACCTATAACTTGGGACGTGGCAGTAAGCCCTGTGTTTGCCAAGGGCAGAATTGACGGGTACTTTGACAGAAAGATACCCCAAAACTTTTGGAGCCTTTTAGCCCTCTACGTTACCGCAGGTATACTTTCATCTCTGCCTTGGGCTATCCCCTTTGGAGACGGCGAGGTGGAGATAATGAGAAAACTTGCGGCAGACGTACTCGATTGGTATGACGATATGTCGTGCGTCGTGCCTAAATGGTACAGAACCGATTTTAATTAAACGGCAAGCCGCCAAGGAGTTAAGGTGCTCCTTGGCGGTTAATTTTGTTTTATGCGTATCAAGTTTTAGGTGTTTTACAGGTACTTTTATCAATCGAAAACCGCTATCGTTTCTGGGGAGGGGCAGCCAAGGTTGCGGGGGTGAACGCCCGAGGAGATCGCTTCGTAAACAAACATCATAGCATTAGGCTCGTAAGGCATAGAAAGCCTATCCTCGGGTACGCCCGTGAGGTGGGATGGGATTTCTTTTCTGTGGTTTTTCAAGTACTGCGCCAGAGGCTCTTTAATTCTTTCGGCGCACTCTGCTGCTGCCTTCTTTATTATAGCGGAAAGCCTTTGGTGTTGCTCGTGGTTAAGGCACGGTACTAACACCTCGTGTTTGCCATTTTCTACACCTAAAAAGCCTCGTTCCTCTAATAGCGGTATCGCTTTAATTATGCGTGGGTCAAGGTCAACGGTTTCTATGTTTTTACCGTGCTTTATCAGATAGATGAGCTTTGTTAAAGCTATTTCAACGTCACTTATCGAGCCAAACCACATATCCTTGTATTTTGCTCCCGTGGTAAAGCAGCTTAAGGACGTTTCGTAATTCTGCAGTTCTAAATTAACTGCGTTCATGTACTTGGCAAGGCTTTGCACTCTCCTGCCGTTGTACATATATTCTTCTTTCCCTCTGCTTTCTTCGGGAACTGTATATCCGTCGGGGCGTATAATTCCAAAGGCTATCCATTTACCGCCATGGGGTCTGTCGGGAAACATGTCAAAGTTTAAGCCTCCCTTAGACAGCCACAGGGCATCCTCTGCTATCCTTATCATCATAAAACGTTCAAGACGATGGCTGTAGAAGTCCGTGGCTTTAAGCTCGTTTATCGCTTCCTTTAAGGGTGTGATATACGCATCTGCGTGCTTCTCGGCAAAGTCTTCCTGTTCTCTGATATACCTCACCCAGTCGCTTATGTGGTACATTATAAAGTTTGTATATATCTTGCCGTCGCCCGTGCGCTTCATCAAATCACCGTCTAACAGCTTCTCGATGATAGGCTCAACGTAGGCGGCTGCAACGCCTATAGCCTTTGAAAGCTCCGTTACCGTAAGTGGCTTTTCGTAGGCAAGTATCAACAGATTTTGGGCAAGTATATCGCCCTCTACCAAGCAGAATGGGTGGTCATCCAAGCCACACTCGCCGCAAATGCCCAAAGCCAGCCCTTGAGGCTCGTAACTGTTTGCTTTGTATTTTTCCATAGTATCAAAACCTTTCTTAATCTGTTTTCGCCCAAAATCCAAACGACTTTTTACCGTACCTATCGGAATACCAAGAGAAGCCGCTATTTCCTTAACACTCTCGTTTTTGAAATAGTGGCGGACTATTACGGTACGATAAGAGTTAGCAAGATACGCCACCTCGCGGCGTAGGCCCTCTGCTTCTTCCTTGCTAATTATAAAGTTTTCCGTGTCGTCCTCGCAGGCAATATCAAAATCCGCACCGATGATAACGGTGGGGATTTGATATTTACGGCGAAGCATATCGTAATATCTGCGTGTCATTATCGTAGTCAGCCAAGCGCGTGGATTTTCTATCTCCGTGTCCTTTTGCTTAAGTGCCGCAAGCACGGTTTCCTGCACAAGGTCCTCTGCATCGGCAAAGTTGCCGCATTTGGAGAGAGCTACCGCCATAAGGTATTCGAGTTGTGGGGTAATAAAGTCTTTGAACATTTTTGAGTACATCCTTTTGTAAGCTTACACCTATAAGTCGCAGAAAAAGGGGGAAGGTTTGATGCTTTGACGTAATTATAGCATATATTTTTGAAGATATAAAGGGGTTACAATCAATGGTTAATAAACTTACAACGGATACATGGGATAAAAATGAAGGCAAGAAAGCTTTATGATTTTGCAATTGCTATGACTTTGCTTTTTGCCTTTTCAATTAAAGGGCCGACATAAACAATGAAGGTACAGGCTCAAAAGCCATCCCCCCCATCTTTTCTTTAACTACGCAGTGTCATTGAGATAAACAACAAACCCGAACATTTCACCAATCGGTAAAATGTTCGGGTTTGAATGGTTTGGTGCGGGTAGCAGGACTTGAACCTGTACAGAGTTGCCTCCACTAGAACCTGAATCTAGCGCGTCTGCCAATTCCGCCATACCCGCAAAAATATAATCCTCTATTTTTACACGGCGAGGACTGCCGAGGCGGAGCAAAACGCTAAATCCGCAAACACTTAAAAGTGCCTAATTATGATACATTAAAATCGTCAAATTGTCAATAGTTATTTATAATATTTTCTGCGAAAGTAGTTTATATACATTACGATTATACCGATTATGGAATATATCCCAACAAAGAGAAAGGCTGCCGAGGATATATACTCTCTGTGATAACTTGATACACTTGGTATATAAGTACAAATAACATGTGATGCTATGAGAGCAATAACGGGAAGACATATATAAGACATGGTTACCGCAACAAGTAAAATACCGTTTGTTGCGCTTTTATTCATAGGGAACACATATCGCATTACTTCCCCTCCCTCTTTGCGCTGTCCAAATAAGATTGTAGTATTATCTGAGCGGCAACGGCATCCAAAACCTTTTTTCGTTTAGTGCCGTATACACCGCCCTCCGATAAATACCTAACTGCCTCGATGGAAGTGAAGCGTTCATCGAAAAACATAACGGGCATACCGGTTTTTTCTTTTACCATTTCTGCAAATCGTTGCGTTCGTTCAACTCTATATTCATCTTTCCCTTTGGTAGTCCTAGGCAACCCGATTACTATTACCTGACCGCCAAGTTCTAACACCTTTGCGACAGTTTGCTCAACTGCATCATCAATACCCTTAACCTTTAATATACAAACCGCAGAAGCAATAATACCACCAAGGTCTGAAGAAGCGATGCCTACACGGGCATCTCCAAAATCAACGCCGATATATTTCAAACAAATCACCACCTTATGTGAACAGTATATCATACAAGAAATTTTTGTCAACAAAATTGTTGAATATATTATGAACCAAAGCACATACTAGTTATGCCGAAACAAAAGCAAAAAGTCAAGGAGAAAAGGTATAAATGCAAGACGAGAATAAAAAGAAAAAAAAGAAAAGAAGCGCTCCGAAACTTAAATGTTTCACAAGCCCTTTTGAAAACAAAAATACCGTTACAAGCAACAATGCCTACAACGTATTTTACGACAGTATCGGCAACGATATATTTCTAAGTGATTGCGACCCTAACGGTAGTTATACGGGAATAACGAGAGACGGGGACAACCGTCCTGTTCAAGATGTTGATGACCTTTAATTGACACGTTGCTTTTTAAGGCAAAAGCCCTGTGAGAAACAAATCTCACAGGGCTAAAATTTTATTGATAATCCATAGAAATGGAGATATCTTCCGAACTTTCAGTGGAAAAATCATCCTCCAAATCTATACTTCCGTCGGTGCTATCATCACCTATCTCAGGCGTATCACCAAACAAGTCGCCAAAACCTTGTAAAAGCATCAGGGCACCGGGCTTAATGTTTTTATCAACGTATTTCACATCGTACATTCCGTTTACAACAAAACAGCCTTCCTCTTTCGTGCTTTTAGTTTCCTTACCGCTTTGAGTGTCAAGAACCAAACTCAACTTTCCGGAAAGGTCAAAATTCCCACCAAAAGAACAAGCGACCTCGCCGTTAACGGTGTATTTACCAGAATCCTCAAACTTAGTAACTTCTGCATTAAGCGTCACACTAAAGGATTTGTTAGCAGAAGTCACCTTCCCAGAGCCTTTGCTTCCATCGTCATTCCACTCAAAATCAATGCAATTATCCGGAAACTTTAAACTGCCGTTAGCTTTAAGACTTTGTCCCTTTCTGTTAGCAGTCACAACGAGGTTGCAATTCTCTTTAGCGTCATCGTAAACGTTACATTTAACACTTAAATCGGCGTTATCAGCATTTGCACCCCCAACCACATCGACGATCAGGTTGCCGTTATTCGAAACCTTAACGCCATACTGTCTGGAAGCGTCCTGATAAACATCCCACAGAATCGCAGATACCAAGTGCTTGTCGCCAATTTTCAACTCTACGTCAAGCTTTACGTTATAGCCCTCGGAAAAATAGCGCTTTACAGTTAAACCGTAATCGTCTGCTTCGGAGTCAAAATTTAAAATAAAATCCTTAAATGCATTGCAAAAAACAGCATAATAATCCGCACCGTCCTTTTCGACTTCAGAATAACCGTCAAGAACAGCATCCATTAGTGAAACGACAATCGTCTTAAAAGTATCATCCACAAGAACGGTATTGTTTACATTTGTAAGAAATCTATCAAGGCCTTTTGAATCCAAAGAGAGGGTTATGCATTCCGCATCGATATCCGAAGTGATATAATCTCCCTTGTGTTCAGTAACAGTCACCGTTTCAGAAGTAATACGGTTCAAAGGTAAACACTCTTTAAGCAGACCAAAAACATATTCTAAGTCGCCTTTTACAAGGTTTTCCCTTGCACAAAGAACAACCGATGCTAAGGAGCCAAAAAGTGCACTAATATCACCTTTAGATACAAGTTTCAGAGCTTCTAAACCAACCTCCGGAACCGCTTCCTTGGGAATATAGAAAGGTTTTTGGAAAACCGAAGGGCAGTCTATAATAATTGCGTTACTATCAGAGATAATGCCTGCCTCAAGATTTACACCGGCAACTGAAGCGCTAAAATCGACATTTGTTGAAAGTTGGCCGGTAACTCTATTCCCCTTTAAAACCAAAGAATCCGTATCAATCTTGGCAAGAATATCTTCACCATCAGCAACAACTTTATTAAAATCAAGTTCAAAAGCAGTATCAACACATTTGTCGCTCATTAACGCCACGTTCATTTCCGTAAACATACCCAAAGGATCGCTTTTTAACGAAGCAACCCTACCGGCGGAAGAATGAAGAGTGGTAGCGGTATAAAACAACTTATCTATATCAGATTCTAGAGCGTTATATGCTTCCAATGCGGCGTTTTTATTCCGACCATCATTTTTTTTACAAGACGACAAAAACGCAAACAGCAACGACAATGCCACAACAACGCTTACGACTTTCAAAAAACGCTTCACAATAACCTCCAAGCATAAGAAAAGCTATGCGCGCTTTGCTATCTCCTCAACAAGCCCCAGAGCGTTATTCTTAAGTTTATCATAACCAAAGTATACGCTGCCGGTGCAGTTTTTCTTCTGCTTGCAATAGTCAAGCTGATTGGGAATTTCTTCAGGAGTCCAACCGTCAGACTCGCAACGGTAAAGGCCGTGACCTGCATAAAGACCAACGCCTTTTCCCTCCATAAATTCGTCATACCAATCAAGAATAACACCGAAACGCGCAACCGCGGTATCGAACTTCCAATATATCTGTGGACAAATATAATCTATGTAGCCACCGTCAACCCATGCAACACAGTCGGCATAAAGAGCGGAATAGCATTCAAGACCATTGGTATCCATGCCTTCAGGGCAGGATTCGCTCTTGTTGCGCCAAATAGCAAAGGGAGAAATGCCAAAGGAGCAATCGTCTCTGATAGCGTGAATAGCATCGTAGCATTCTTTAACGAGTTTATTAACGTTTTCACGTCTCCAATCATCACGAGAGAGCGTCTTACCGCTTTCCTCGTACTCCTTAAGGTCATCGTATTCCACTACTTCACCTTCGGCAGTCTTAAGAGGGTAAGGATAAAAATAGTCGTCAAAGTGGATACCGTCAACAGCATAGTTTTCAACAATTTCCTTAATGCCGTCAACGATAAGGTCTCTAACCTCCTGAATAGCAGGGTTAAAATAAAGTTTGCCGTCGGGATAAGCAACGACCCATTCAGGATGAAGTCTTGCAGGATGATTTGCACTAAGAGCAGAAAGGTCTTGATTAGGCTTATCTGCACTACCGAGAGTTATACGGTAAGGATTGATCCATGCGTGAAGCTCAATCCCCTCTTCATGCGCTCTGCCAACGATATACTCAAGAGGGTCAAACCCCTCAGGAAGTTCGGAGCCCTGAACACCTGTAAGATACTCGGATACAGGGAAAAACTTAGACTTATAAAGAGCATCGGATGCAGGTCTTACCTGAAAAAGAATGGCGTTAAGCTTAGCTTTTTTAGAGGTTGCAATTATATCTTCAAGTTCCTCCTTAAGTTGTGCCACAGAAAGACCGCGCTTAGTGGGAAAATCGAGATTGGTTACACTTGCAACCCATACGCCGTTAAGATAACCTTGCATAACAGTATTCCTTTCTTTAATTAACATAGTTTGTTAGTGCTTTTTGATATATTAACATATATAATTATTTTTTTCAAGTATTGAATAACATTTTCTATTGTGATATAATGTAACTAATTTATAACATGGAGGTATTTTGCAGGTGGGCGAAAGTATTCTGATTAAACACGTTGACCTTGTTAACGAAAGTTTCGAATTAAAAAAGGATATGTTCATTGGTATATCCGATGGTAAGATAGATTATATTTCGAGCAACGAACCAACCAAAAAATATGATACGACTAAAGACGGCAAAAACAAGCTCGCTTGTCCCGCGTTTTACAATATACACACTCATCTCCCTATGGTTTTACTTAGGGGTTACGCTGAAAACTACGCCTTATCTGATTGGCTTAACAAACGCGTCTTCCCCTTTGAGGCCCAGCTTAACAGTGATGATATTTATTACGGTACTTTATTGGCACAGGCTGAAATGCTTCGCTTTGGTTGCATTTCCTCAACCGAAATGTACTTTTCCCTCTCCCGTTTATTTGAAGCTACTGCAGAAAGCGGTCTGAAAATCAACGCTTCTAATGCCATAATATGCTTTGATAACGAAAACTTTGAAACTCTTAGCGAATACAAGGAGTACATGGAATGCTTATCAAACGAAAGCATTAAAAGCAACCCGAGACTCAAACTTGATATGGCAATACACGCCGAATATACAACCAACCCCAAAATCATAGAACTAGCCTCCGCCATGGCAAAGCAATACGGCATGAATATGCACATTCATCTCTCCGAAACCAAGTCAGAGCACGAGGAATGCAAAAGGCGTCGCGACGGTCTTACCCCTGCGGCGTATTTTGAAAAACTTGGTGCATTTGACGTTCCTTGCACTGCCGCTCATTGTGTTTATCTTGAGGGAGAAGACTTTGGCATATTGGCAAGGAACGGAGTTACCGTTGCAAACAATCCAATAAGCAACTTGAAACTTGCAAGCGGTTTCGCTAACGTTGAACAGATGCTTAAATCGGGTATAAACGTGGGCTTGGGAACAGACGGCGCCGCTAGCAACAACAATCTCAATTTATTTGAGGAACTTAAGCTTTACGCCACACTAAACAAAGCTGTAAGCGGAGACCCTACACTTATAACCCCCTCACAAGCAATTTACGCCGCTTCCAGGGCAGGTGCACTTTCCCAAGGCAGAGAAGATTGCGGTATGTTGAAGGTTGGCTATGCCGCCGACCTATTCCTTATTGATACAGACAAGCCTTATATGCATCCAGCCCACGACATGCTGGCTAACCTTGTCTACTCTGCTCAAGGAAGCGATGTAGTTCTTACAATGTGTGACGGCAAAATACTTTACGAAAACGGTGTATACAAAACTATAGACGTGGAAAAAGCACGTTATGAGACTGAACACCGTGCTTATGCTATAGCATCTAAAATAGGAGGATAATTATGGATTACAATGTAGCGTGTGATGTTATAAATGATATTTCCGGAGGCTTTGCTCCTGAAATCGTGATAGTTTTGGGTAGTGGTCTTGCAGGTTTTGCAGAAAAAGTAGAGCCTGTTTCAGTTATACACTACGATCTTATCCCCGGGTTTTCCGTTTCCACCGCTCCGTATCACAACGGTAGGCTTATCCTTGGCACGCTTGAAGGAAAGCGCGTAGCCTGTATGGATGGCAGGCTTCATCTTTATGAGGGACTCGAGCTTGAACAGGTAGTATTCCCTCTTCGTGTTTTAAGAAAGCTTGGTGCAGAAAGAATAATCCTTACAAACGCTTCCGGTGGTATAAACACAAGCTTTTCTGTGGGTGACATTATGCTTATTAACGACCACATAAATTTCCAAGGCAGAAATCCCCTCATCGGTAAAAACGATGACGAAATGGGTCCCAGATTCCCCGACATGACTTACGCCTATGACCCTGAATTCCGAATTTTGGCCAGCAAATGCGCCGAAAACCTTGGCATCGATATTAAAAACGGCGTATATCTTTCTTGCACAGGACCTTCCTACGAAACTCCTGCCGAAATCAGAGCGTTCAGAATTCTGGGGGCCGACGCTGTAGGAATGTCTACAGTTCCCGAGGTTATTGCTGCTGTTCATTGCGGTTACAAGGTACTTGCTTTTTCCCTTATCACAAACATGGCGGCAGGTATTACAGGTAACCGTCTTACAATGGAAGAAGTTGCAGAGACCGGCAAGAGACGTAGCCTTGTTTTAGGTTCTCTTGTAAGTGAAGTTATTAAAAACTGCTGAAAGGAAAAGCACAACTTATGGGGCTTCCGCAGACCGTATCTTTTGATGAAACAAACCGCACTCTTGTAATAATAGATCAAACATTGTTGCCAAATAAACTTGAGCTTTTACACCTATCTAATCTAGAGGATATTTGTGATGCAATAAGAACCCTAAAGGTAAGAGGTGCTCCTGCAATAGGTGTTGCAGCTGCCATAGGCCTTTATTGTGTGTGCTCGAGATTTGAAACAGACCTTGAAGATGTGTTCATCGAAAAAACAAAAGAAACCGCAGAAATCATTAACTCTACACGTCCAACAGCAAAAAACCTTTCGTGGGCTCTGCAAAAGATGTTAAAAGTCGTTGACAGCAACACAAGCCAAGGAACCGATAACATAAAAAACGCCATGAAGAAATGTGCACTGCAAATATTGGAAGAGGATGTTACTGTATGCAAGGCTATCGGTGAATACGGCGCCGCGCTTATTAACAACGGCGACTGTATAATGACAGTTTGCAACGCAGGTGCTCTTGCTGCAGTAAAATACGGCACCGCTCTTGCCCCCATATATAGCGCATCCGAAAGTGGAAAAAGCGTTTCTGTTTACTCACTGGAAACTCGTCCGCTTTTGCAAGGAGCAAGACTTACTTCCTTTGAACTTACCGAAAACGGCATAGACACCACGCTGATTTGCGACAACATGGCCGCTTCGGTTATGGCTTCAGGAAAAATAAAAGCCGTTTTTACAGGGTGCGACAGAGTTGCGGCTAACGGAGATGCGGCAAACAAAATAGGTACTTTGATGTTGGCTATACTCGCTAAGCATTATAATATACCGTTTTATATTTGCGCACCGTATTCTACTATTGATTTTGAAACAAGAAGCGGCAATGAAATAGTTATAGAAGAAAGAAACGACGAAGAAATTCGCTCGTTATGGTATAAGCAGCCGATGGTAACCGATAAGGCGAAGATATACAATCCTGCCTTTGACGTCACTCCAGCAGAGCTGATCACGGCTTTTATTACCGAAAAAGGCATAAAAAAGCCAAAACAGTTATAACAGAAAGAAGGAGTTTTAATGTTTCGCTCAAAAGGAACAAAGCCGTTGCTTTTGGTTGTAAACCCAAAGGCAGGAAAATGCATGGCTAAACAAAAGCTTTTTGATTTGGTATCTCTTTTTTCCCGTTTTGGCTTTGAGGTTACGGTATACCCTACACAAAGGAATAAAACAGAAGAGCACATAAAAAAATGTGCACACCGTTTTGAGCGCATAGTTTGCTGCGGCGGAGACGGAACCCTTAGCGAAGTACTTGCCGGCGTCTACAACAGCGGCTCCAAAACCCCGGTGGGTTATATTCCGATGGGAAGCACAAATGATTACGCAAGTAACATGTCTATTCCAAACAAGCCTACGCTTGCGGCTTTGGTTGCTGTAAAAGGAGATGTAAAGGAATACGATCTGGGGCTTTTCAACAACAAGCCTTTTTCCTACGTTGCGGCCGTAGGTGCTTTCACCGCCGCATCTTATTCCGCCCCGCAAAAATTAAAAAACGCAATCGGACATTTTGCTTATATAATTGAAGGAGCAAAATCTATAGCCGATATTAAGCCCATTACAGCAACTGTTGAGGTAAACGGAAAAAGAATTAAAGACAAGTTTATTTATATATCTGTCGGAAACACAATGTCTATGGGCGGTGTACTGAAGTTAAACCCAAAAGACGTAGACTTTTCCGACGGTGAGTTTGAGATTCTTTTGTTAAAGCACCCAAAAAACGCTTTTGTTGCTATGGAAATGATACATGACCTGCTTACCGGTCATTTTAAAACCAAAAATATAGCCCTCGTGCACGCTAAAAGCGTAAAATTCACTTTTGAAAAACCTACTGTGTTCTCTTTAGACGGTGAAAAAAGTGACCCTTGTACGGAAGCAATTATAACAAACAAGGAAAGTGCGGTTAAAATTATCGTACCTTCCCGCACAGCAAATAAATAATAGTGCATATTTTTTAAAACTTATTCTTGACAATTTAAGGCAATACAAGTATAATAAAGAATGTTGACATTTTGGGGCGTAGTGTATCTATATACATAAACTCCATTTTGCCACAATATTTTCTATTTTGTTATATATTTTAGGATATATAAAAGTAACTCATTCGGAGGTAAATTATGAAAAGGTCTCGTACATTATACGTTGTACGTACGGCACTCCTTTTACTTTGCATAACACTTGTTGTGTTTATGGCAGTATTCGGAGTAAAGGTTAAAATTGGTTGGCTTGGTATCGATATCGACCAAAAGGGCTTCGTAGAGAAGGACTCTGTTGCGCTCGGTCTTGACCTTGCAGGCGGTACATCCGTTGTGTTTGAAGTAATTCCCAAACCCGGCACTGAGATTACTTCTGAAGGACTTGAAGATACCGTTAATATACTTACTAAGCGTGTTAACAATCCTGAAGCAAGCATTTACTCTATCAGTGATACCGAAATTCAGCTTGACATTCCCGGCTACGATAATCCCGATGAAGTTATCGACCGTTACGGCAAGAGCGGCGAACTCAACTTTAGAGACTCTTCCGGTAATATCAAGATGACCTCCACTGCAATAAAGGAAGCATATGCGTCTATAAACCCCGAAACCAACGAACCTGTTGTTTCTCTCGTTCTTACTTCCGAGGGTAAAAAGCAGTTCAAGAAGGTTACCGGCGAGATCGCTGCTTCTTCCGATAAGACTCTCAGCATTTACGTTGGCGACGAGCTTATTTCTTCCCCCAGCGTAAAGGAAGCAATCGACGGTGAAATGGGCGTAATCATCCAAAGTGAATCCTTTGTATCCGACCCCACCGAATGCGAAGACCTTGCAAGTTACATTAACGCAGGCGTTATGGAATACGAGCTTAAGTGCGACGAGGACCACGGCTCCAAGAGCGTTGTAAGCGCTTCTTTGGGTGAAGAAGCTCTCTCCACCAGCGTTACCGCCGCTCTTATCGGTTTGATTCTTGTTATGATCTTCATGATAATTATCTACCGCATCCCCGGTGTTATCGCATCCATCAGCCTTGCCGCATATACCGGAATCGTAATCCTTTGCATCATCGGTTTTGACGTTACTCTCACCCTCCCCGGTATTGCAGGTATTATCCTCTCCATCGGTATGGCGGTTGACGCTAACGTTATTATATTTGAACGTATTAAGGAAGAAATTCGTGACGGTCGCGCTGTTAAACCCGCTACCGAATCAGGCTTTAAGAGAGCGCTTTCCGCTATTATCGACTCTAACGTTACCACTGCAATAGCAGCAGCAGTTCTTATCTTCGTTGGTGAAGGCATGGTTAAGGGCTTCGGTATCACTCTCCTCATCGGTGTAGTTATTTCCGTTCTCACTGCTTACTTCCTTTCCAAGACTCTCCTTCGCCTCTTTACCGGCATGGGCATTCTCAAGCCTTCCCTTTACTGCCCCAACGTTAAAGGAGGTAATGAATAATGAAAAACTACAATTTTCTTGCAAATAAAAAGGTTGCTTTCATAATTTCTGCCGTATTGCTCGTTGCAGGCTTGGCATCCTTTATAATACTCGGTTTTAACTTCGGTGTTGATTTTTCCGGCGGTTCCAAGATAACCATGCAGCTTGAAAACAAGCCCACCGACGCCGATCTTGACAAGATTGAAGAGATCGTAAAGAGTGAAGTTGGCGAAGCGAACTTTGTTTCCCTTATAAACTCCACTGCCAATACTAAGACCGTTATTGTTACTATCAAGTCCGTTGTGTCCTTTGATAACCGTGTAAGAAGTGCCCTTGCCGAGCTTTACGGTGTTGCAGCAGATGACCTTGGTGACAAAAACGTTTCTACCGATAACGAGTATGCTTATTTTACATTCAACTCTAAGAATGATGTAAAAGAAGATGCTCTCAAGGAAAAGCTTAATGCCCTTGATGCAGATGCTGCTGACGGCGTTTTCAAGAGCGTTTCTGCTAAGGACGGCGTTGTAACTGTTAACTATTACTCAACTTCTATTGAACAGCAGATAGTTAACAAGGTTTCTGAAACCACTCCCGTTGCAAACGAAGACATCAGCACGATCAGTAAAAACCGCGCTGCTGCCCAGACAAAAACCGCGCTTATTGCAGCGGCAGTTGCTATCGTTCTCATGCTTGTTTACATCACCATTCGTTTCAAGCAGATAGCTTCCGGTCTTGCAAGTGTTATTTGTCTTTTCTTCAATCTCTTCATTATGTTTGCATTTTATTCTGTATTCCGTTGGGAGATGACTTTGGATATAATTCCTGCTTGTCTTACTATCCTCGGTTATTCTATCAACGCAACCATCGTTATCTTTGACCGTATACGTGAGAACTGCAAGAGCGAGCCTTCCTTTGACGACGCTGCAAACAGCGGTGTTCACTCTACCCTTCTCCGTTCCATCAACACCACTATTACCACCCTTATCACAATCATACTCGTATACATCCTTGGTGTTGAATCTATAAAGGCGTTTGCATTGCCTCTCATTATCGGCATCATAGCCGGTCTCTTCTCTTCCGTTTTCCTTTCTGCACCCATTTGGTCTGTGCTCAAAAAGAAGGATGTAAAGAAAGACGACGTAGCCGAAGCATAATTTTTGATATCTGCTAAAAAGCCGTAATGGATATTCCCTTACGGCTTTTTTGGTAAAAGTTTTTTATATACACGGAGGTAATGACATGATTCTTGTTACCGGTTTAGCAGGATATATAGGGTCGCACACGGCAGTTGCACTTTTAAACAGCGGTAAAAGTATTGTAGGCTTTGACAATTTTTACAATAGTTCTCCTGACGCTGTTAATGCCGTTAAAAAACTTACAGGTAAGGACTTTCCTTTTTACGTTGCAGATTTAACAGATGTTGAGAGCATGAGACCTGTTTTTGAAGAAAATAAAATAAGTGCTGTTATACACTTTGCGGGTCTTAAAGCCGTTGGGGAATCCGTTGCGAAGCCTCTTATGTATTATCAAAACAACGTTTCCGGAACAGTTAATCTGCTACAGCTGATGATGGAATATAATGTCAAAAGGATTGCTTTTTCTTCCACTGCAACTGTATATGGCGAACCAAAGGTTGTCCCGATAACTGAAGATTTTCCAAATAGCGCTACTAATCCTTATGCCCGCACAAAGCTTTTTATTGAGGGCATACTTAAAGATGTGTGCAAGACCGATCCTGAGTTTTCTGTAGTTCTTTTAAGATATTTTAATCCAATAGGTGCCCACGAGAGCGGTCTTATAGGCGAAAACCCCAACGGCATCCCAAATAATCTCATGCCTCGTATATGCCAAACTGCAAAGGGGATAATGAAATCCTTAACCGTTTTTGGTGACGACTATCCAACTCCAGACGGAACCGGAATACGTGATTATATACACGTTTGTGACCTTGCTGAGGGCCATATTGCCGCTTTAAACAAAATCCAAACTTCAACCGGAGTTCAAATTTACAATTTAGGCACCGGTGTCGGTTACAGTGTTTATGACCTTATCCACACCTTTTCCAGGGTAAACGAGATAAACGTACCGTATGTTGTTTGCCCAAGGCGAGCAGGAGACGTACCGATCCTCCTTTCCAATCCAAAGAAAGCGAATGACGAGCTAGGGTGGATAGCAAAGCGCGACTTAGAGGATATGTGCCGCAGCAGTTGGAACTTTGTTAAGGATAAATAAATTTTTCTGGTGATTCTTATGACAGACATTTCTAAAATTCGAAATTTTTCTATTATTGCCCACATTGATCATGGTAAATCAACATTAGCAGACAGACTTTTGGAGTATACTGAAGCTGTTTCCAAAAGAGAAGCCGTTGACAGAATGCTTGACAATATGGAACTTGAGCGTGAGCGCGGCATAACCATCAAAGCACGTGCGGTTAATTTCAAATACAAAGCAGACGACGGCAATATATACGATCTTAATCTAATTGACACCCCCGGACATGTCGACTTCAACTATGAGGTTTCCCGTTCCTTACAATCTTGTGAAGGCGCACTACTCGTCGTTGATGCAACACAAGGCATACAAGCACAGACCTTGGCGAACGCATATCTTGCTGTAGACAACGACTTGGAGATACTTCCCGTTATTAACAAGACCGACCTCCCCAGCGCGAATATTCCGGGAACAAAGGATGAGATTGAAGAAATAATTGGCATTCCTGCTGATGAAGCCCCAGAAATATCCGCAAAGATGGGTATCAATATCAAGGATGTTCTTGAACAAATTGTAAAGTCTATCCCCGCACCGAATGGCAATCCTGAAGCTCCGCTAAAAGCGTTAATATTTGACTCATGCTATGATTCATATAAAGGTGTTATAGTTTATATCAGAGTTAAAGACGGCGTTGTTAAAGTGGGTGACAAGGTTAGAATGATGCACACAGGTGCTGAGTTTGAGCTTGTAGAAGTAGGTACGCTTTCCACCTTCGGTTTTAATCCTAAGGGGGTTCTGTCAGCAGGCGAGGTTGGATATCTTACCGCAAGCATCAAAAGCATCGCTGACACAGAAGTGGGCGATACCGTTACATTAGCAGACGCCCCTGCCGAAGAAGCCTTACCAGGCTTCAAAAAGGTTCTTCCCATGGTTTACAGCGGTATTTACCCCGCAGACGGCGCAAAGTACGGCGACCTAAAAGATGCTTTGGAAAAATTAAGGCTTAACGATAGCGCTTTTGTTTTTGAACCCGAGACCTCTGCCGCGTTAGGCTTTGGCTTCCGTTGCGGTTTTCTTGGACTTTTGCACATGGAAATCATTCAAGAAAGACTTGAACGAGAGTTTAATCTTGACCTTATAACCACTGCGCCAAGCGTTATTTACAAAATAACCGACAAAAAAGGTGAGGTAAGGATGATCGACAATCCTACCAACTACCCTACCCCAGACGAAATAGAAGAGGCGGCAGAGCCTATCGTTAACGCAACGATAATAACGCCCACCGCTTACGTCGGCAGTATCATGGAGCTTTGTCAGGACAGACGCGGTGTCTTTATTGACATGAAATACGTTGCCGGAGACAGAGCTGAACTTCACTATGTATTACCTTTAAACGAAATAATATACGACTTTTTCGATGCATTGAAGTCAAAAACAAAAGGCTACGCTTCTTTGGATTACGAGCACGCAGGCTACAAACCTTCAAAGCTTATTAAACTTGACTTCCTTCTTAACGGGGAAAATGTTGACGCCCTTTCCTTTATAGTTCACGCTGATAAATCCTACGCAAGGGCAAGACGTATTGTTGAAAAGCTTAAGGATAATATCCCTCGTCAGTTGTTCGAGATTCCCGTTCAGGCAGCCGTAGGTGGTAAGATCATCGCAAGAGAAACAGTTAGAGCTTTACGCAAAGACGTACTTGCAAAATGCTACGGAGGCGATATCACCAGAAAGAAAAAACTTCTTGAAAAACAGAAGGAAGGCAAAAAGAAAATGCGTTCCCTCGGCAGCGTAGAGCTCTCCAAGGACGCATTCATGGCAGTTCTCAAGTTGGATGAATAAGCATTATGAAAGATTTAATGCTGTATTTTCACATTCCGTTTTGCGTTTCGAAATGTGCATATTGCTCCTTCTACTCCATCCCCAAAGCCAAGGAAGAATTAAAGGAAGAGTACGCGAATGCGCTGATTAGGCAAACTAAACTCTTTGAAAACTCCGATAAGTACACCGTACGTTCGGTTTACTTTGGAGGCGGTACTCCCACCGTGTTGGGCGTAGATCGCTTAGAAAAGGTTTTTAATTCGGTATTCGAAACTTTTAATGTTATAAACAATGCCGAAGTAACGATAGAGGTTAACCCCTGCACGGTAGACAAGCAGGGGCTTTCCCTTTTAAAAAGCATAGGGGTCAACAGACTTTCAATAGGCGCCCAATCTTTTAACGACAAAACTCTCAAACTACTTAACCGAGCACACAGTGCAGATGATTTTTTGCGTTGCTATTCACAAGCGCGGAAGGTTGGTTTTTCAAATATAAGCGCAGATCTTATATTTGCTTTGCCTAACGAAACTTTAGCTGATTTCACTCACAGTGTAAATTCTTTAATAGAATTGAAGCCTGAACACGTTTCGATTTATGGACTTAGCGTGGATGAAGGCACTCCGCTGTTCAAAAACAAGAGTAGTTATGCATTTCCATCGGAAGACGAAGAGGAACAACAATACGAGGTTCTTTGTGAATTGCTAAAGATGGCAGGATATTCTCATTACGAAATCTCGAATTTTTCGTTACCAAACTACGAGTCAAAGCATAACTGCGGATATTGGCAGAGAATGCCATACTTTGGTTTTGGAGCAGGTGCACATTCTTTCTTTAAATGCCGTCGTTTTGAAGCAGCAAGAGATGTGTTGGCATTTATCAAAAACTCACATATCAGCTTTACTGCTCCAACGAATTACGATAATTCCGTTCCGTTGAGCGAAGTTGAAGCGGAAGAAGAACGAATAATGCTCGGTTTAAGACTAAAGAGAGGCGTAGAAATAACAAAGCCCGTGCCTAAATATCTTTTAGACAACGGGCTTGTGAAAAAGCACGGTAACACCGTAAGCCTCACCGAAAGGGGCTTTAGGGTTTCAAATTCAATTATAGCAATGCTTATTTAATAGAGCTTACAGCCGCATTTATGTCGCCGCCGGCGGCATCGAGTGCGGCTTTGCTTTCATCATAACTTTTTCCTGTTTGAGTCATAATAATACGAACCGCTCTGTCAGCTAATTTTTTATTAGTAGGACGCATATAAACCATTTGGTTACCTTTTACTCTGCCAAGACGAACCATAACACCTGTGGAGAGTGTGTTGAGTATAAGCTTTGTTGCGGTGCCTGCCTTCATTCTGGTACTGCCATTTATAACCTCGGGACCTACTTCGGCAACTATAGAAACATCGGACAACGGTATGGCGGGACTGTTTCTGTTACATTGAACGGATATTGTTACAGCACCAAGAGAACGAGCATACTCTAAAGCACCGTGAACGCAAGGTGCGCTTCCGCTGGCAGATATACCAACGCAAACATCTTTACCGCAAAAGCCCAGTTCCTTAAGCTGTGCAACCATGGCTTCGCCGCTGTCTTCGGCGCCCTCTGCTGCACGAAATGCAGCATCTCTGCCCCCCGCAATAACACCCTGTACCATTTCATAGGGTGTCCCATAGGTAGGAGGGCACTCGGACGCATCCAAAATTCCAAGTCTTCCGGAGGTACCTGCGCCGACATAAAACAGTCTACCACCGTTTTTCAAACGTTCCGCGGTAAGATCGATAGCCTTTGCCATTTCCTCAGCAGCTTCTTCTACTGCTACAGCAACCTTTTTGTCCTCGTCGTTTATCAAACGAACCATATCAACGGTACTCATTTCATCTATATGTAAGCTACGCTCGTTAACCTGCTCGGTTTTTAAAGTATTATAATTCATTAAAATTCTCCCTCACTATATATATATTTACAGCCGATTTTACCATTAAATCACAGCGTTTGTCAACAGGTTTCAAAAATACTTGACAAAAGTCAATTTTTGTGTTATATTTTACGCGTGTATGTTTTAATTTAACATGTAAAATTGTGTAATTGTGTTTATTTAGGAGTTTATTTTTATGAATTCATTTTTGAAAAAGGCAGGTTGCTCCATATTGCTTGCGGCTATCATGGTCAGCGTAATGATCTGGGGCATCAGCAGTCTTTTTGGTGGTAACGAAGGTTCTGAAAGCGATACCGACTTCCCCACCACAACCCCTGCAACGCCCGACGAAAATGCCGAAATTATGGATTTGCCAACCAACATCATTGATGGAACACATACAAAACCAAATGATGATTTTTATGGTGAAGATGGCGCTATGTATCCATTTGGCGGCGGCGGCATAACCGCAATCAAGCCAAATTCTCCGATAATGCAAAACCCAAATAACGGAAACGGAACAAACGGTAACCCTAACATGGGCGGTTCAGGTGGTTCCAGCACCGGTGGTAACGGCAACGGTGGCAGTTCCGTTGGCGGTCAAACCACTTCCCCTCCCGTTGTAACCCCCCCTCCTGTTGCTCAGGTGTCCAACCTTTCGGCCGTAATAAAGGGTAATGCTTACACCGGCGGTTTGGACATTTTCCAATCCTCCAAAAACGATATACCCACTAACACTACAGCTTTAATGACAGCCATAAACAAGGGGTATAACAAGTGTTCTTTTATTGCTGTTAGAATTTCCGACGGTGCAACCATTGCTTACAACGTTAACGCTCTTTACAACTGCGCGTCTTCCTATAAAGCTCTTGCATCCTTATATGCGTTTAAACAGGAAGATGCAGGCGTTTACAACCTTAACACCTACCTGACTTACACCTCTGCTGACTATTATCCCGGCTCAGGTATAATTAAGACAAGTGCAATAGGTTCCGTATACACTCTTCGTCAGGTCGCAGATTATTCCATTAGATACAGTGACAATATCGCGTATACCATGCTTCAGCGTTATATTAACAAAGCAGACCTTTCCGCCTACGCAAAGAAACTAGGTTGTCCCAACTACGCAAACTTCAGCAGCACCAACTGGCCTCAGGTTTCTGCTCTTGACGCTGCTCTTTGGTGGGCGGAGATATATAACTACTCCAAGACCACAACCAACGGCAGTAAGCTTTACAACATTTTCCTTAACGCAACACATCCTTGTATAAAGAAAGCCCTTGGCGACGAACACCCGGTTGCTCACAAAAGCGGCAGTACGAGCTACTATTTTCACGACACAGGTGTAGTTCATTCCGAAGACCCTTACATACTTGTTGTTTATACCCATAACCCCACTAACTACACCAGCGATAACCAGTCTTATCTTGCACCAATCGTAAGAGAAATAGATAAGCTTATAAATCCGTAATACTTTGTGGCAGTTGTTTGCTGCCACAAAAATTTTATAGGTAAAGATATGGGATTGTTTACTAATTTTAGAAGAGAAAAACCGCCAAAGGACACGGAAAGTGTTCAGTTCAAGCGTTGGATGGCAAATAAACTAAACGAAAAACACATAAGATACGTATTGGAGCGCGAAAACAATGAAGAGCGCATCATCGGTCGCGATGGTTTTATCAGCGTTGTAGAAAACGACCTTGTTGTTATAGCGGATGGTACAGAAAAGTTCAGAACCCCAATTGATACCATGTCTGCATGGGAGTTCATGAGCCTGCAAGGCGTTACCATAACCGGCTTTGATAAATTGACCGAACGTGAAAGAACCGTATTGGCATATTATATTTATCACAGATAATTGTGTTCAGCGAGGATATTAATGATGAAACGTTTTATATGTATTTTGCTCGTAATTTTTATGTTATTTATTGCCGCTTGCTCCTCAAACGAAGATCAGGTAACCTCGTCTAAAGAAGAAAGCGATGGTAACAACATTATTTTCTCCTACCCCACCGAAAGTTCAGCAGAACCTTCCTCTAACGAGAGTTCCGAAGCCTCTTCTCAAAGCACCACAACTGATGAAAATAGCAGTATTGATACCTCGGAGGACTCTACAACCGATGTGACAAGCGAAGCTCCAAGCAGTAGCACCCCTGAAAGCAGTACAGTTTCAAGTCAAGCTCCTGTTATAAGCGCGCCTCCTATAAGCTCACCGGATATTTCCATCGACCCTTCAAGTCCCGAGAACGTATGGATTAATAGCCTTAAAGGTCAGCAGGATACGGATTATCACGGCTACACCGCTGAAGAACTTGATGATTATTTTGACGACGCTTTGTTCGTAGGCGACTCAGTTTCCCACGGGCTTAAGCTCTACACCTCTATGTACGAAAAGGGAATATTTTCAGGTATGACCTTCCACACGGGTGCTTGTTACGGATTTAACAACTGCCTCAGCGCGGTAACCAACAAGTCTCTTCACCCCGTATATCAGGGGCAACAGAGGACAATATGGGAAATGATTTCTCTTACTAACCCCAACAAGGTGTTTATTGGATTCGGCCTTAACGACTTTGGCTGTGTTACTACAAAAAACGTTAAGAACTGCCTTGATAAAATTATTGCTAATATCAGAGCTGTAAAGCCCGATATACAGATTATTCTCTTAAGCTCGGGATATTTTACAAAAGCAGGTGAAAAGTATAATCCCAGCATGAACGACTTCCGTGTTTGCTCCCGTCAGAGAGATTACAACCAGTTTGTCCTTGAATACTGCAACAGTTTAGGTCTTGATTATATTGACGTAAGCAATTGTTTCGCCGATGAATACGGTTATCTTGACAAGGACCTTGCAATGGATAACTACTGTCATCCCCACATAAAGCACTATCACATGTGGCGCGATATTCTTTACGGATATGCGGCAGACAAGATAAACGGCGACTATACTAACCCCGAAAGAATGAGATAACAGCACAAAGCCCCCACAAAAGTGGGGGCTTTGTATTGTAAAGAGTAAATTAAAGGGTAAAAATCGATCACAAGCATTACTTAAGCAATGAAAGCGTACCTAAAACCGACGTCATAATGCCCACCATAAGGGCACCAAAGGAATAAAATCCAAACATGTGTGAATCAGTAACAGTCTTTACATAGGCAATCCTTGGAGCATTTTTCAGATATATGACATCTGCAACAAGGGGCATTTCGTTAGCGCGAGAATGCTTGGTATAACGAGCTTTATACTTTTTATTGTTTACTGTATATTCGTATCTCCCCCTGCTAAGATCTTTAATAATAAACAGTATTCTGATTGGACCGTCGGGTCTACGTCTTCCGTACACCGGAACGTTTTTTTTGTGCTTTAAGCGGATAAGCCTGCCGGAGGTTTTACAGATCTTATCAGGTTTGTGTTCGAAAACTCTGTATAAGTAAAAATAGTATAAGGATATTATGAATAGCACACCGCTTGCTGACAAAAATATTATACCTAAAACCAATTAAAAATAACCTCCTTTTCTTTAAGTAGCAAAGAATTTACCTAGAAAAACTTTTGCACTTTATACTTTTTCAACAATAGATATATTTAAAATACCACAAAAATGAAAAAACCGCAATCCATTTTATTGGAATTGCGGTTTTCCTGGCGGAGAAGAAGGGATTTGAACCCTTGCGCCGCGTGAACGACCTACACCCTTAGCAGGGGCGCCTCTTCACCACTTGAGTACTTCTCCATGGTTAAAGTTGTAAAGTGAAACTATTGAGCGGCTCACGGTATTAAAGGGGTGGCGGAGAGAGTGGGATTCGAACCCACGGCCCGTTGCCGGGTCACTGGTTTTCAAGACCAGCTCCTTAAACCGCTCGGACATCTCTCCGTGAACTGCAAGGGTTATCATACCATAAAACCTTCTCTTTGTCAAGATGTTTTTTGAAATCTTACGGTTAATTTATGTATATTTGCTGTTGATTTACCGGGCGGTCTATGATATAGTATTTTAGAGGTGTTTTCAAGTTGAAAAGAATTATTATATATATACTTTTTTTTGCGTTTTTTGTAGGTTCTAATGTCACTGTAGACGCAATATCTTCATCTGAATACGATGACGGTTACGTTAAAATCGGTGAAACAGTTATTCCTTTTCCCGAGTATATGCCCGGGACCTTCTTCACTAAAAACGGACAAGCTTGTACCTGTCACGATGTTTCGTCCATAGACTGCATTGCTTCCGGACCGTACTGCAACTGCATACGCATTGTAAACGTTGGCGGAACGGAAGTAGATCTTTTATCCGTTCAGTGCATCGGCTTTGCCCGCTATTGTTTCTATAGATTGTTCGGTTTCACCGATACTTATCAGAACACTTCCCTATTTTACAATGCCGGTACGCTATACTACGGGCAGGTTAACTCAAATTCCGTTAAAGACCTTATAAGTTCAGTGAAACCCGGTGCTCATATACGATTTAAGTTGGCAAACTCCGAGCATTCAGTTATTCTCCTTTCTCAAAACAATGACGGTTTTACCGTGTATCAGTGTAACTCCGGCGGAAACGGTATTCTTACCGAATCGTGCATAGTTTCAACAAAAACATACACATGGGAAAGCTTTGCCGCCTACGCATATCGCGGTATTACATTCGCTAACATGCCAAATAAATACCCTGAAAACCTTGAGTATTCCGACACGCCCTTTGATAGCGGAGCATACACCGTAGGAGAATATCTGCTAACTGCAAATCTCAGACTACGAGGCGGTCCAGGGACAGAATACGAGCATCTTGACACATTACCCGAAGGCTCAGTAGTTAAGATAACAGAAGTGATGGGTGACTGGGGTAAAACAAACTTCAACGGTAAAGATGGGTGGATCTCCTTAAAATTTGCCCAATATATCGGTTTAGGTACGGTTATATCCCCAAAAAAGGACAGCGGTATTTACGTACAAAACGGCTACATTTACAGTGTCAAGCATGGTCTTAACGCCAAGGAGTTTTTGGCATCCTTTCATAACATTGGCCTAGTTACAGATTGTAAAGACGAAGACATCGTGGGAACAGGAAATAGAGTTAGCATTATCAAAGACGGTGAGGTCGTGCTGACGTCAACCGTTGTAATAGTTGGTGACGTGAACGGAGACGGATGGTTAACCACCGTTGATCTTACGGCAACAAAAGCGCATTTGTCCGGTAACTCTCTGTTATCAGATGTTTATTCATTAGCTGCAGATATCAACGGAAACGGTTTAATAAGTACTACTGATTACAAATCTGCGCTTTATATCATCGCAAAAAGCAAATAGGGTTATATTTTGTCCTTTAAAATCATAGGTTGTAACAATTCACTGATATAGGAGAGTTGTTATGACTTACGGTGGGCGATTATCCATAGAAGACAGAGTTATGATTTTCGCAAGACATATCATGGAAAACAAAACTACGGTAAGAGCCGTTGCAAAGCATTTCGGATACTCTAAATCTACAGTTCATAAGGACCTTACCGCGAGGCTGTTTGAAACAGATAAGGCGCTTTACGAGCAAGTAGCGAAGATTTTGGAAAACAACAAACAAACAAGACACATTCGCGGCGGAAATGCCACAAAGTTTAAATATGCGGAGTTAAAGAAAAACGATGATAAACATAAATTACGGTAAAAACATCTACATAGGCATAATGTCGGGCACCAGTGCCGACGGCATCGACGTTGCCGCTGTTGAGATAGACGGGGACATCGTGCATCCCAATTGCAAGCTTTTGGCTTTTAACAACGTTCCCTACACTACCGAGGTTCGAAGGCGTATTTTCGATCTTTTTGATACAAAAAGTGCAACCATTGATAAGATAGGTGAAATGAATTTTCTCCTTGGCAGGCTTTACGGAGAGGCGGCAAACCTACTTATAGACGATGGACAGATCGACAGAAACAGAATCGCAGCTATCGGTTCACACGGGCAGACGGTTTATCACTCCCCCGAGGGCGATGTCCCCTGTACCGTTCAAATCGGCGAAGGTAGTGTTATCTCCAGACTGACCGGTTGCCTTTGCGTTTCGGATTTTCGAGTTGCCGACATTGCGGCCGGTGGAAACGGCGCCCCCTTGGTGCCCTTTACCGAATACGCACTGTTTGCAGATGACAAAAATGGGCTTATTTTGCAAAACATCGGTGGTATATCCAACAGCACCATTTTGCCAAAAAACTGTCGACCTGAGGAAGTTTTTGCTTTTGACAACGGTCCGGGCAACATGCTTATAGATGCACTTGCAACCCGTTATTACGGCTTGGAGATGGATATAGGCGGCAAGATTGCCGCAAAGGGCAAAGTCAACCAAAAACTTTTAGACACACTGCTGCTTGAACCTTATTACAAAAAACTGCCCCCCAAAACCACCGGTAGAGAGCTTTTTGGCGAAGCATATGCAGAAAAAATTATATCTATCAGCGATGGCATTAGCAAAGAAGATGTTCTTGCCACTGTCACTATGCTAACTGCAAGAGTAATAGCAGACAGTTACCGCGACTTTGTTCTTCCCAAAAATCAAATTTCCGAGCTTATAGTTGGTGGCGGTGGCAGCTACAACGAAACTCTGATGAGGTTTTTAGAAAATGAAATGTCTGCATATGGGGTTTCTGTATTCACGCAAGAACAAAAAGGTCAAAACAGCGACGCAAAGGAAGCTGTTGCTTTTGCATTGTTGGCGTATTACACGTTAAAGGGATTGCCGAACAATTTGCAAAGCGCAACGGGTGCAAAATACCCAGCGGTAATGGGTAAAATATCTTTTTAAGCGAGGAAGTTATTATGTTTAAAGCAGAATGGGCAAAAGAAAACGATTTTGATGAAATTCTAGAAAAAGCAGATATTATTTTTGGCGGTGAGGGTAATACCGATTATTTTCAGTTGTATCATCCGAAGCTGTATTCGGTGCGTAATTCGGCTACCGAACATCTTGTTGTAAGAGAAGAAGACGGAATAAAAGGCATGCTTGGCGTATTCCCCGCCGAAATGTCCGTTTGCGGCAGAAGCCTTAAGGTTGATGGATTTGGCACCATGGGCGTTTTAAAATCCGCCCGCGGAAAAGGATATATGAAAGACCTCATGAACACAGCTGTGGAGGCCTCGGCAAAGAGGGCTGATCTTGCATTTTTGGGTGGTAGACGTCAGCGCTACGAATACTTTGGTTTTACTCCATCAGGAGTTTCAGCACAGTTTTCCTTTAACAGCGACAACGGAAAGCACAGCATCGGTGGTGCCGACACAAGTGATATCAAGTTTTCAAAAATAGATGCAGACGATAAAATCGTGCTTGATTTTATTGAATCTCTGACCGTAAGCAAGGCAGCATACGTAAAGCGTGACAGAAACCTACTACACGCCATACTTCACACCTGCCGTAATACCCCGTATCTTATCAGTAAAAACGATTCCCCTATAGGATACGTAGTTGCCGGGGGCGAAAACCGTATGATCTGCGAAATAGAATTAAAAGACCTATCTTTGTTGCCGTTAGTGCTTACTGCTTACCTTAAAAATTTTGAACTTCGTGGGGTTTTTGTTTCAGGCAACTTTATGTTCGAGCGCGAAAAACTCACCGCATTGGAAGCGGTTTGTGAGACTTGCACCTTGACGGGTTGCGAAAGCTTCCTTATACACGATTTTGTTAAGGTCCTTGATGCGTTTTTTGCCCTTAAAGCTACTTACACCAAGTTGTACGACGGAAAAACCGTATTTGAAATCAACGGTCGTGGCAGAATAGCCATTGAGGTTAAAAACGGCGTCCACAGCGTAACAAAAACAACAGATGATGCCAACGTGAGGATTTCCCCAATCGAAGCAACGAGGCTGTTTTTCGGCATTACAGCACACCTTGATTTTGACAAAGGTATCGACCCCGGTCTTGCTGCAAACTTCCCTCTTCCCCTCTTCTATTCACGCCCTGATTTTGTTTAACCCATTGAAAAAAAATACAGCTCATTTTAAATGAGCTGTATTTTTTTAACATTTTATTTTCCAAGAGAATCAGTAATGTTTACCGTTTTTGTAGCGTTATAGCATTCAAACATACCGTCAACGCCATCGGGCTTTGATTTTTTGGTAATAAGACTTACGATAGGTACCAGTACAAGACCGCCAACCATAGCGAAAACGCCAGAGTATAAGGAGTTTTGGAACACAAAGCCAAGAACCGGAACATCGGATACGCTGAACACGTTAAGCGAAACGAGAAGCTGAACTATCTCAAGGCCTGTGCCGAAGATGAAGCTTGCAACAACAGCCGCCTTAGTAACACCTTTCCAGTACAAGCCGTAAAGGAAGGGAGCAAGAAAGGCACCCGCCATAGCACCCCAAGAAACGCCCATCATCTGAGCTATGAACAAGCTTTTTGAATTATGCTGGAAAATTGCAATAGCAGAAGAAACAATGATGAATAACACTATGAACAAGCGAATAGAAAGCATCTTGCCTTTTTCAGTCATATCCTTACCCTTTTTAGCCTTTATCGGAGATATAAAGTCAAGAGTTATGGTGGAGCCGCTGGTCATAACCAGAGAAGAAAGGGTAGACATAGATGCAGAAAGAACCAAAACTATAACTATACCGATTACGATATCAGGAAGGTTGGAAAGCATTGCAGGTATAACAGCATCAAAACCGTCCTTGGCAACATCAACGTTGTAAAGCCTGCCAAAGCCGCCAAGGAAGTAGCAGCCGCCTGCAACTATGATTGCAAATACAGTAGAAATAATGGTGCCCTTTTTAATGGAATCCTCATTTTTAATAGCATAAAACTTACCCACCATCTGAGGCAGACCCCAAGTGCCGAGTGAGGTGAGGAGAACCACGAAAAGGAGGAATAATGGGTCTGCACCGAAGAAGGAGGCATACTCGGGACCACCGTTTGTACCATTTGCAAGACCGTCGAGAGCAGCGGAAAAGCCACCGTTGTTGTTGAGAACCGCAACTATTACAGTTACAATACCACCAAGCATTATTATGCCTTGAATAAAATCGTTGATGGCTGTAGCCATATAGCCGCCGAACAAAACGTAAATACCGGTAAGTACAGCCATAAGGATAACGCAAACTTCATAGTCTACTCCGGGATATGCCATTTCAAACAAACGGGAAAGCCCGTTAAACAAAGAAGCAGTATACGGAACAAGGAATATAAAGGTTATAGCTGATGCCGCCAATTTTAGAGAATTAGACGCATAACGTATACCGAAAAAGTCCGGCATTGTACGGCTACCCAAATGTTGGGTCATAACCCTTGTACGTCTACCAAGAACCACCCAAGCAAGCAAAGAACCGATAAAGGCGTTGCCAAGACCTATCCAAGTAGAAGCAACACCGAATCTCCACCCAAACTGCCCCGCATATCCAACAAATATTACTGCAGAAAAATAGGAGGTGCCGTATGCAAATGCGGTAAGCCAGGGGCCAACGGAACGACCGCCAAGCACGAACCCGTTAACATCAGTTGCCTTTTTACGACAATAAACACCAATACCTAGCATAACTGCAAAAAATACTACCAATAGCACTGTGGTAACAACCATTCTGTTCACATCCTTTGTTGATTTTAAATTATAGCCTTTTAAAATTTATGACATGTTTTGTGAAGCTACAAGCCCCTCACCGCCGTAAATTTTACGAAGCAAGGGTTTTTCTATTTTACCGGTTGGGTTACGTGGTACGTCAGCAAAAAAGATCTTACGCGGACGCTTATAACGAGGCATGCCCATACAAAAGCTGTTTATTTCTTCTTCGCTGCATTTCATTCCTTCTTTAACGGAAATTATAGCAGCGGCAATTTCACCGAGACGCGCATCGGGAAGACCGATAACTGCAACGTCCTTAACCGCGGGATGTGCACTTATAAAGTCCTCTATCTGAACTGGATATAAGTTTTCACCGCCTGTGATAATAACGTCCTTTTTACGGTCAACAAGGTAAATAAAGCCATCCTCGTCCTGCATAGCCATATCGCCGGTAAACAACCAACCATCCTTCAGGGTGGCTGCAGTTGCCGCGGCATCGTTATAATAACACTCCATAACGCCGTCCCCCTTAAGACAAAGCTCGCCAACATCGCCTCTGGTGACTTCGTTGCCTTCGGGATCAACTATCTTAATCTGCCAACCGTAACCGGGAACTCCAATAGCGCCAACCTTGTGTACGTTTTCAACCCCAAGGTGTACTGCACCGGGGCCTATAGATTCGGAAAGACCATAATTTGTATCATACTGATGGTCTGGGAAATACTCAAGCCAACGAGTGATAAGACTCTTAGGAACGGGCTGTGCACCTATATGCATAAGTCTCCATTGAGAAAGGTTGTAGTTGGATAGCTTAAGCTCGCCGCGATCAAGGGTGTTAAGTATATCCTGAGCCCACGGAACGAGCAACCAAACTATGGTGCATTTTTCTGAAGAAACAGCGTTAAGCACATCTTCGGGCTTTGTTCCCTTAAGAAGCACCGCCTTACCGCCCGAAATAAGACTGCCGAACCAGTGCATCTTTGCACCGGTGTGGTAAAGGGGAGGTATGCAAAGAAACACGTCATCCTTGGTTTGCCCATGATGGTTTTGCTCTACCTTACAGGAATGCATAAGGCTTTTATGCTTATGCAGAATTGCCTTCGGAAAGCCGGTAGTGCCTGATGAAAAGTATATAGCGGCGTAATCGTCGTCGGTTATTTCAATATCCGGATTATCATCGCGGCAAAAATGCGTCACTTTAAAATAATCCTCAGCAAAGGTGGGACAGCTTCCCTCGCCCACGTAGATGAGAGTTCTGGTTTTGCTGAGATTGCCCGCAATTTCTTCAACTCTACCGATAAATTCGGGACCGAAAACAAGCATGTCTACCTCGGCAAGGCTTAGACAATAATTAATTTCATCAGCTGCATAACGGAAATTAAGCGGAACCGCAAGAGCGCCTGTCTTAAGCACGCCAAAGTATATTGGAAGCCATTCAAGGCAGTTCATAAGCAAGATAGCAACCTTATCGCCTTTACCAATATTTCGTGACAATAGAAAATTTGCAAAACGGTTTGCTCTTTCGTTGAACTGTTCCCAGGTTATCTCTTTCCGAAAGGTAGATGCTCCTGTAGCCTCAATAAGGTTATATTCCTTCCACACCACACGTCGAGGATGCGCTTCGGGATTAAGTTCAACCAAAGCAGAGTCCTTACCGTAAAGACGGCTGTTTTTTTCCAACAGTTCTGTAATAGGCATTTTTGTTTCTCCTTCATTCTGACAAAATAAAACGGATGCTGCGGCATTGGCAGCACCCGATAAACAATTTCTTATATCGAAATTTCTTTATCCGTAGCAAAACGCCAACGCAAAACTAACCGCGGCAATAATAAGCGCGGTAATAATAATATGCGTAAGCGAAATTGCTAATATTATACATTGCGGATACATCCTCCTTACAGGATATATGCATAATATCACAATTTTTATCCGTTGTAAAGACTTTTTATAAAAATATATTAATTTATATACGCTTTTAGTCAGTTTAACAAAAAATTCACCAATATTTTTGTTAACGGTGTATAATACCTAGTATCATCGGAGGTGATACAATGAAATATACACACGTAATATGGGATTTTAACGGCACCATTCTTGATGACGTTTCCCCTTGCATCGACGTGCTTAACGCCTTACTTAAAAAGCGTAGCCTCGAATGTGTTGACTGTGAACAGTATAAAAAGGTGTTCGGGTTCCCTATCAAAGACTATTACGTTAAGGTTGGGTTTGACTTTTCAAAAGAAGACTACGGTGTGCTGGCAGACGAATGGGCAAAACTGTACCGTGAGGCTACACCAGACTGCGGTCTTTGCAAAGGTGTAAAGGAGGCTATTGACTATTTTAAAAGCAAGGGTATGACTCAAATTATTCTTTCGGCAACGGAAAAAAGCCTCCTGCAGGAGCAACTTGTTCCATTAGGTATTGCATCCTATTTTTCGGAGACCTTGGCACTTGACAATCTTTACGCAGTAAGTAAGGTTGAGTTGGGTAAAGAATGGATAAAGCGTAATAAACCTCAAAAAGCCATTTTTATCGGTGACACTGAACACGACTTTGAAACAGCAGCTGCAATGGGTGTTGATTGTGTTCTTATAGCTAACGGTCATCAAAACAAAGAAAGGCTTTCCCTGTTAGGGGTTCCGGTTATGAACTCCGCATCGGACTTGATTAAACTCTTCTAAAAAACAGCTTAGCGATATTGCTAAGCTGTTTTCCGTTTAATAGTTAAATCCCTTAAGTTCGGTAGGGTTAGCCCACCTGCCTGCCTGCTTTTTCCCTGCATAGTCGCGCAAAAGCTCAGTCCAAGCATTAAAAGCATTTTTATTAAGATGACAAGCTACGGAAGAACCAACGTCGCTGCAAAACTCGGTACCAAGGCAACCGTTATCATCGACCAATGCATAGGCAACATCAATGAAATCTAGGCCGTTTTGGTTACAGTAATCAAGAACCTTAGTATTAAAGGTGTGTATACTTCCATTGTTAAGCTTATTCCCCATATTATTGCTTGATGAATGGAGATAGGTGTTGCCGATAATGACAATGTTTAAATTAGAATTTGTGTTCTTAAGTTCATCAATAAGAGCCGTAAGCAACACAAAGGTTTCATCAACGCCCGTCATTCCGTCTTTATATATCGCAATATCGTTAAGAGCCATAAGCGAAAGATATACGGTCTGAACACCCATTTTATTTACCGCAGAAGTGATATTAAGTTTTTCGCCCTGGTATACCGGCCATGCACAATCCGACTGATCAGCGGTCTGGTTTTTATTATTATAAAAACTGAAGCTTGCGGCTGCAAAAAAATTGGCGTTACCAAGAAGACCGCTTACAGAACCTCTGGCAGAAGTAACATAATTCTTGTAATGAAGCATGATGGAATTACCAACAAAAACAGAATCGTTGAAATATGCATCATTAACGTCGGCGGTCAGTTCATAATTGGTATAATATGCAACGCGTTCGCTGTAATCCACAGGATAGATAGACTCGTACACAGGAGGCTCCTCCTGAAAAGAACTCTCAGCAGAACTTTCAATTGAAGCATCTTCCTCTGTCGTATCCTCGGAAGAAACGCCCTGAACGGGCTTTTCGCTATTGGTTTGACTTGAATAATCCTCAACGTTGACATCAACACATGATATCACCGAGTAAAGACAAACGATGGTGCTAAGTATAAACAAAACAATTTTTCTCATTCAATTTCCCCTTTCATCCATAAAGCGTTTTGCTTCAGAGAGCAACGTGTTTTTTGTATTTTGTACGCCCAGATGCACTTTATTAAACAAATGCTCCAAAACTGCGCCTATATCTTCACCTACTGTAATGCCTAAGGATGCTATGTCGTTACCGTTAACGGCGAGTTCCTTTATAGAAAGTGGCAAAAGACCGTCTTCTATATATTTAATGCGATCCTGAGCATCAAGACAAATATTTCTGCCTGCGGCTGTATTTATAGCATACAGCACCTCTGCACTATGCAAACCGTATTTTCTTATCGTTCTTCCAACGCTGACTGCATCCGCAAAACAATCGTTATAATACGCTTCCGCGGAGGAAGATATGCCAAAGAGCGTTTTGTTATCGGGTTTTAACCTGCGAATAAGTTTGACTGCCCCTTCGATACTACCACCACACACAGCAAAAAAAGCCGCCATTCTGTGCTGAGGGACTATTGCTTTTAAAATACTTTCCAAGGCGCAAACGTCGATATATCCATCAACACAGCAAGCCGAACTTAAAATAGGAAAATACTCTTTTACATACCTATACGAATGCTCTGATTCAAAAAAACCCTTAAGCTCTGATAGAATTCTCTCCGACGAAACGTTTTGGATAAGATGACGGTTTTGAAGCATCGACGTAGCTGTGGAAGGATCAATATCAAAACCAAATCTTGCCGCAAACCTAAGCCCACGCAAAATCCTCAGTGCATCTTCCTTGAAACGCAAACCGGGATCACCAACGCACTTGACGATGCAACTTTGCAAATCCTCAAGCCCTCCATGGTGGTCTATAAGACCTTCCAAATGGTTGTAACACAAAGCGTTTATTGTAAAATCTCGCCTTTTTGTATCCTCTTGCAAATCTTGAGAAAACTCAACTGAAGCAGGATGACGGTTGTCCTCATAAAATCCGTCCTTGCGAAAGGTTGTTATTTCAACAGGATATCCTTTATAAACAACAGTAACCGTACCGTGCTTTATACCGGTCGGTATAACCTTACAGTCGTAGAATAGTTCCGTTACGACCTCAGGTCGTGCAGAAGTGGTTACGTCGTAATCATAAACAGGATTTCCCAAGATCGAATCTCTTACACAGCCCCCCACAAAATATGCAGAGTGACCATTTAAAACAAACCTATCGATAAGTTCGCAAAGCGTAGATGGGATATTAACCTTTGCTTGCATCTCTACATCAACCGATCGTAACTACCGTGTTCGGTGTTAAAATCCTCAGAATTAACAGTTAAGCGAACGTAAGCAACACCAAAGCAAGATTTTAAAGTTTTAACAGTACCCAAAACCGAAAAATACTCTTGGGCGGTACTACCCGTAGCCTTTATAAATGAGCTGTCAAAATCGATATATAATACATCGTTTGAAATATGCCAGCCCTTTACTTTTATTCTGTTATCGCCATAGTTGCCGAGCTCGTATAAAATGTCTACTACTCCCTGAGGTGTACCGTCAAATTCTCTCTCCACCGTGTCGTAATCGTTAAAAATATCATCCGGATAATAAAAGGTACCAACATTAACGTCAGAAGTTGAGGCTTCTATTGAAGCATCATTACTACCATTGTTAAACGAATCGTCTGTTCTTTCACACCCGTAAATAAATGCAGATGCAAGGATTATCAAAACAATTGACTTAAAAATTTTCATAGAATTCCCCCAGCCTATTTGTGCGTCCATTTAAGTTCCCAATCCAGAACAAGACGGTCTCCGTCTTCATCCAGAACAATGGAAACAGACAGACCTTCCTCCAAACAAAACCATTCCTCCTCACCGGGAGTATAATTAATGCATTTACACACCACCGGATAGGAAAGTATATAGCGTTGTGTTCCTTCACTCTTTCCCGGCTCGTATGCCCAAAGGTCATAGCATTTGTCAGGGCTTATACCAAGTTCCTTGAAAAAACGAAGTTTGTTCTCATCAAATCGTTGAATGTTTTCATCAAAATTACTGCAAACAGGACATTGGCATCGTTGCCACACACCAAGTCTGCCGTAATACAGTTCCTTAGTGTTCAAAATATCAATATCAATAACATTGTTTCCGGTTGAAAATAACAAACCAACAACTCCTTTTTTAGAAACAAATAGATATTAACATTTTTTATTTCATTTTGCAACAGTCTTTTGTATTGCATTTGCTAAAATTTAATGTTATAATGCATAAAAAGGAGGCTTGAGACATGAAAAGAATTTTATCATTATTGCTATGTCTATCTATTTGCTTTGGTTTTTTGTATGTCCCAGATGGATTTACGGCAAACGCCGCAACCAGCGCTAAGGTTTACGTTATATGCGCCAATCCCGGTGAAGATTGTAATACTCAAGTAGGTATAAGCTGGCATGCAGATTTCGACTGTACCGACTGCTTTGTTGAGTACAAATTGGCAAGCGACAACGGCTGGGAAAACGTTACGAGAGTAGACGGTGTTTATAACGATACCGACTACAAATATTTTCTTGGTAACTCTTTTGCCGGCTCTTCTGCAGAACCTTATTTTTCTGAGGATCACAAATTTCTTAACTACGGTGTTGACCTTGACGGTCTAACCCCCGCTACGAGATATAAGTATCGTATTGGCGATGGGTTTGGCAATTACTCCGCAACCAGATATTTTAAAACCTCCGGTGCTAGTGAGTATAGCTTTATTTGGATAAGCGACTTTCATACATACAGCCCTCTCGGTGGCAGACTTTCAGGTGCAACTAGTGCTGTTGCTTATGCGGCAAGCCAGTCTACCAACGGTATCGATATGATATTCAGCACTGGCGATACAGTTGCTTATGGCGGTAGCCATTATTTTTGGAAACAGCTTTACAATGTTAATTGGATCAAGAATTATTTGTATATAGATCTTAACGGTAACCATGATAATATGAATAATACTAACACCAACAACACATTTAACTATTTCCGTATTACTCACAACAACCCCGAAAACTGCTATCTCGGTGGAAGTTCTACTCCCTACGAGCCCGGCGTTGTATACTACTTTATGTATAACGACATTCTTTGGTTTGTTTTTGATAACGAAACCATGAACGCTACTATTCGTGCACAGGTACAGGAATGGGCAGGCAACGTTATAAAGAGCAAAGAGGGACAGTTTAAGTATCTGTTTATCTCCGAACATTATCAGTGGTTTAACGGTAACAGCGGTTCCGACAGCCACTATGGTAACTGGGCTGACTTCTGCGACGAATACGGTGTTGACATTGCATTTGCCGGTAATAACCACATTTATGCACGCACTCACAGAATTTACGACGGTCAGGTTGTTGATGCCAACGGAAACAAGGGTACGTACTACATTCAAGCCGCTTCCTCTGACTGCGAACGCGGTACCACCGGCACACTCGTTACCCCTGCAACCTATAATAACGATATACTTGCATACCGTTATAAAAACACCGCAGATCCCGCACGCACCCACGGCGTTTCCCTTCTTACCGTTACCAAGGACGGTATAAGACTTAAGCTTTTCGGTTCTGAAAACGCTAGCCAGACTTCCCCCAGCTTCTCCCTTAAAGACGAAATACTTATTACTCCCAAGCGTGCTGACGTTAACAGAGTTCCCGTAGAGGAACCCGACACGAAGGGTGATGTCAACAACGACGGTACCGTTGATAACCTTGATGCAGCAGCGATCCTTAAATACGACGCAGGTATCATTGACGAGCTTCCTGCGGTTGCAGACGTAAACGGCGACGGTTATTACGACAATCTTGATGCTACCAAGATTCTTAAATACGACGCAGGTCTTATCGACAGTCTATAATGAACAATAAAAATAAAGGCTTTTCGTAAAGAAAAGTCTTTATTTTTTACCAAAAAACGATTTTAGTTCGTATAATATATATATTGACAAAAGAGGAAAGGAGGCCAAGGTGAGTGAATATACAAAATGATGATGGTTCTGCAAGTGCGATATATGAAAGCTTTTTAAGGGGCAATATGGACGCTTTTGAAACCATAGTTGTAACCTATAGAAAAAGCTTGATGCTTTTTATTAACCGTTATGTCGATGACTTTGACACGGCAGAGGATCTGGCGGAAGACGTTTTTGTGTTGCTGTTGACAAAAAAGCCCCGTTACAAAGGCAACGCCTCTTTTAAAACGTGGCTTTTTACAATGGGTAGAAACCTTAGTATAGATTACATACGAAAGCATAGAAGAGTTTTCCCGATGGTGGATATTATAAAAAGCGAAACCGAAAACGCAGAAATATCTTTTTTCCTCAACGAGAGGAAACGTATTGTTTACAGTGCTTTGGAAAACCTTCCCGATGAAGAAAAATTACTTATGCACCTGCTCTATATTGAAGACATGGGATATGAGCAAGCGGAAAAGGTTTTAAAGCTATCAAGAAATAAGCTTTATTCAATTGCAAGACGCGCTAAAGAAAGGTTAAAAACGGAGTTTGAAAAGGAGGGCGTCGTATGAAAGACGACAGACAGTTTTTAGATAGTATATACAAAAAACACGGCGCCAAACGAGCCGCATGCAAAAGGATAACGGCAATTTCATTAGCCGCGGTATTAATGTTAGCGCTGATATCTAGCGCCGCATTGTTTCTAATAAACGGGCAAGATAACGGCAAAGAACAATTTAAAAACGAAAGCGTTATCATTACCTCGCCAAGCGAAAGCGCGGAAGGAGAAGTTATAAAAGATAAACCTCTGGAAGAGCTTGTGCTTCTTTCCTGCCCTATTAAAGTACCAAGCGAAGAGGTTACAACCACACCTGTAAACGACGAATTAACGATTATAACGTTCCCCGAAGGTACACTTAAAGACGGCTATAGGTCTCCTTATACGACAGAATTCACTCCGGACGATAACTACAAACTTTTCGTGGCAATTGAAGTAAACCCATTAACCGTATTTTCATACCAAGGCACGCCTTTATCTGAAATATTCAAACCGGCAGAGCACGGATACGGGTACTATTTCAAAGACGGTAACTATATAGATTTTAATAAATTTCTTAAAGACTTTTATACGTGGGATCTTAAAAACGGTGCAGAAACTTTAAAAAAGGAACTTGAAGAAAAGGCAAGGAACGGTGATACGTATGCCGCAGAAACACTTCAAGAGTACAAGGATGCAGATAACGAAACGCTGTTTTATGCCCTGGTGTGGAGCAAAGGCAAAAGCGAAGAAACAATATCTGAGTTAAACAGACAAAGAACCGAGTTTAACCGAATATGGAAACTGTATGAAGAAAACGGAAAGGATATATTACTGACTCATTACAAGGAGGAAATTGAAGTTCTTATCTCCGAGGGATATGACCTTTATTTTGTTTCCGTTGACGGAGAGGTGAAACTGGTAGGGGCACTTTCAGCTGAACAAGCCGAATACTTTAACAGAGACGTTCGATTTGGGTTCAGTACGGTTTGGGTAAAAGCATCTTACGAGGATAAATACTGTTTACAATTTCCTTTTTCTGATAAAATAATAGAAGTACCCAAAAGAAACAAAAAAATCTAAAAATTACGCATATTTAAGACAGTAAAAACCGCCCGATACAATGTAATCGAGCGGTTTTTATTATTCGGTGTAAATATAATACCCTACTCTGTTTGAGCTATCCGTTATTTTTCCGATGTTGCTTATATCCATATCGCTGATATAATGAATTATTTTGCTCTTGTCACTCTTTATTTTTTCAAGTTCCGCAATATCATCCTCGGTAAAAATAAAGCGGATAACGGCGTTTTGGGGCTCGTGGCGAGGAGAAAGGTCAGGAGTATTACCGCAGGCTATATCTACCACCGCGCCAACGAAATCCACGCCCGTGGATAGATATACAAGGTCACTGCCGATGCAGTCACCGCCCATACGCGCGCCTATCTCAATAATACGTGCTTCGCCCTTGGAGTTGAGCCTGAACTCGGAATGTGACGCGCCGTTTTTGATATTAAGAGCCGTAAGCGCCATAAATATCTGCTCTATTATCCCCCGTTTGTATTCTTCGGGGATATCAGAGGGTTGTCTGTGCCCCGTTTCTATAAAGTTCGGAGCGCCAGTGGTGTACTTTTTCGTGAGAGCCAAAAAATGATGTTTACCATTGTAAGAAACACACTCGCAGCTGTATTCCTCGCCCTCAATAAACTCCTCAATTACGGCGCATTTCTCGAAGGACTGAGCCACCGCCCTTTCTACCGCCTCATGAAGCTCACCATACCCTTCAACCTTGGTAATACCGCGACTGCCGCTACGGTCTGTGGGCTTAACTATAAGTGGATAACAAAAGTCCTTAAGAGCGTTTTCTGTAGGCACACAAGAAGCTTTTATATATTTAGGAACAGGGACGCCCGCCTTTTCAAAGGCCTCACGCATGGCGTGCTTGTTTGTGCAAATATAACTGTCTTCATAGGAATTGCAGGTAAGACCCAAATTTTCTGCAACATAATTTACTGTTATAACCGCTAGGTCTGAGGCGATGGAAGCGATGCCGTCTATCCCTATCTCCTTGCATTTTTCAAGTATTTGTTCTTTTTCAACAATACTTATGGGATAAAAACAGTCAGCGGTTTTTTCACCTATATCACCACACTCCCAAGCAAAAACATGGGTTTCATAACCTTTTTCTTTCGCCTTAAGTATAAGTCTGTTTTGAAAGCTGTTTGCGCCTATTATTGCAAATTTTTTCATACTACGCCGTAAAACTCCTTAACTGCAGCGATCGCCGTATCGACCTCTGACTCGGTAAGACCGTAGAACATAGGTAAACGGAGTAACCTTTCGCTTTCTGCAGTAGTATATACATCCTCCCCATGGAAACGGCCGAACCTTAATCCCGCAGGGGCGCTGTGCAAAGGAATATAATGAAATGCGCTTCCAACACCATTTTCCTTGAGGAAAGCTATAAGAGCGCTTCTTTCTTTTAGATCCTTAGCCTTTAAATAAAACATATGCGCGTTATGAACACACCCTTCGGGAATGAACGGTAGGTCTATAAAGCCTTTTTCTTTAAGAGTCAAAAGACCGTTGTAATATCTGTTCCACATAGCAAGACGAGAATTGTTCACTTCATCAGCCTTTTCAAGCTGAGCGTAAAGATATGCGGCATTCATATCGCTGGGAAGATAGGAGGAGCCGTAGTCGACCCATGTGTATTTATCCACCTGCCCGCGGAAAAAACGGCTTCTGTCGGTACCTTTTTCACGGATGATCTCCGCTTTTTCAACGTCGTCGTTGCTGGTTTGGATAAGCAACGCACCGCCCTCTCCCATGCTGTAATTCTTGGTTTCATGAAAGCTGTAACAGCCGAAATGAGCGATGGAGCCAAGCTGTTTACCTTTATAGCTTGCCATTACACCTTGTGCTGCATCCTCTACCACGTAAAGGTTGTATTTAGCTGCGATCCCCATTATAGCATCCATATCGCAAGAAACACCTGCATAATGAACGGGAACGATCACCTTAGTTCTGGGAGTAATCGCTGCCTCTATAAGCTTTTCATCAATGTTCATGGTATCAGGGCGAATATCAACAAAAACAATGGTGGCTCCGCGCTGAACAAACGCATCCGCCGTAGAAACAAAGGTGTAAGAAGGCATTATAACCTCGTCACCGGCGCCAACACCGGTAAGCAAGGCAGCCATTTCCAGGGCGTGAGTGCAGGACGTGGTCAATAGCGCACGACGGGTACCGGTTTTTTCTTCGATCCACGCGCTGCACTTTTTAGTAAAAGCGCCGTCACCACAGATTTTACCTGCGGAAATAGCCTCGGATATATATTCTGTTTCTTTCCCAGTAAAGGGGGGACGGTTAAATGGTATCATCACTTCATCTCCGTTTATTGTTTGTTTGCGCCGCCGTACATTTTTTCATAATAATTGGCATAATCACCGCTTAGTACCCTTTGCACCCACTCTTGATTGTTAAGATACCATTCCACGGTCTCTTTTATTCCCTGCTCAAAAGTATAAACGGGGGCCCAACCAAGGGTAGTAGTTATCTTTGTGTTATCGATGGCATATCTACGATCGTGTCCGGGTCTGTCCTTAACGTAAGTAATAAGGTCCTCTGACGCGCCTACTGCGGCAATAATTAGTTTTACTATCTCAATATTTGCCTTTTCGTTGTTGCCGCCAACGTTATATACCTCGCCCACCTTACCATCATGCAAAACACAGTCTATCGCACGGCAATGGTCGGAAACGTGAAGCCAGTCTCTTATCTGCAAGCCGTCGCCATATACGGGAAGGGGTTTGCCCTTAAGACAATTATTAAGCATTAACGGTATTAACTTTTCGGGAAATTGATAGGGGCCGTAGTTATTTGAGCAACGTGTAATGTTTACCGGCAGCCCAAACGTTTCAAAGTATGCACGCACGAACATATCAGCAGACGCTTTGGAGGCAGAATAAGGACTGTTTGGACTCAAAGGAGTTGTTTCCGTAAACATACCGGTCTTACCCAAAGCACCGTACACCTCGTCAGTAGAAACCTGCAGATACTTAACGCCTTCTTTATATTCTCTGCTGTATTTATTGTCGGGTTCAACCTTCCAACGACGTTTTGCCTCGTCAAGAAGAACTCTTGTTCCTTCAACGTTAGTCATAAGGAAAATTGCAGGATCAACTATACTACGGTCAACATGGCTTTCGGCCGCAAAGTTAACAACATAGTTAATGTCTTCACTGTCAAAAACTGCTTTTACTTGTTCAGCGTCACGGATATCGCACTTAATAAAACGGTAATTGGAATTATCAGCTATATCTGCAAGGCTTTCAAGATTGCCCGCATAGGTTAAAGCATCTATATTAACTATTCTGTAATCGGGATGGGCAGAAAGCATATATCTTACGAAGTTACTTCCTATAAAGCCGGCACCGCCCGTAACAAGTACTGTTTTCAATTTAAACTCTCCTAACTTTAGTCTTCTACAAGAGAAAGTATGTATTGCCCGTATTCTGTCATTTTAAGGGACGTGCCTACCGCCTTAAGCTGTTCCTTAGTAATTAGCTTACGACGCCACGCAATTTCCTCAAGGCAGGCTATATAAAAGCCTTGACGAGACTGAACTGCCTCAACATACTCAGCGGCCTGCAGCAACCCCTGTGGGGTACCTGTATCTAGCCACGCCATACCGCGGCCCATAAGCTCCACGTTGAGAAGCCCCATCTCCAAATAAGCGTTATTGACTGAGGTAATTTCAATTTCCCCGCGAGGAGAGGGCTTTACCTCCGCGGCAATATCGCATACACGGCTGTCATAAAAATACAGGCCGGGAACAGCGTAAGAGGACTTTGGCTTTTCGGGCTTTTCCTCAATAGAAATTACTCGCTTTTGGCTATCAAACTCTACTACACCGAAAGCGCGAGGATCTTTTACGGGATAACCGAAGATAGTAGCACCCTCCTTGCGAGCACACGCTCTTTGCAATATGCGGGTAAGGTCCTGACCGAAGAAAACATTATCCCCTAAAATCAGACAAACATTATCGCCATCGATAAAATCCTTGCCTATTATAAAGGCATCAGCCAACCCTCTTGGGGTTTCCTGAACAGCATAAGAAAGGTTAGCACCGAAGGTTGCGCCATCACCGAGCAACGCCCTATAAGAGCCGATATCCTCAGGTGTTGAGATTATTAGTATATCTCTGATACCACCCAACAAAAGTGTGGACAAAGGATAATATATAAGGGGTTTATCGTATACGGGCAAAAGCTGCTTTGACACCGCTTTTGTAAGAGGATACAACCTTGTGCCCCTACCACCGGCAAGAACTATACCTTTCATAACAAACACTCCTTTTAGACAGCATTTTACAAATAAACTCATACTATTATAACAGCACCTCGCTGTAATTGCAATAGAAAATGCCCGTTTTTTGAATAAAAGCCCGCTGAAGACCATAATATATTTAACTAACACCTTTTGGAGGTGAAGGCATACGACCGAATATAAAAGCATTATTAAAAATGCGTGGTTGCTGGGGGTGACACTATTCATCCTCTTGTTATGGGTTCACAGAGGCGGACCTGAGGCGAAAAAAATAGCAGTATATGTTTCGGATAATATTCTAGCTTCGATCTTGTGCTGCGTGGCATTGACGGCTTTTAAATGCTTTGTGCCTTTATTACCAACAACAATTATTTATATTGTCGCCGAATATCTTTTACCCTGGTGGTATGCATTGTTTGTATGCTTATTTACAAATGCGCTGATATTCACAGTTTCGTATGTCCAAGAGCACAGTAAAAGTGTTTTATACGAAAAGTGCGATATCAACACATACAACGCTTTTTTATATTCATTAGCTCTACACTGTGTCAGGATAATCCCGGCCAATACAGCAGGACGAATTTTAGGAAAAAGCGGCGCATCCTTTATCCCCTGCTTCGTCGGAAGCCTATTGGGAAAACTGCCTGTTGTTATACTTACACTATCGCTGACGCTGCACAAATAAAAAAGCGGAGGTCTGTGTTTAGCAGTCCCCCCCCCGTTAATGGTTCAATAAAGCACAAAAGGCGGCATAGCCGCCTTTTGTTTTTGCTTATTTATTTAAATTTAATAAATCCGCAAATCAATTACTGCTTCTGAGCTGCAAAGCATTCGCTGCAGTAAACAGGTCTGTCATCAGAAGGCTTAAAAGGAACCTTAGCTTCCTTACCACAGCTTGCACAAGTGGTGGTGAAGAATTCTCTGGGACCTCTTGCAGCGTTTTTCTTTGCATCACGGCAAGCCTTGCAACGCTGAGGCTCGTTCTGGAAGCCACGTTCAGCGTAGAACTGCTGCTCACCTGCGGAGAATACGAACTCTGCGCCGCATTCCTTGCAAACCAATGTCTTGTCTTCGTACATAATTTTTACCTCGCTTTGGTATAATGTAAATTTTGGGTTGCCCCTATTATTATCAAACAAGCTTTTTTAGCTTGGCTTTGATCCTTTGAATTGCGTTATCAATGCTTTTCTCGTTTTTGTTCAGCCGTTTTGCTATGATCGCATAAGGGATCTCTGCCAAATACATCTCAAAAACTGCTCCTTCAAACTCAGAAAGAGCTGAGAAAACCCTGTCATATAACTGGTTTGTGCTTTCAATGTCCAAAAGCTGATGCTCAGGCGTTATATATTCCGCAGAGGGCACTAAGGCCTGAACGTCTTCACTAACAACCTCTTGCCATTGTTTACCATATTTTCGAAGGCACGAATAAACACTGTTACGTACACAAGCCGCAACATAAGTCGCAAACCTGGAACTTACACCGTCGTAAGTGCGAACAGCACGCAACAGACCAACCAATGCTTCCTGCATAATATCGTCACGCTCGGAAGGAGGCACTGAAAGAGACTGTATATAACCAGTTAAAAAGCCGTTGTACTTGTCTGCGAGCAACCTAAAAGCTTCATCATCGCCACTTTTCGCAGAAGCAACAAGAGCATTTTCCTCAACAACACCGGTATTATCCATTAACTTGCCCATTCAATATATTATTCAAACAGCATAAAATAACACACTGCTTACTGTTCATTATACTACAATTTGCAAAATTGTCAAGATGTTTTACAAATTCTTGTTCCGTGATTATTTACTAAATTTCGATATACTTTTCGGTTATATTATCCATATCATTGAGTTTTTTCAAAGCGTCCTTTGCCAAAGCAAGTTGACAGCGTCCTCTAACGAGGTTATGAGTAGGATACTCCGTCTTGAAATAAACGTCGCCCTCAAGATAATCGGTAAGAAACCTGACAGATAGCTCCAGTGACATAAGAATAACGCCCCAGGGCATATTCTTGATTTCGGTTTCGGTGAGTTTCCCCGTCATGTAGGGCAAAAAGCCCTCAGCGAATGCCTTGTATCTTTCCAAGTCAAGGGAGACCTTTGTAATATCCGGCTCATCTTCTACCGCGGTATTGGCCGCAAAACGCACTGCATCACCAAAATCATTCATCGTAAAACCGGGCATAACTGTATCAAGATCGATGACTGCCAAAGGTTCTCCTGTGTCAACGTCGATCATTATATTGTTTCCTTTTGTATCGTTATGAGTTACACGCAAAGGAATAAGCCCTTGGTTATAAAGGTCATTAAAGCGAGATGCGTGCTTATACACAGAACGCAAATACTCTACTTCTTCGCTTATTTCAGCAGCTCTACCTTTAATATCCTCTCTATACGCTCTGAATAACGCATCAAAACGCAAGGGGGTGTTATGGAAGTTAGGAATGGTCTCGTATAGGTCTCCTCCGGGAAAATCCGAAAGCATGGCTATAAAACGACCAAACCCCTTACCTACAGCTCTTAACATGTCGTTATCAAAAACATCGTAAGTTGCCGCATTATAAACAAAAGTCATAACACGCCAATACTCACCGTTTTTTGTTACATACAAGCTTTTATCATTGTGCTTGTAAAGCCTAATAACCTTACGTTTTATGTCAGGCTCTCCCATCTCCTCTAATTTGCGCCTTACGTGGGAGGTAACAGCCTGAACATTTTTTATTATAAGCTCCGGTTTTTTGAATACATAATGATTTACTCGCTGAAACAAATATGACTTGGTTTTACCATCTTGGTCAAGGTCGACGCGATAAGTATTGTTAATATGGCCTCGTTTTAACGGAATGACCTCTATAAGTTCGCCCTTTAATCCGTAAGCCTTACATATCTCGATAAAAATATTATCCATGAATTATTACCGCCAGTCTGATATAATAAGATAATTACAGTTTATGAACACAAAGTCAACTGTGTCAAAAACTTGATACTTTAAGTATCTCACCCATACCGGGCTGAACGTTGATAAAACCACTATAAATAGCACCGTTAAGCAAAGAACGATAGGTACCGTCAAGTTCAAGTCTTGCCGTATCTCCTCCGGTGTTAGTACAAACCACTATTCTTTCATCATCTTCTCCGCGTTCAAAGGCAAAAAGCCCATCCTTTGCCTTCAGAACCCTAAAGGCAGTAGATTTGAAAACGCTCTCTTTCTGCCTGAGAGCGGTAAGTGTTTTATACCACTCAAATATCTCCTTATCTTCTCTCCCCCAAGGATATGGACGACGGTTGAATGGATCGCGATAACCCTCCATACCGACCTCGTCACCGTAATATATACAAGGTATACCGGGCATGGTCATTTGGAGGAGTACCGCTGTCATAAGCCTATGTCTGGCTACTATACGTTGCAACGTATCCAAATGCTTATCTGCAAGTTCTGCATTAGAGCAGCCGTCACCTCTGTCACCGCCCATTATCGTAAGTATACGTTCTGTATCATGGGTACCGAGGATGTTCATCATATAAGAAGTTTTATGTAATGGATAATGTCTATAGAGGGTATCCACTGTATCCGCCAAAAACTTTGCACTGCCATGAAGAACGTACTCCACAATCGCACTACGTAAAGGATAATTCATTACCGAATCAAGTTGAGCGCCTTGAAAATACTTTTTACGTTCGCCATAGGCCATTTTGTCGGAAGCGTCCTCCCAAACCTCACCAACGATATACGCATCATTTTTATGACGCTTTATCGCGGCACACAGTTCAGTAACAAAATCGCTTTCTAGCTCGTCCACAACATCTAGGCGGAAGCCTGCCGCGCCCATAGACATATATTTGTCAACCACGCCGCCTTCGCCGTTAATAAGCTTACGGAACGAAGCGTTACGGTTAACACGGGGAAGGTTACCTATTCCCCACCAAGACTGATAATTATCAGGAAACTCTTTAAAGTTAAACCAATCGTAATAAGGGCTTGAGGGACCGGAATACGCGCCGTTGCCGCCGTATTTGCCGTATTTGTCAAAATACAAGCTATCGTCCCCGACGTGGTTGAAAACACCGTCAAGTATAACGCCAATGCCGTACTTCGCCGCTTCATCAAACAAATGCTTAAGGGCCTCGTCGCCACCAAACATTTCGTCTACCTGCATATAATCGCCCGTATCGTATTTATGGTTTGAATAAGCCTTAAACACGGGGCTTAAATATATACAAGTAACACCAAGGGATTTTAGATAATCCAGTTTTTCAGCCACACCCCAAAGAGTACCGCCGAAAAAGGTGTTGTTTGCCAAAAAGTCACCGGGGTGTTCGGCATACTCAGGAACGCCGTTTTCCCAATCGTTGAGTATAACAGCGTCATCCCTTACGGTAACCTCTTTACTGCCTTTATTAAATCTATCTACAAATATGTGATAGATAATGCCGCCCTCCAACCAAGTTGGAGAGGCGTACTTTTCATCATATATAAGCATTCTGCCTATATAAACCTTATCATAACCCACAGTGCCGCCTGCGCGCATATACCATTTACCCGAAGCGGTGTGCAACTCGTATCCATAGAAATACAATCCTGCAACGGAAGGAATGGGTAGGTCGAAGGTGTATACGTCAAAACCTTTATCAAGACCTGACCACACCCCGTCTACACGCATATCCTCGCCGCCGTCACGAGCAAAAAGCAACGTTGCTTTAAGCACTGCAAGAGAGCGCCTTGTTTTTAACACGGGTAACATTTCTTCACCGATCGCCAAAGCTCTGCTACCGCTTATTTTTCCGTTTCTGTATGTTATGGAAACACAATCCACCGCGTTTGCGCGGTCGTTTTGTGCGTTTAAAATTCTTAGTGCCACAAAGCGCCCCCGAAAATTTATAAATTATTTTTTAGACTTAAGTCTCTGAAGATGCCAAATGTCGTGAGCATAGTCCATTATGCTTCTGTCAGCAGCAAATTTACCTGCTTTTGCAATATTTACAAGAGACATCTTATTCCATCTGGTACTGTCGCCATATGCTTCCATAAGGTCACGGTGTGCATCCTGATAGAAGTCAAAGTCTGCAAGGCACATATAAGGATCTGCTATGCCGTAAGAGAACAACAAATAGTTGGCAATATCAGCAAAGGAACGACCGTTAAAGCCTGTCTGCAAGTAATCGATTGCCTTCTTAAGAGAATCGTTTCTGTTGTAGTAGTAAGAGGAAGCATAGCCCTTCTTCCAAAGCTCGTCAACCTCTTCTGCGGTATGACCGAAGATGAAGATGTTGTCGTTACCAACCTCTTCGCAGATCTCAACGTTTGCGCCGTCAAGAGTACCTATGGTTACTGCGCCGTTGATCATGAATTTCATATTACCGGTACCGCTTGCTTCCTTGCCTGCAAGAGAAATCTGCTCGCTTACGTCTGCGGTAGGAATAAGACGCTCAGCAAGGCTTACGTTATAGTTCTCAAGGAAGAGAACGTTGAGTTTCTTCTTTATCTTGGGATTCTTTTGGATATCTGCGCTGATGTAGCAGATAAGACGGATAATATCCTTAGCCATATAATAGCCGGGGGCAGCCTTGCCGCCGAAAATGAAGGTTCTGGGCTTGATATCAAGATTGGGATTTTCCTTAAGCGCACAGTAAATGCTTATAATGTGAATAGCATTAAGAAGCTGACGCTTATATTCATGAATACGTTTTACCTGAACGTCGAAGATAGAATCAGGGTCTATCATAACGCCTGCGGTACGTTTCATATAATTAGAGAAATCAGCCTTGTTTGCTCTCTTTATCTTAGCAAGCTCATCAAGAATAGGAGCGTCATCCTGATACTGGAGAAGCTTAACAAGCTCTGCTGCGTTAGTACGATAACCATCACCGATGGTATTATCAAGAAGATTTGCCAAGCGAGGGTTAGAGTAGCAAAGCCATCTGCGATGAGCGATACCGTTGGTAACGTTAAGGAATCTTTCCGGATACATATCGTTAAAGTCTCTAAAGGTGTTGGACTTTAATATATCGGTATGCAAAGCGGAAACGCCGTTTATCTTATGGCTGCCGATAACAGAAAGGTTAGCCATACGGATCTGACCGTGATTGATAATGGACATTCTGCCAACCTTATCCCAGTTACCGGGGAAGCAATTCCATGCATCTGCACAGAAACGCTCGTTTATCTCGCGAATAATCATATACAGACGGGGAAGCTTAAGACGGAAGAGTCCTTCGTTCCAACACTCAAGCGCTTCAGGCATTACAGTGTGGTTGGTGTAAGACATAGTCTTAACAACCATATCCCAAGCCTGCTCCCAAGAATAATTGTGAAGGTCCATAAGGATACGCATAAGCTCGGGAATACAAAGAGCAGGATGGGTATCGTTAATATGGATAGCAACCTTTTCGGGAAGAGTGTTAAGGTTTTTATAGATAGAAATGTGGTCGTGAATTATATTCTGGAGAGATGCACTAACGAGGAAATACTGCTGACTAAGACGAAGAAGCTTACCTTCAGGGTGATTATCGTTAGGATAAAGCACCTTGGATATGGTCTGAGCAACGGTGTTTTCCTCAACGGCCTTAACGTACTGCCCCTGAGAGAACAGTTCCATATTAAAGTTGCGAATATCCTGTGCTTTCCAAAGGCGAAGGGTGGTTATAGCCTCACTGTTTGCACCGGAAACAAGCATATCGTAAGGAACAGCCTCAACCTCTTCGTAGTTTTCGTGAATGATCTCACAACGGCCATTATCCCATTTTTCGGTTATAGTGCCGCCGAAACGAACGATGCAAGACTTATCCTGACGAGGAACGAGCCATGCATCACCGCCGGGCATCCATATATCGGGAAGCTCTATCTGTTCGCCCTCAGCCAATTTCTGCTTAAACAGACCGTATTCGTAAAGAATAGAGTAGCCTCTTGCAGGATATGCGAGAGTGGAAAGAGAATCCATAAAGCAAGCGGCGAGTCTGCCAAGACCACCATTGCCAAGTCCGGGGTCGGATTCCATTTCGTATATTTCATTAAGGTTAAAGCCGTATTCCTTGAGAACCTCTAAATAATCCTTTTCAATACCGAGGTTACAAAGATTGGTGCGTAGTGAGCAGCCCATAAGGAACTCCATACACATATAGTAAACCTTCTTTTTGCCCTGTTCCTTGGTCTGAGCATTAAAGTACTTACGCTTTTGAGCCAAAATGTCACGAACCGTCAAAACGGTCGCTTTATACATCTGTTCCTTAGTTGCATCTTCAAGAGCTACGCTAAAGTATCTTGAAAGCTTGTTCTGTATAGCCTCTTGAATATCTTTACGATTCATGGTCATATAATGTTTTCTCCTTGTGTGTGAAAAATTAAGCTAAAATATCATTGTACATACTTATATACGTTAATGCAGATTTATCCCAAGAGAAATCAACGCTCATTACTTTTTTAACTAAAGCGTTCCACGTTTCCTTCTGAGCATACAATCCGCAAGCACGCTTAACGGAATTAAGCAGTTCTACCTCGCTGTAAGGAGCGAAAGTAAAACCGTTACCGCCATCAACCCATCCTATATCCTTGATAGAGTCGTACAAGCCCCCTGTTTCTCTTACTATCGGAACGGTACCGTAACGGGACGCTATCATTTGAGCAAGACCGCAAGGTTCGCTCTTTGAAGGCATAAGGAAAATGTCAGCGCCTGCATATATCTTTTTAGACACGTCCTTATTATACATAAGCAAGGTGCTTACCTTACCCTTGTGGTTATCGGCAAGATGCCAAAAGAAATCTTCATACGCATAGTCGCCCTGTCCAAGTATAATGAGCTGAACGTCGTCACGCAATATCTCCTCTGCCGCCGCCATGACAAGATCAATGCCCTTGTGACCGGTAAGACGGGAGATTATAGCGATAAGCGGAGTATCGGGAGACTCTGCAAGACCGAGCATCTTCTGAAGTTCTTTCTTATTCTTTGCTTTGCCTTCAATATCACCGATACCAAAATTGGCAAACACCTCGGTATCGTTTGAAGGATTATAATAGTCCACGTCGATGCCGTTGAGAATCCCTCTCAGCTTACCCTTGTTCTGTTCAAGGACGTGATGTAGCCCGTTGGAAAATCTTGGGCTTAATATCTCCATAGCGTAGGTAGGGCTTACAGTGCTTACCGTATTAGCACAAACAATAGCACCCTTCATAAGGTTTATAGCGCCATTATAATCAACAACGCCTCTATCTTCGGGAGATAAATCAAACACGTCACCCAAGATTTCGTGTCCAAAAACCCCTTGATACGCAATGTTGTGAATGGTAAACACGCTCTTTATATTCTTGTATCCGTCCATCCATGCATAACGCTGACGAAGATATATAACAGTAAGAGCGCTTTGCCAATCGTGAGCGTGAAGAACATCAGGGAAAAACTCTATAATCGGCAAAGACTCCATAACGGCTTTGCAGAAGAATGCATAACGCTCGCCGTCATCAAAGCTACCGTAGAGAGTGGGACGTTTAAAATAATACTCGTTGTCCAAGAAATAATAGGTTACGCCGTTGTGGTTAAGCAAATATATACCAAGATATTGACGGCGCCAAGAAAGGTTGATGTAGGTATCGCAAAGTTTTGTAAGCTTTGCGCGGTGCTCATCCTTCATGCTGCCGTAAAGGGGCATGATAACACGAACATCCATTTCACCTGATGAAGCGTTTTGCAAAGCCGCAGGAAGAGAACCTATAACATCACCCAAGCCACCGGAGGAAGCAAAGGGAACGGCCTCGGAGGCAACAAATAGTATTTTCTTTTTTCTCATAGAAAAAGCCTCCTTACTTAAACAACGGTCAGTTTATCTATAAAGAAAGGTCTTGTTTCGTGACCCGAAAGAACTCTGCCGTCGCGAATAACTACGTCTTTATCGGTTATTACACAGTTTAGGCTTGCATTTTCACCTATAAGGGTATCCTGCATTATTATGGAGTTCTTAATTACGGTATTCTTGCCAACCTTAACACCGCGGAAAAGAATGGAGTTCTCAACAGTACCGTGAATTATACAGCCGTCGGCAATAAGAGAATTGCGGACATTACTTCCCTCCTCGTAAACGGTAGGGCTGGAGTTGCGTATCTTTGTGTATATAGGACGGTTTTTAACGTTGAAAAGACTGTCTCTTGCCGAAGAACTAAGAAGGTCCATGTTGCACATGTAGTAATCGGTAAGAGAGTTTATAGATGCAAAATAGCTGTCATAACGATAAACTCTAAAGTCGCTTGTTTCAAGGTTTCTGCCTATAACGTCCTTTGTAAAGCTGGAGTAACCGTGGGCAGATGCATCAAGAATTACGTTTTCTAAGTACTTTCTGCGCATTACCATGATGTTAAGGTTAACGTCACAATAACCGGAAACTATGCCGTTGCATTCGGAAACGTCGGTAATACGACCGTCTGCATCAGACTCTACCACTTCATAATTCTTTACGTCGGGAGTGATATACATACGCTTCACAGCCATTGTTATATCAGCACCGCTGGAAATATGAGCGTTTATAAGTTCGTTAAAGTCGATGTTGCAAACAACATCACAGTCAGAGAGCAAAACGTATTCTTCGGTACAGCAAGACACAAACTCAAGCATGCTCTTAACAGCCTCAAGGCGGGTGTTGTAAAGAGAATTTTGGGCATTGGCAAAGGCAGTAATATAAGGAGGAAGTATCTTTATACCGCCGCTTCTGCGCGCAAGGTCCCAGTCCTTGCCGGTACCGATGTGGTCCATGAGAGACTGATAGTTATAATGTGTAACAACGCCTACGTGGGTGATGCCGGAATTCACTACGTTAGAAAGAGTGAAGTCTATTAGACGATATCTGCAACCAAAGGGTACACTTGCCATGGTTCTTCTTCTTGTAAGCTCGCTCACATTGTGATCGTGAATGTTGGAAAAAATAATACCTACTACACTTGCCATAGCTTATTTACCCTCCTTACCGTTTAGTAATTCATCAAGATAAGCCGAATCAGCGCGAACGCCGCCGGGGATAACAGTGCCCGCCTTTATATCAAGGCCTGAACCTATAAGCGCAATACCGTTACCGCTTTCCTTAGATTCACCCACCTTAGCATTAACGCCAACGGTGGTATCACTGTCCATTATAGAATACTCAACCTGAGCGTTTTCGGATATCACGCAGTCACGCATGATGATACTATCCTTAACAACCGCGCCCTTGGCAACCTTAACGCCGCCGGAAAGAACGCTGTTGATAACGGTACCGTAAATTTCACAGCCGCCTGTAATAAGGCTGTTTTCAACCGTTGCCCCGTAACCGAGAAAATGAGGAGGGTTGGAGGCGTGACGGGAGAAAATACGCCAGCTGGGGTTATTAAGATTGAGCGAAGGTCTGTCACCCAAAAGGTCCATGTTAGCTTCCCAGAGGGAGTCGATGGTACCAACGTCCTTCCAATAACCCTTGAAAGGATATGCGTAAAGTTTTTCGCCGCCTGCGAGCATGGCAGGAATGACGTTTTTACCAAAGTCCTTATCGCTGGTTTCATCAGCTTCGTCAGCTATAAGGTACTCGTACAATTTTTCCTTAGAGAACACGTAAACACCCATGGATGCCTTGGTACTCTTAGGATTCTTGGGTTTTTCCTCAAACTCGTAAACACGGAAATCATCAGTGGTGTTCATTATACCAAAGCGGCTTGCCTCAGACAATGGAACATCTATTACGGCTATGGTACAAGCCGCACCCATACGCTTGTGGTAATCAACCATAGCGCTGTAATCCATCTTATAAATGTGGTCTCCCGAAAGAACAACAACGTAATCAGGGTCATATTTATCAAGAAAATGCAGGTTTTGGTATATAGCGTTTGCCGTACCCTTATACCAGTCTGCACGCTTTTGCCCCTGGTAAGGAGGCAAAACGGTAACACCACCGAAGGTACGGTCCATATCCCAAGGCTGACCGTTGCCTATGTACTCATTAAGAGCGAGAGGTTGATACTGGGTAAGCACACCCACCGTATCTATACCCGAATTAATACAATTGGAAAGGGTAAAGTCGATAATTCTGTACTTGCTGCCAAAGGACACTGCTGGCTTTGCAACGCGCTGAGTAAGAAGATAAAGTCTACTACCCTGCCCGCCTGCAAGAAGCATTGCTACACACTCTTTCTTTTTAATCATGCCTTCTCATTCCCTTCAATTTTCTTTATTACGGTAAATCCCATAGGAGGCACCCATATCTTAATGCCATAGCCTCCGTACTGCTTTACCGCTCTTTGCGGTATTTTGTTGGTTACGCCGCCGCCGCCGTACTTAACCTCGTCACTACTGAACACCTCGCGGTATATGCCCTCTCCGTTCAGCGGGATATGGTAACGTCTTTGAACCGGCGCAAAATTTATTATCACCGTCAGCGCACTTCCGTCCTTCGCTACACGGTCATAAAGCAAAACATTTTCGTCTCTTCTGTATTCATCTATCCATCTGAAGCCTTCCCAGTTGCTATCCTGCTCCCAAAGTTCTGGGTTTTCAAGATAAAAAGCGTTAAGATCCGCCACATAGCACTGAAACTTTGCGTGCATATCGTAGCCGAGCATGAACCACTCCAAGGAATCGTCAAAATCCCATTCCTTGAACTGAGCAAATTCACTACCCATAAAGGTAAGCTTTTTACCGGGATGAGTCATCATATAACCAAGGTATGCCCTTGCACAGGCAAACTTTTGATAATAATCCCCTGCCATCTTATCAATTAGGGATTTCTTACCGTGGACAAGCTCACCATGATAAAGAGGCAATATGAACCTTTCGTCAAAGGCACAGAGTATTGAATACTTTAAGTTTTCGTGTATCTCCTTACGGTAAAACGGGTCGTATTGGATGTATTTAAGAGTATCCGGAGCCCAGCTTGCGTTCCATTTCATATCAAAGCAAAGCCCGTCTTTTTTAGTGATGTGGGGATAGTTTGTATTCTCCTCAGCAATAAGCATGACATCTGGATAAAAACGCTTCATCTCGTTGCCAAGCTTCTTAAAAAAGTGAACCGACTGAACATTAATACTGCTTCCATCGGGGTTAGGATTCCACTCACCGGGGTTGCGCCCGTAATCCAAATGCAGCATAGGCGTAATAGCCGTGGCGCGTAGGCCGTCTATATGATACTTGTCTGCCCAAAACATTGCGTTGGAAACAAGAAAGCTCTGCACCTCATTTCTCGCTACGTCAAAGCATCTGGTGTCCCACTCCTTTTGCTCCATACGGTCTTCACCCTGGTACTCGTAAAGAGGACCGCCGTCAAACTCATAAAGGCCGTGAGCATCCTTAGGGAAATAGGCAGGAACCCAGTCCAATATAACGCCTATGCCCACAGAGTGCATTTTATTAACAAAATACATAAAATCGTGCGGAGTACCGAAACGCGACGTAGGCGCATAATAACCGCAGACCTGATACCCCCAAGAGGCATCAAATGGGTGCTCCATAATGGGTAAAAGTTCTATATGAGTATACCCCATTCGCTTAACGTAAGCGGAAAGTCTATCGGCAAGCTCACGATAATTCAGAAAACCGCCGTCTGCGTTTCTTTGCCACGAGCCGAGGTGAACCTCGTATATATTCATGGGTACAGAGGGCATTTCACCATCCTTTAGGCAGGTATATTTCATAGCCCTGTAATCCATGTACCCCTTATCCGTCCACTCAAAGCCTTCCAGATTATAAAGACGGGAGGCAGTATTTGACATTGTTTCAGAAAAGAAAGCATACGGGTCAGCCTTAAAACGACGAACCCCGTCACGTTCTATTATATATTTGTACCTATCGCCCTTTCCTATCGGAAACCCTTTGAGCGTAATACTCCAAACGCCACCGTCATTTTTCATCGGGATATCCGCCTGCCAACCGTTAAAGTCGCCGGCTATATATACTGCGTCTGCATTAGGTGCCCATACACGAAAAGTATAAACACCCTTGCTTTCTCTGTGAGCGCCTAGGTATTCGTACGCCTTATAATTTGTTCCTTGTTTAAATAGGTATAAAGCAAGATCATTAGCCATGGAAAAACCACCTCTTACCAAATGTTACGCAGCAAGTTTGTTAATAATATAGTAACCATATTCCTCTGCATAAGCAAGAATTACGCCGTCAAAGCATCCAACAATGTTCGAAAAAACGGCAGGTACCACACAGTTACCGTCAAGTGAAAGCATACCGTAATTACCGTCTGCATCGCAAAAAACCGCAAGACCTTCGGAAAAAGGCAATGCGTGCTTATAGTCAGGAGTGCTTATCCATCTGCCTTTGCTGTTCATGTAACCATAGCCGGAATTCCCCTTCAACAGAGCAACCCCGTCAGAATACGCACACACCGTAAAGCCGGTGGGAACCGAAATAACATTACCGTCGGTACGAAGCAAAATCTCCTCGCCTTTGGATGTGCATGCCCTTGTTACACCGTTCTTCACAAAATAGTAACCAACGGCAGAAGCATCGTCTTTTTGTGATACAAAGTATTCATCACTTATAAGAGTACCGTTCTGATCAAACAGATGAAGCCTCTTCTCACCATCAACGGCGATACAATACCCCTCGGACATCCCGTATACGTCCATAAATTCTGCAGGTACAACAATAGTACCATCAGTCTTTTTCATACCGTAAAACCCACCGTTTTTAAAAACGATATAGTTTTTGTCGTACCCCATAGGATATGCAGTATATTCACTGTAAACACCCTTATCAAGATTCACCGCGTCATAGTCACAAGGAACTAAAGCACCGTTTTCAACATAAGCATGCTGACCGTCTTTGGTGAAAAGAGGTTTACCTTCGGCACTTCTTAAATACGTAAGAGTCCAACCGTCAATAACAGTGGTAATATCCCTTAACTGACTGTCATACACCGAAAGCACTTTGCCGTTTTCGGTTTTTATAATGAAACCGCAACGCAATTCCAACTTCGAATCACCCAAAACGCCAAGGCTTGAAACGGGACGGTTAGCCAAATTAGCGTTGCCGCCACCATAAACGCCCACGTAAGGAATTACGTCAGTGCCGGCTTTAGGCAAAGAACTTATAAAAGTAGCAGCCGTTACTGCTTGTTGAGGTTTTTCCGATTGAATATCTTCTTCGTTCATATCAGGCAAGGGAGTGCCTGCCAACGCCTGAGAACGGGCATCAAGATAATCCTCATCCATAAAAGGAAGAACGCCGGCGTCAAAAGCAAACACAGTAAGAACCGACGCAAGGATTAAAACTGCTGCGCCGATGTATTGTAAAAGCCCTGTTATCATTCGTTTTTTCATAATAGTTAGCAAAACTTCCGCCTTTACAGCATTATTCAAATGGTAGTATACACCAACGGTATTACTTTTGCAAGTATTTTATTTCATTTGGCAAACATTTTTACACATAAAAACAATATTAAAACAACTTTTTTTACAAAAACTATTTACAAACGGATAAAAATGTGTTATCATGGCGAAGTTATGGGAAAAGGCCCATAGCGCTAATAAATACGGTTGGCTCGGTTTAAGGACACAGGGGCGATATATTCGTTCTGCTTCACCCACCTTTTGCCAAGCTTTCCCGCATAATTTTACGGAGGTGAAACCATGATATCCAAGGAAACAAAACAGGCTATTATCAACGAGTATGCAGTTCACGAAGGTGACACAGGTTCTCCTGAGGTTCAGATCGCTATACTCACCAACAGAATCAATTCCCTTACTCAGCATCTTAAGGCTAATCCCCACGACCACCATTCCAGAAGAGGTCTTCAGCAGATGGTTGGTAAGAGAAAGAAGTTCCTTAACTACCTCATCAAGAATGATATAAGCCGTTACCGTTCCATTATCGAAAGACTCGGTTTGAGAAAGTAAGAGAGAAGAATTTAGTATGTTTGAAAAGTACAAGGTTTTTGAAACCACCTTTGCCGGCAGACCCTTTGTGGTAGAAACCGGCAAAATGGCACAGCTTGCTAACGGCTCCTGCCTTGTTCGCTACGGTGATACAGCAATCCTTGCTACTGCAACTGCTTCCAAGGCTCCCCGCGACGGTATAGATTTTCTTCCCTTGTCTGTTGACTTTGAAGAAAGACTTTATTCCGTTGGCAGAATTCCCGGTAGCTGGAACAGACGTGAAGGCCGTCCCGGTCAAAGCGCAATCCTTACCAGCCGTGTTATAGACAGACCTATCAGACCCCTTTTCCCCAAGGATTTGAGAAATGATGTTTGTCTTAACCTGATGGTAATGTCCGTTGATCCCGACTGCTCTCCCGAAATTGCAGGTATGATAGGTGCGTCTATTGCACTTTCCATTTCTGACATTCCGTGGAATGGCCCCATCGCAGGTGCTTCCATCGGTTTGGTTGACGGCAAGCTTGTTGTTAATCCTACCGCAGAACAAAAAGAGAATAACGCCCTTGAGCTTACTGTTGCTGCCTCTAAGCAGAAGGTAGTAATGATAGAAGCCGGCGCAAAAGAAGTAGACGATGATACCGTTTACGAGGGCATCATGCTTGCACATGAAGTTATAAAGCCTATGATAGACTTTATCGACGGCATCGTGGCAGAAATCGGCAAGCCCAAGTTTGAATATCCCTCCTGCGAGGTTGACCATGATCTGTTTGACAGAATCGAGGCAATGGTTGCAGAGGACGTTAAGGCGGCCCTTGACACTGATGACAAGAGCGTTCGTGACGCAAGGCTTCAGCCTATATATGAGCGCGTTTACGCTGAGCTTGAGGAGGATTATCCCGATAGTAAGGTTATGATAGACGAGTGCATGTATAAGCTTCAGAAGAAGATCGTTCGTCATTGGCTTCTTACCGAACAGAAGCGCGTAGATGGCAGAAGAATGGACGAGATACGTCCTCTTGCCGCCGAGGTTAGTCTTCTTCCCCGCACCCACGGTTCGGGTATGTTCACCAGAGGTCAGACACAGGTTTGCTCCGTTGCTACTCTCGCTCCTATCAGAGAGCAGCAGCTTCTTGATGGCATAGATCCCGAAGATACCAAGCGTTATATGCATCATTACAATATGCCCGGCTTCTCTGTTGGCGAAGCAAAGGCATCCAGAAGCCCCGGCAGAAGAGAGATTGGCCACGGTGCTTTGGCTGAAAGGTCACTTGAGCCCGTGCTTCCCTCTAAAGAGGACTTCCCTTATGCTATCCGCGTAGTATCTGAAGTTATTTCCTCCAACGGCTCTACCTCTCAGGCATCCGTTTGCGGCTCTACCCTCGCCCTTATGGACGCAGGTGTTCCGATAACTGCACCTGTTGCAGGTATCTCCTGCGGTCTTATTACCGAAGGCGAAAGATGGATGACTATGATAGACATTCAGGGCCTTGAGGACTTTTTCGGCGATATGGACTTTAAGGTTGCAGGTACCAAGAAGGGTATTACTTCTATCCAGATGGACCTTAAGATCGACGGTCTTACTCCCGAAATAATCCGTTCTGCTTTGGACACCACTCGCAAGGGCAGATTCTATATCATAGACGATATAATCACTCCCTGCATAGCAGCGCCCAGAGAAGACGTTTCCAAATACGCTCCCAAGATGATCTCCACTAAGATACCCGTGGACAAGATCCGTGAGGTTATCGGTACCGGTGGTAAGGTTATCCAGAAGATCTGTGCTGATACCGGCGCTAAGATCGACATTGAGGACGATGGCTCCGTATTCATCGCTGCTGTAGACAAAGAAGCAGGCTACAAAGCGCTTGAAATAGTTAAGGCTATCGCTTTTGACCCCGAGGTTGGCACGATATTTGTTGGCAAGGTTACCAGAATTCTTACCTTCGGTGCATTCGTTGAATTTGCACCCGGCAAGGAAGGTCTTGTTCACATCTCAAAACTCGACAAGAAGCGTATCGCTAAGTGTGAAGACGTTGTTTCTGTTGGTGACGAGATTAAGGTTAAGGTTATCGAAATCGATGACCAAGGCAGAATTAATCTCTCTCGCAAAGACGCTCTTGACGACTAATCACAGTTAATAAAAAAAGACTTGGTGAAATTAACACCAAGTCTTTTTTTGTTCTGTCGCAAAAACAATAACGCTGAAAAACACAAGAAAAACCACGCTACTGTTAAACCCTGAAATCAAGCTCACCATAAGACCTGCTACAACAAAAAACAGTACTGAAAACACATTAACTGCGTTTTCTGCCCTTTCCGCAGTAAACGGATCGCTTATCAGCCTCATAACACACCGAAACAACTCACCGCCGTCAAGACTTTTGACCGGAATTATGTTAACCAAAGCATACCAAAAACAACTGTAATAAAACAGTTTACCGTACATACCAAATATGGGGATAAGCCCTAAAGGTGCAACCAATAGATTGGCGATGATACCTCCAAGGGAAACAAGAATTTCCTGCTTATAGCCAAGCATGCCGCCGTAGTACATTCTGCCGCCCCAAAGTTCTATATCAAACCGCACTATCGGGGCGCCTACAACTAACGCACAAAGTATATGCCCTGCCTCATGAAAAGCCGCCGCAAGAAGCATTACCAGACTCGGAAAAAAGCCGTTTATAAGAAATACAGTCAAAAGTCCTACCGGAACAAGCAGATTAAGACGAAAACCGGTCCGTTTGTTTTCTATATACAACTTTTCACCTCATCATATCCATAAAGGTATTGTTAAGTTTAGGATAAGCCCCATTCTGGGCAAATGCCTCTACTGCATTTTCCCTATCATTTGCGGTTTCTCTCACAAGCCTGATGCCGGTTATAAGCAATACTGCCAGAGCCAGAAGCCATATAAAACTGAATTTTCCGCTTAACTTAAAGTTTTTCATACTAATTACCTCCCATATAAAAATATTTGTTTGGCGTCCCGATTATGACATTTTTTATCAGACGGCGGCGTATATACTTTTTGTACGGGAGGCGTTCTTTTGGAAACGATTATATATGTTGACGTATTATTTTTTATAAACTTTGTAATGGACGGTTTATGCCTTGCGCTGACCTCTGCCTTTATCGCCAAACATATTGTTTGGTGGCGCTTTTTATGTGCTTCACTCATTGGCGGACTTTATTCCGTCGTAGTCATTCATTTAGATCTTCCATCTTTAATTGCAATATTATTTCATTTTACTACGGCTTTTGTTATATGCGTGGTTGCGTTTAAACGAAAGAGAGAAAAAAACACAATTTCCGCCACCTTGTATTTTTTCTTTTCAAACGCTGTTTTGGGCGGAGTGCTTTTTGCGCTTTACAGTCTTTGCGGTTGTTTTGCAGTATACAACGGTGCATTTTATGCCGAGCTTTCGGCGACAGCGCTTACAGCAAGCGGTGTGGTTGCTGCAACGGTGCTTCTTTTTTGCATAACCAAAGGAAAAGCCCTGAACATGGCAAAGTATTGCGAGGCGAAAATCGTATTCAGAGGAAGGCAATGCACTGTTAGTTGTATGGCAGACAGCGGGAATCTTCTGGTATGTCCATATTCCGCTTTACCTGTTGCTATAATCAACCTAAGGGCCGCAAGAGAGCTTTTCACAGAAAATGAGCTTGCTTTACTTTCCGTTAGCCCTGCAATGGAGAAGGTAAGGCCGTTGCCCATAAAAAGCGTTGGCGGCTCTGCCATCATCCCCTCCTTCCTGCCCGAAAAAGTAGAGATACTTCCTTTCGGAAAGAAAGAATTTGAGGAAAAAAGGCTATGTATCGGCATTAAGTTGGACGAGGGCTGTTTTGGGAAATGGGACGGTATAATCCCCGCCTCTTTATTATGACAAACTGAAAGGATAACATCTGATGAAAAGCAATAAAACAAGACTTATACTTAAAATGCTCCTTAACCTAGTTACAAAAGGCAACGACATTCATTATATAAATGGACCGCAAACTCTCCCCCCGCCCCTCTCAAAAGACGAAGAAGCTGAGCTTATAGCAACGTCAACTGATAACGTTGAAGCAAAGAATAAGCTTATCGAACACAATTTGCGGCTTGTAGTATACATAGCAAAAAAATTTGAAAGCCCTACGGCAGGAATAGAAGACCTTATTTCGATAGGCACTATCGGACTTATGAAGGCGGTTGGCACCTTTTGCCCGGATAAACAGATAAAGCTTGCTACCTACGCTTCCCGTTGTATTGAAAACGAAATTCTTATGTATATGAGAAAAACGGTAGGAAAAACGGAGCTTTCCCTAGACGAGCCTCTAAATACCGATTGGGACGGAAACGAGCTTTTACTGTCCGATGTTTTAGGCACCGAAAACGATTTTGTTTACAGCGCCATCGAGACAGATGAAGATAAAAAAATCATTAGAAAAGCACTTGACCGTCTCTCTCAAAGGGACCGCTTTATTATAGAAAAACGCTTTGGCTTTGGAGAGGAAGACGGAAAAGAGCTTACCCAAAAGGAAGTTGCAGATATGCTTGGTATATCTCAATCCTATATATCACGTCTTGAAAAACGTATTTTTGACGAGCTTAAGGACTCCCTTTGCCGTATGGGAATTCATTGACTCTTGACAAGAAAGAGCGTCGGTGCTATAATTTTTCAGGATGCTTCATATAACGATGAAAGGAGGTGCAAGGGAGATTTTACGATTGTTCGGCAAGGGCGTTGCCGACGTTAAAACTACGCCCACACCTATTCGTACCGGCAAAGAAGGCTTACCATCTGCGGTGGTTTTTGTGGATTACGAGCACTGGTACATTTCACTTAATAACAACTACGGCATAAGACCTAATATAAAAGCGTGGTTTGAGGATCTTCAAAAGCGTGTCAACGTAAAAGAGGTTTTGTTTTTTGCAGACTTTTCACACAAAAACCTTGCGGAGGAAATCGGGCGTATAAGGCCCTTTACCAATAAGATTATAGACACCAGAAGCCCCACCGGTACACAGAAGGATTTTACTGACTTTATTATTCTTGACAACATTTATCAAAAGGCTTTGATGGCAGACGATACAGAAGCATTCATTTTGTTTTCCGGAGACGGTCATTTCAGTTCGGTAACTTCGTTTTTAAAAAACATCTACGGCAAAGAGGTTGGCATTTACGCCATTAAAGGGTGTTTTTCCCGTCAATTACAGGAAACGTCCACTTGGTACGTTTCACTCCCAAACGAGGAGGACATTTACGGACTGTATTACCAGAAAATATTTGAGTATCTGAAAAGCGAGGAAAACAAGAAAAATAAAAGCCTGCCTACCTACGGAAAATGCGCCGAAGCATTATCAAAAAACAAGCGGCTTGAAAGAAAGAAAATATTTGCCGCCTTGGATAAACTTATTTACGATGGCGTTTTATCCAAGAGAAGCATAAATGGTCAAGGCATCTCCGCCAAGGACGCCTTGTTCGTAGATTGGGAACTTGCGATCAAAAAAGAGCTTCTATAAAGGATTTGTCAACGTTTATACGCAAAAATGTACATTTTTTTCTTAAACACTATTGCTTTTGCATTTTTTTGTGGTATAATACTTACAAGATGATAGTATAGTATAAGAGTGAGCATTGTAAAATGCTCGCTCTTTTGATTTGCTTTTGTTTAGTGAGGTGTATTTATGGCAAAAAACATCCCTAAAAACATCCCTGCCGAGGTTGAGGCATTGATTAAAACCACCGTAGAAAGCGCGGGGATCACCCTTTGGAACGTGGAGCTGGAAAAGGAGGGCAGCGGCCTTAACCTTCTTGTTACCATTGATAAGGATGACGGTATTACTATAAACGACTGTGCTGAAATCACACGTCTTATCGACCCCATGCTTGACGAGGCAGACCCAATACCAACCTCCTACTGTCTTGAGGTGTCAAGTGTTGGAACGGAGAGGGCGCTGAGAAGGGCCGAGCACTACGACTATGCGATACGCACTGCCCTTCCATGCAATATTAAGTTTTTTGCCCCCATTGACGGCGTTAAGGAGCTTTGCGGTATCCTTAAGGCTTACGACGATCAAAGCTACACCTTTGAAATAGGCGGCGAAGAAAAGGTCTTTCCAAAGAAAATCATTGCTAAGCTTTATATACTCCATCAGGTTGACTAGTTAAAAATACACTTAAAATATAACGAGGATACGAAAATGAACAAAGAGTTGTTTGAAGCCCTTGAGGCTCTTGAAAAAGAAAAAGGCATATCAGTAGATTACATGCTTGAAAAGATTGAAGCCGCTATGCTTTCTGCGTACAAGTCCTCCTATAAGCGTGACGGCTCCCCTGCCGACAATCGCGGCAGACGTGACTTCGCTTCCACCGATCCCCGCGCCAAGCGTGAGGCGACCGGTCCCGAAAATGTTAGAATCAAGCTTGACCGCGAAAAGAAAGAAATGCGTCTTTACCGTCAACTTACGGTTGTAGAGGTAGTAGAAGACGACAAGACTCAGATTTCCCTTGAGGATGCTCAGGCTAAGTCCAAAAAGTATAAGCTTGATGACATATTTGAAATAGAAATGAACCCCAAGAATTTTGGCCGTATTTCCGCTCAGGCCGGCAAGCAGGTTATTATTCAGGCCATCAGAGAAGCAGAGCGTGGAATGATGATCCGTGAATACGATGAAAGAAAAGAAGATATCGTTTCTGCAATCGTTTCCCGCGTTGATCCTACTTCCGGAAACGCTACCCTTGAAATAGGTAAGAACGAGATGGTTCTTTATAAGCGCGAGCAGATAGCAGAAGAAACCCTTCAGGTAGGTGACCGCATAAAGGTATTCATTACTGAAATACGCAAGGAAACGCACGGTCCTTCTATTATCCTTTCACGTATCCATCCCGGTCTTGTTCAGCGTTTATTCGAGCTTGAGGTGCCTGAAATTAAAGACGGCACAGTAGTTATAAATGCTATCGCTCGCGAAGCAGGCAACAGAACAAAGGTTGCTGTTAGTTCTACCAACCCCGAGGTTGACCCCATCGGTGCTTGCATAGGTCCTAAGGGTGCCCGTAAAAACGCTATATCCGCTGAGCTTGGCAACGAAAAGATAGATATTATCAAGTACAGTGACGATCCTATTAGCTTCATCAGCGCGGCTCTCGCTCCTGCTACGGTGCTTTCCGTAGTTAAGACCCCCGAGGGTGACAATACCTATCGCGTTATCGTTAACGACGACCAACTTTCCTTGGCTATCGGTAGGAAGGGTCAAAACGCAAGACTTGCTGCTAAGCTTACCGGTTGCAAGATAGACATAAAGAGTGCAAACACCCTTGAAGCGGAATACGCAGAAGACAACGAAGGCTACAACGAAGAGAAAGCTGCTGAATAGTATTCCGGCAGCGTAGGCATAGTAACGCAATTCTTGGCTGCAATGTAGAAAGGGGTTTATATGACTGACATAAAAAAGCATATACCCAACAGAAAATGCATAGGTTGCCGCTGTTCTAAGCCAAAAGGCCAACTGATACGTATAGTAAAATACAACGGCAATGTTTTTGTTGATAAGACGGGTAAATCTGACGGCAGAGGTGCTTACTTCTGCGGAAGTGCTGTTTGCCTGAAAACCGCTATAAAAAGCCGTAGACTTGAAAAAGCGTTTCGTATGCAGATCCCAGCAGAAATTTACAACACTTTAGAAGAGCTTTCGTCTAATATGGAGGTGCAATGATATATGGCTACAATGGAAAAATATAGAATCAACAGTCTTGCAAAAGACCTTAATGTTAAAAATAAAGATTTGGTTCAACTATTAAGCGATCACGGTATGCCCAGAAGAAGTTCTATGTCTGTTTTGGAGGAGCCGGAACTTAGTTTGATATTTGAACACGTTACACAAAGCAATCAGACTGACCTGACCGCTTATTTTAAGTATTACGACGATAAAAAGGCGGCTAAAAAAGCAGAAGAGGCAAAGAAGCAGGCAGCCGTGTCCCCTGCAGAAAAGGTAGATGCTGCCAAGCAAGACGCTTCCGCTTCTCAGCAAAAGCCTGCCGCAAAGAAGGGCGCCGCTCCCGTTAAGAAAAAGGACAAAACTCAGGTTCGCCACGTTGATACTCGTGGTGGTGCTTCCGTTGACCTTTCAAAGTACGATGACAACCTTGATAAATATGACACCCGTACCGATAAAGACGGTAAGGGCGTTCAGCGCATGAAAAAGAAAGGCGCTAATACACGCCCAGGTGAAGGATTTAAAAACGGCAAGCCTGAACAAGGCAAACAGCAGAACCAAAAGAAAGCTCCCTTTAAGCCTAAGCCTGTTAAGCTTTCTATAACCGTTCCGGATGAAATTACGGTTTCCGAGCTTGCTTCCCGCATGAAGACCGCAGTAGCCGAGGTTATCAAACGTCTCATGAAGATGGGCGTTATGGCTACAGTTAACCAAAGCATAGACTTTGATACCGCTTTCCTCCTTTGTGACGAAATGGGTATTGACGTTACCAAGGAAGTAGTTGTTACCATAGAAGAGCGTCTGTTCGACGAAAGTGTGGATACAGAGGATATGCTCGTTCACAGAGCACCCGTTGTAGTTGTTATGGGTCACGTTGACCATGGTAAGACTTCCCTTCTCGACGCTATACGTAATACCAGCGTTACCTCCGGTGAAGCCGGCGGTATTACTCAGCACATAGGCGCTTACAGCGTTACCGCAAACGGCGAAAACATTACTTTTCTTGACACCCCCGGTCACGCCGCGTTCACCGCTATGCGTGCAAGAGGTGCCAACATTACCGATATTGCAGTACTCGTTGTTGCCGCTGACGACGGTATTATGCCCCAGACCATTGAGGCTATAAACCACGCCAAAGCCGCAGGTGTATCCATCGTTGTTGCAATCAACAAAATGGATAAGCCGACCGCTAATCCCGACAACGTTAAGAACAATCTTGTGCAATACGACCTTGTTCCGGAGGAATGGGGCGGCGACGTTATTTGCGTTCCCGTTTCTGCTCTTAAGCATCAAGGTATTGACGAACTTTTGGAAATGATCCTCCTTACCGCTGAGGTAATGGATCTTAAGGCTAACCCCAACAGAGCCGCAAAGGGCGTTGTTGTTGAGGCAAGACTTGATAAAGGCCGCGGTACCGTAGCAACTATACTCGTTCAGAATGGTACCCTTAAGATGGGTGACATCGTTATTGCAGGCACATCCGTTGGACGTGTGAGAGTTATGCTTAACGATAAGGGTCAGCGCATTACAGAAGCAGGTCCCTCTTGCCCTGTTGAGATCACCGGTCTTTCCGAGGTTCCTGAAGCGGGTGACGTTATTTACGCCGTTAAAGACGAAAAGATGGCTCGTGAGCTTGTTGAAAAGCGTAAGCAGGAAAAGAAAGAAGCTGAATTCTCCCGCAATGCCAAGGTTAACCTTGACGACCTGTTCAGCCAGATCAGCGAAGGCTTTAAGGAACTTAACATTATAGTTAAGGCTGACGTTCAGGGTTCTGCTGAAGCCGTTAAGGCAAGTCTTGAAAAACTTTCCAACGAGGAAGTTAAGGTTAGAGTTATACACGCAGGCGTTGGCGGTATCAGTGACAACGACGTTATGCTTGCTGACGCATCAAACGCGATAATAATCGGCTTTAACATAAGACCCGATAAATCCGCTCTGTCTTCGGCTGAAGAAAAGCATGTTGATATCAGAACATACCGTGTAATTTACGAATGTCTGGAAGAAATAGAAGCCGCAATGAAGGGTATGCTTGCACCTAAGTACAAAGAGGTTATTCTCGGTCGTGCAGAGGTTAGACAAACCATTCACGTTCCCAACATCGGTACCATTGCAGGCTCCTACGTTCAGGACGGTAAGATAACCCGCAACTCTTCTATCCGCGTTGTAAGAGACAGCGTTGTTATCTTTGAAGACAAAATCTCCTCCCTTAAGCGCTTTAAAGACGACGTACGCGAGGTTGCTCAGTCTTACGAGTGCGGTATCGGTCTTGAAAAGTTTAACGATATCAAGATTGGTGACATACTTGAAGCCTTTATTATGGAGGAAATCAAAGCATAAGAAGGTATATTAATGGCACACAGAATTGACAGAATTAACGAAAGTGTTGCAAGAGAACTTACTGAAATTCTTAGAAACGTTAAGGATCCAAGGGTTTCCGGTGCTTTTATCAGTATAACGGGCGTTGACGTTTCTGCCGACCTTTCCTTTGCAAAGGTTCATTACAGTGTACTGGGACAAAGCGACCCTCATTTGGAAAAAGGGCTTGTATCTGCCAGCGGATACATCAGAGGCGAGCTTGCCGCAAGGCTTAATATGCGCGTTACACCAAAACTGACCTTCATCAAGGATGACACTGCCGAAAGAGCAATGAAGATATCAGGTATTTTACGCAACACTACCTATTCTACCCTACCGAGCGGCGGAGAGGATGAAGAATAATGAACAGCATTAGTTATAAAGAGGCTGCCGCGTTCCTAAAAGAGCGCGACGGCTTCGTCGTTTTTACCCACGCAAATCCCGACGGAGATACTATTGGCTCTGCGGCTGCGTTAGTTCGCATCTTGCGTAGCTTAGGTAAAAGGGCGGTTGCTGTTTGCGCTGACCCTATACCTCAAAAGCTTTCTTTTATGGACTCTGATGGAATTTTCACAACGGAATTGCCAAAGGATATTGACACCCCGATAAGTGTCGACGTTGCCTCCAAGGCTGTTCTTGGCGCTTTTGGAGCCTTTTGTGACAACCAAAGTTTTGAGCTTACCATCGACCACCATAAGATAAATTCACTTCCCTGCAAGCGTTTATTGGTAAGAGATAACTATATAGCAAACGGCGAAATTATTTATGAGCTTGCTTTGGAATTAGGCGCAGATATCGACAAGGATACTGCTACCGCCTTATACGCCGCAATTTGTTCGGATAGCGGCGGCTTTCGTTATGCAAACACAAGAGCTGAAACCTACGAGTATGCCGCTGAATTTATTCGCAAAGGCGTTGATTTTGTTCTTATTAATAAGCTTTTGTTTGAACGCAAAAGTCCAAAGCAAATCGACCTTGAGCGTGTTGCATACAATACCTTAAGCTTACATTATAACGGTAAGCTTGCTGTGGTTGCTATCGACGAGGACACCGCAACGTCTCTCGGTGTGGCCGACAGCGATTACGACGTGCTTAATCAGATACCGCGCCAAATTTCAGGTGTTGAGGTTTCTGCCGTTCTCCGCCCACGAGATGGCGCAACAAAGGTTTCACTGCGTTCCAACGAGTATTTTGACGTAGCTGAGTTTGCCAAGCGTTACGGTGGAGGCGGACATATTCACGCTGCAGGATACCGTTTTGAAGGTCGTGTAAAGGATGCGGCAAGTAACTTGATCAATGATATGGACGGTGCTTTTTGACAATGGAAGCAAGTGGAATATTGATTGTAAATAAACCAGCCGGTCTTAGCAGTCACGGTGTTGTTAACCGTATAAGACGAATTTTCGGAACTAAGACTGTTGGTCACTGTGGCACGTTAGATCCTATGGCTACGGGTGTTTTGCCAATACTGGTGGGAAGGGCCGTTAAGGCTTCAGAATTCTTAAAAGACCATGATAAAGCATACCTTGCAAGTGTTGAGCTTGGCATAACAACTGATAGTTTTGATACAACCGGCAACGTGCTTACTCGTTTTGACGGCGAACTACCCGCTTTTTCAGATTTTAAAGCGGTTGCAAAATCCTTTGAGGGGACTTTTATGCAAATGCCGCCCATGTATTCCGCTTTAAAGGTAGGCGGAATAAAGCTTGTAAACCTTGCAAGGCAAGGCATAGAGGTCGAGCGCACGCCAAGAGAAGTTACGATAAGAAACCTTACTCCATTTGAGAAGGATGGTAAATTATTTATTGACGTAGACTGCTCAAAGGGGACCTACATAAGAACTCTTTGTTACGATATAGGTGAAAGGCTTGGGTGCGGCGCTGCTATGTCCTCACTATGCAGGACAAGAGTTGGTGAGTTTGATATCAAGAACTCTCATACAATAGAGGAGCTTGCTTCCATGAGCGAAGAGGAGCTTATCGCCTGTCTTATCCCTATCGACACCCTTTTTATGGACCTTCCACGTATATTTTTACCAAAGTTCTATGCAGGGCTTTATAAAAACGGCTGTGAGATTTATTTTAAAAAGTTAAGGCCGGCCGGTATTGACAGAAACGCTGTCGGAGTGCTTTACCGCGTTTACGGCGAGGATGGTTTTATAGCATTAGGCGAAAGCGCCGAATACGCAAAGGGCGTTGCCTTAAAAGCAAGAAAGATGTTTTTCAACTAATAATTAGGTTTTGCGTGTTGTAAGGTTTATCTTTGCAACACGTTTTTTCATATTTATTTAATAAATCTAATTTATACTTTAGATATATTTACGTAGGAGTGGTAACTGTGAGAATACTTATTGCTGACGATGAACGAGATCTTTGCGATGTTATTGCAAAGCGACTGAGCATGGAGGGGTTTTCCGTTGACTGTTGCTACAACGGCGATGAGGCTATGGATTATCTGCGTTTCGCAGAATATGATGCGATAGTTTTGGATATAATGATGCCCAAAGTTACGGGGCTTGAACTGCTGACTTGGATACGTGCAAAAAACAACCCCGTTCCGGTTTTAATTCTTACGGCAAAGGATACGGTTTCCGATCGTGTTGTAGGTCTTAATTCAGGTGCAGACGACTATCTTATAAAACCTTTTTCCCTTGACGAGCTTGTGGCAAGGATTTACGCCATCACAAGAAGAAAAAGCGGTATAGTTACCAACATACTAAACGTTGGTGACCTTGCCATGAATTTAAACACTCATACTGTTACCCGTGGCGGAAAGACTATTTCCCTATCCTCAAAGGAATTCTCAATACTTGAATACCTAGTCAAAAACAAGGGAAACGTTTTGTCAAGGGAAAAAATCGAACAGCATATTTGGAATTACGATTACGAAGGCGGAAGTAACGTTATTGATGTTTATATAAGTTATCTCCGTAAAAAAATTGACGGTGATTTTGAGACCAAGCTCATTCATACTATTCGCGGGGTTGGTTACATAATAAAGGAATAAAAATGAAACGCTTATCAATAAAGTTAAAAATAACGCTTTATTTCACTGTGATAATGACTGTTTTGGCAGGAATACTGCTTTTTTATACCACCACGATTTCAAAAAGCGTTGTAAGAAACGAGCTTTATGAAACAGCGAGAGTTAGTGTGATGAAGCTTTGTGATTCAGCCCGTTACAAAAGTCCTAAGTTTGAAGAAAATGTTCCCCCTCTGGGACAAAGCAAGCCTGAGAACGGAAAAAGGCCGCCAAGCACAACGGATAAACCGGAAGGGGCTGAATTTACTGTAGATGAAAATGCAAAGTTTACAGACGGTGACGTATTTCTTTGCATTTACGCAATAGACAAAGAATCAGATACGCCAAGTGTTTACGGTGCTTTGCCTGAGGGAGTAAGTTTTGACGTTTCAACCGCAAAAAACGAACAAAAAACAACGCTATCCTCCGGAACAGAAAAGTACTATGTTTACGTTAAGCAGATTCGCAATCCGGGCAACAAGGATGAGTGTGCTTGGATAGTGGGTGCTATTGATGCAACTATCAGCTCCTCATTTACTAAAGGCACATTAAGACTTGCCTCCCTTGCAGTTCCTTTTATCATACTTTTTGCGGCTTTGTTAGGATACGCCATTACAAAACGCGCTTTCCGCCCCGTTTCCGACATAACCAAGGCAGCAGCGGAAATTGCAGGCAGCAACGATCTTAGCCGACGAATCAATCTGGAAGGAAACGGCAAAGACGAAATAAGTAACCTTGCCAACACATTTGACGGCATGTTGGACACCATACAGAATAATTACGACAGAGAAAAGCAGTTTACAGACGACGCTTCTCACGAGCTTCGAACCCCGGTTGCGGTTATATTGGCACAAAGCGACCTTGCTCTTAGCCCTAACGCCACCGACGAGGATATGCGTGAAGCAATGTCTATCATCAACAAGCAAAGTCTTAAAATGAAAAAGCTCCTATCAGAACTGTTGACCCTTGCAAGGTCAGACAATAATAAAACAGTATTAGAAAAAGAAGCTTTTGACCTCGTGGAGTTAGCTGAGATGGTCATTGAAGAGGAAACCTATATTTCCGAAAGGAAAAATATAGAAATAACTCTCGTTTCAAGGACACCCGTAGAAATCTTCGCCGACAAAACAGCTATTATGAGGGTTCTTATCAACTTTATAAACAACGCAATTAAATATGGCAAGGAGGGCGGATTTATTGAAGTTAATATTGAACGTTATGAGGAAAACAAAGCAAGGTGCACTGTTAAAGACAACGGTATAGGTATTTCCGAAAACGACCTTCCAAAGATTTGGGATAGGTTTTTCCGCGCCGATAAATCCAGAACCGACGACGGGCACAGCAGTACAGGCTTGGGACTCCCTATGGCTAAAAGCATCATTGAAGCCCATGGGGGTACGGTCAATGCAAAAAGCGTTTTAGGCGAAGGTTCAGTTTTTGAATTTATAATTTAAAGCATTTAAAAGCATGAAACTTAAAAGTTTCATGCTTTTTCCTTTTCCTTGAGATTGACAAGAAAAATCTATGGTGATATAATCATAATTTGTAAAATCCATTAAGGGGTGATACTGATGCTTTTCGGAAAATACGTAAACAAATACTACCTTAAACACCTGCCCGTAATACTTTTGGGGCTTGCATCATTGGTACTGGTTGACTTTTTTCAGCTTAAAATACCTGAGTTTTACCGTACAGTTATAAACGGCATGAACGGAGACCCTGTCGGTACTGACGGAAGTGCGGTTTTCAACCTTGATTTTCTACTTGATGAGATTTGTCTGCCACTTATAATCGTCATTTTGGTCCTATTGAGTGGCCGTTTTTTGTGGAGGATCTGTCTCTTTGGTACTGCGCTTAAAATCGAAACCGATCTGCGTTATCAAATGTTCAATCACTGCAAAGATCTTTCACATCAGTATTATCAAACCAACAAGGTCGGTAACCTTATGTCTTTGTTCACCAACGACCTGGAAACCATACAAGAGTGCTTCGGGATGGGTGTAATGATGATGTTTGATGCCGCCTTTCTTGGCTGTCTTGCCATATTCAAAATGTGGCGTATGGACCCTCTTCTTACTTCCCTATCCTTGATACCCATGGTATTTCTCCTTTCGGTTGCAATAATCGTTGGAAGGTTTATGACAAAAAAATGGGCAAGAAGGCAAGAATCCTTCTCAAACCTCTCCGATTTTGCCCAAGAAAGCTTTTCAGGCATAGCTGTAATAAAGGCATTTGTTAAAGAAACAAAAGAGCTATGGGCTTTTAAAAGGCTTAACGTGGAAAACGAAGAGGCAAACGTAGACTATACACGAATGTCAACAGTTTTAAAAATATGCGTTACACTGTTTGTGGAGTCGGTTATATGTGTTATACTCGGATACGGAGGTTACTTGGTACACCAAGGAACTTTTGCCGCAGGTGAACTTGTAGAGTTCATAGGCTACTTTAACGCTATAGTTTGGCCCGTTATGGCTGTTTCCGAGCTTATAGAGCTTCGTTCCAAGGGCAAGGCTTCTCTTAAACGTATTGCCGAGCTTCTTGATGCAAAACAGGACGTGATAGATCGAGGCGAGATGGAAGAAGCCGATTATATAAGAGGTGACCTCGAATTTAAAAACCTTACCTTCCGTTATCCTGACGGTGACAGAGACGTTCTTAAGAGCGTCAGCTTTAAAATCAACGCAGGAGAAAACGTTGGCATCATAGGTAAAACAGGCTGCGGAAAAACAACCATAGTTGACCTGATACTTCGCACATACAACATTGGCGACGGAATGCTGTTTATCGATGGACATGACGTTAACCACTTGCCTATACGCAAGGTGCGTGATGCATGCGCGTATGTACCTCAGGATAACTTTTTATTCAGCGCTACCATAGGCAGCAATATCTCCTTTGCTAAAAATGAAGCCCATGAAGCTGAGATAGAGGATGCTGCGGCACTTTCAGGTGTGGACGGAGATATAAAAGGCTTTACCTCCGGCTACGCCACCATGCTCGGAGAACGAGGCGTTACGGTTTCCGGCGGTCAAAAGCAACGTATATCCATAGCAAGAGCACTTATCAAGGATGCTCCCATCCTTATTCTTGACGACTCGGTTTCGGCGGTTGACACAAACACGGAAAGAATTATACTGCAAAACCTTGCTGACAGACGTAAGGGGCGCACCACTATACTTATAGCCCACAGAATTTCTACCGTTGAACGCATGGATAAGATAATTTTCATAGATAAGGGTGCGGTTTTGGCGGTAGGCACTCATACAGAGCTCTACGAAACCTGCAACGAATACAAACAGATGGTTGAAATGCAAAGACTTGAGGACGAAGGAGGTAACGATAATGGGTGAGTATTATCCTTTACTGATAATAGGCGCTATCATCGGCGTTTTCTCTATCGTATTTACAGTTGCATTTGCAACAATGAAAAACAAAAAGGAAAGCATAGGCTTTGACCGCAACATGAAGGACGGAGAAATAATCCGCCGTCTTCTGGCTTACGCCAAGCCTCATGCAAAAAGCTTTATATTCGTAGGAATAACAATGCTTTTCTCTATCGCCTACGATATAATTTCTCCTCTTATGATAGGTAGCATCGAGGAGATGGTAAAAGAAGAAGGTTTTGAGCTTAGCAGGCTTTTTGCTTACGTTGCTGTGTACTGTGGGATACTTATCGTTTCCATGATTTGTACCTACGTACAAATGATAATTTTGCAAAAAACAGGACAACGAATAATGTCTTCCCTGCGCGAGGATGTTTTTGTTCACGTTGAATCCCTATCCCACGGTCAGCTTAATCTGATGCCTGTAGGTAAACTGGTTACCCGTGTCACTAACGACACAAATGCCATCTCTATGCTGTTTACCAACATTCTGGTGAACCTTGTCAAAAACTGCTTTATCATTATCGGTGTTCTTGTTGCTATGCTTTGCGTTAATTACCAGCTTACGCTGATGGTACTTTGTTTCGTTCCGTTTATCGTTTTGTTCACCGTTATTTTCCGCAAGTTTACAAGAAAAGCTTTCAGAACCGTAAAGGACCGAACCACCGACATAAACACTTTCTTATCTGAAAATCTGTCAGGTATTAAAATTACACAGATATTTAATCGTGAGCAAAAAAAACTTGAGGAATTCGAGGAGAAAAACAACCTCCTTAAACGAGCAAAGCGCAATCAGATCTACGTGTTCAGCATATTCAGGCCCGTGGTTTATATGCTGTACGTTTCGTCGATTCTTTGTCTTTTGTACCTTGGCGGCAAAGGATATATAGGCGGCGGTACTTTCCTGGGGCAGACGCTTACAAGCGGAATTATCGTTACATTTTACATGTATATCAACAAATTCTTTAACCCTATTCAAAGTTTGGCGGAACAGTTTAACTGGCTGCAATCTGCCTTTGCCTCGGCGGAAAAAATCTTTTCCGTTATGGACATAGAGCCTACGGTCGTAGACCTGCCGGATGCTATCGAACCTACAGAAATAAAAGGCGATATCGAATTTAAAAACGTGTGGTTTGCGTACGTTCCGGATCAGTGGGTGCTTAAGGATGTTTCTTTCAGCATTAAAGCAGGAGAGACCGTTGCCTTTGTCGGTTCAACGGGCTCGGGTAAATCTACTATTCTGTCACTGATATGCAGAAATCACGAGGTTACTAAGGGGCAGATTTTAATAGATGGCATAGACATAAAAAAATACAAAATCTCAGCCTTAAGAAAGCACTTTGGGCAAATGCTTCAAGATGTGTTTATGTTTTCGGGAACAATTCGCAGTAACATAGTTCTACGAGAAGAAGGCTTCAGCGATGAGGAGATCATGAGGGTTTGCCGTTATATAAACGCAGACAGTTTTATCGATAAACTCCCCCTGGGCCTTGACGAGCCTGTAAGAGAACGCGGGAACAACTTTTCCGCCGGTCAGCGTCAGCTTCTTTCTTTTGCAAGAACCATTATACACAAGCCTTCCGTTATGATTTTGGATGAAGCAACAGCTAACATCGATATGGAAACCGAAAAGCTTATACAAGACTCTCTTGAAAAAATGATGAATATCGGTACTATGCTTATGGTTGCCCACAGACTGTCCACCATACAACACGCCGATAACATCATCCTCCTATCCCACGGAGAAATTAAGGAGCAAGGGAATCATCAAGAACTGTTAAAGCTTAGGGGCAGATATCATAGACTTTATATGCTTCAGTATCATAAAGAAAAATTAGCGTCAAGCTGATTTTATAGAAACTATTGATTTTTCACAAAATGGATTGTATAATATAGGTGATTAAAATATTTGGAGGTAAATTATGGGAAAATTTGTTATTCGTGAAACCGCAACCGGTATTAAATTTGATCTTAAGGCTGACAACGGTCAGGTTATCGCTACTTCCGAGGTATACACCACAGAGGATGCGTGCAGAAACGGCATCGCAAGCGTTCAAAAGAATGCACCCGTTGCTGCAATCGAGGACCAGACTGTAGAAGGCTATGCAACTGAAAAGCATCCTAAGTTTGAAATCTACAAGGACAAGGCCGGTGAGTTCCGTTTCCGTCTCAAGGCTACTAACGGTCAGGTTATAGCGGTTAGCGAAGGCTACAAGGCTATGGCAAGCTGTGAAAACGGCATTGAAAGTGTTAAGAAGAATTCTGCTGACGCTGCTATTGTTGAGGAGTAAATCATGGGCTTCGATTTAAAGGGTAAGATCTCCGAGATAATTGACAAAATAAAGAACGACAAGGGGCTTATGGATAAATTCAAGGCAAGCCCTGAAAATACCGTTGAAGAGCTTATCGGCGTGGATATTCCGGACGGTATGCTTAGTAAGGTTGTGGACGGCGTTAAAAGCGGCATAGTTGCAGACAAGGCAAAGGACGCTTTGGGCGCACTTAAAAACCTATTTTAACAAATTACTACGTAGTAAAAGGCGACTTTTGGTCGCCTTTTTATATTGCCAGAACATAATTTTTATGATATAATGAAATAGATAAATTTTATGGAGGAAATTCTGTGGCTACCTACTTGTTGCTTGGCGCGATAGTAATGTTTGCGTGCGTTTCGCTTAACAAAGTCTCTACACGTCTCGGCATCCCTACCCTGCTTGCCTTTATCCTTTTAGGCATGCTTTTCGGTAGTGACGGTGTGTTCAAGATACCTTTTGATAATTATGGATTTGCAGAACAGATTTGCTCCTTTGCATTGATATTCATTATGTTTTACGGCGGCTTTGGCACAAATTGGAAGGTAGCAAAACCCGTAGCTTTCCGCGCTGCCTTGTTGTCAGGTCCCGGTGTTATAATGACGGCGGGGTTGGTTGGCTTTTTTTGTCACTATGCCTTAGGTATTCCGTTTTTGGAAAGCATGCTTATAGGTGCTGTTATCAGTTCTACTGATGCTGCATCGGTTTTCTCTATTCTTCGTTCTAAAAAACTAGGTCTTAAATACAACACGGCTTCACTTCTTGAGGTTGAAAGCGGTAGTAACGACCCATTTGCTTATATGATGACAGCGATAATACTGTCAATAATGGGCGGTACAGCCGGTGGCGGTAAATTGGTCTATTTGGTTTTTGCTCAGATAGCTTATGGCGTTGGTTTTGGTGCCGTAATAGCCTTTGCTTCGGTTTATTTGATGAAACGGATCCGTTTCACGGCATCGGGATTTGATGCCGTTTTCGTGACCGCTGTTGCTGTACTTGCTTACGCTGCTCCCACTATTGTGGGCGGCAACGGCTACCTCAGTACTTATATAGTTGGTATCATTTTGGGCAATGCAAACATCCGCAACAAAAAAAACTTGTTCCCATATTTTGACGGAATTACAGGCATTATGCAAATGCTTATATTCTTCTTACTGGGCCTGCTTTCTTTCCCGTCAAAGCTACCGGAGGTTGCGCTTCCCGCTTTATTTATCGCACTTTTCCTGACCTTCATAGCACGACCCGTAACTGTATTTGCACTTCTTACCCCTTTCCGTTGCAAAAGCCAACAAATACTTACAGTTTCTTGGGCAGGGCTCAGAGGAGCCGCATCCATAGTTTTCGCCATAATGGCAACCATGGACGAGAGCACGGAAAACGACATCTTTCACATAGTTTTCTTTATAGTTTTGTTTTCTATTCTCTTCCAAGGCTCGCTCATCCCATTCGTATCTAAAAAACTTTCCATGATAGACAAAGGGGCAGACGTTATGAAAACCTTCTCTGACTATACCGAGGAGGTTCCTGTTCAGTTTATTCAGTTCACCATGGACGATAGTCACGGTTGGTGTAACAAAAGCCTTATGGAAATCACACTTCCCCCTGCAACCCTCATCGTTATGATAAGACGAGGCGAAAAACGCATGATTCCTAATGGTAGCACTGTTTTACAAAGCGGGGACACAGTGGTGCTAAGCGCCCGTTCTCCTGAAAAAGCAGAGGATGTATTCTTGTTTGAAAAACACATACGTCCAATGGACGATCTTGTAGGAAAACCGCTTTTTGAAATGGATTCAGGCGGCGCATTGGTGATCTTAATAAAACGTGACAAGCAGGTTATTATCCCAAACGGCAATACTGTCCTTATGGCAGGTGACGTTTTGGTTTTGAATAGACCGTAAAAAATGGCTGTAAAAACTATGTTTTTACAGCCATTTTCTATTTAGCATTAGCAAGCATAAGCTTAATTCGGTTTACTTGATTTACCTGAGAGGCACTTGCATCGTAGTCAATAGCCACGATATTTATATCGGGGTTTCTATCCTTGATAGGTTTCATCATCCCTTTACCGCATATATGGTTGGGAAGACACCCAAAAGGCTGAGTGCATACAATGTTCTTTACGCCGCTATCAGCAAGCTCCAACATCTCCGCAGGAAGCAACCACCCTTCCCCCATCTTACAACCGTGGCTTATGTATCCCTCTGTCAGTTCAATAACACGACTGAACTTGGCGGGGGCACGAAAAACTCCATGTTCTTTTATAAGCCGAATAACCTCTGCTTGTTTTTTTAACATAAAATTAAAAGCAAATTTTATAGCGGGATGGAAAAGGCGCCCCTTTTTATACAATATATAATCCGATATCTGATTATACATACAGTACATAAAAAAGTCAAAAAGGCCGGGAATAGTTACTTCAGCGCCGTTATCAACAAGCAACTGCTCTAAGTTGTTATTTCCAAGAGGCGAAAATTTAACGTATATCTCACCTACAATGCCGACTTGCACCTTTTTTTCTTTTTTTCTAGGAAGTTTTGCAAAAGCATCTAAAATCAAAGAGCAGTTAGCCTTAAACTTTTTAAATGAAATTCCATCTGCGCTCATTTTTCGAATAAGCTTATCACAATACTCCTCCGCCAATGTTTGAGCAGCACCGGATATAAGTTCATAAGGCTTACACTGGTTACGTAAAGAAAACAGCAGATCTCCGTAAAGAACCGCATAAACGCAACGGTGTAAAGCCGACAGTGAAAGCTTAAAGCCCGAATGCTTCTCAAGCCCTCTAAGGCTTAACGATATAACGGGAATATGACCAAGCCCTGCTTTTTTCAGCGCCTTTCGTATAAGAGATATGTAATTAGAAGCGCGACAACCGCCACCGGTTTGAAAATACAGAAGTGCAACCTTATTGGTATCGTATTTTCCCGACAGTAAAGCATCCAAAAACTGACCAATAACCAATATCGCAGGATAGCAGGTATCGTTATGACAGTATTTTAATCCAAGTTCCGGAATATTTGTGCCGCTGTTTTGTAAAAGTTCAACGTTGTATCCTTCGGTTTCAAGGACCTTAGCGATAAGACTGAACTGCAAAGGGAGCATATTGGGGGCAAGAATAGTATAATCCTTTTTCATTTCTTTTGTAAATTCAACGTAGTTACCGCTCACTATTCCCCCTCCTTTTCATCCAAAGCACCCAGCAAGCTTCTGAGCCTTATCTTAACAGCGCCAAGGTTGGTTATTTCATCAATTTTAAGTTGGGTATAATATTTGCCGCCGTTTTCGAGAATAGAACATACCTCGTCGGTAGTTATCGCATCCACACCGCAACCGAAGGACACAAGCTGCACCAACTGCACGTCCTTGTTTTCAACAGCAAATTTTGCGCTCCTATAAAGACGGGAATGATAGGTCCACTGATTAAGAACACCTAGTTGAACGGGCATATCCGTAAGATGGCAAATGCTGTCCTCGCTTACCACCGCAAGCCCAAGACTGTTTATAAGAGTATCTATACCGTGATTGATTTCCGGATCAACATGATAAGGTCTGCCAGCCAGCACTATAATTCTACTGCCGTTCTCGCGAGCCTCGATAAGTGACCTTTCGCCTTCCAAGCGTATTAACTTCATGTGCTCCTTATACTGCTTTATACCGCGCTTTACCGCCTTGTTTAAAGCCCTGCTGCTAAACTTTCCGAATACGCCTTCAAGACACTTTCCAATTCCCTTCGCTAACTGAGAGGGGTTGTTTATATCAAGATACGGGTACAGAAACTTAGTTCTATCCTTAAGATCCATGTTACCGTTTAATAACTCAGAATAATAAGCAACAACGGGACAGTTATAATGATTGTTTCCGCTGTTTTCGTTGACGTTGTTGGTAAGACACGGATAAAAAATTGCATCGACGGTCTTTTCTATCAATTCCTCAATGTGGCCGTGCATTATTTTTGCAGGGTAGCAGGCTGTATCAGACGGTATTGAAAACTGACCTTTTTCATAAATACGCCTTGTGGAAGGAGAAGAAACCACAGTTTTAAAGCCAAGGCTTTGGAATATGCCGTGCCAAAGCGGTAGAAGCTCGTACATGCCGAGGGCCAATGGCAACCCTATGGTTCCGACTGTGCCGTCACCCTCCGGTAACGAAGCCAGCAATCCACGCTTAAATCGGTACAAATTAGCTAAAGGCTTACCGGAAAACTCTTCTCCAAGCCCCTTCTCACAACGGTTGCCGGAAATATATCTTTTACCGTTACCAAAGGTGTTAACAGTTAGATGGCAGTTATTAGTGCAACCGCGGCAAACAGCGCTTTTGGCTTGATGTGTAAAGTTATTGAGTTCTTCCGTTTTTATTAGACTGCTGTCTTTTACGCGCATGGCACAAAGAGCCGCACCAAAAGCACCCATAAGACCCGCTATTGAAGGCCTTACCACATTTTTACCAAGCTCCTTTTCGAAAGCGCGCAAAACTGCATCGTTATAAAAAGTGCCGCCTTGAACAACGATATTCTCACCAAGTTCATCGGGGGATGAAGCACGTATAACCTTATACAAAGCGTTTTTAACCACGCTGATGGACAGTCCCGCGGATATATCCTCAACAGCAGCCCCTTCCTTTTGCGATTGCTTAACGGATGAGTTCATAAACACGGTACAACGGCTACCCAAATTAACCGGATTGTGTGCAAATATACCGCGTGTGGCAAATTCCTCGATATCAAAGCCAAGGGACTTTGCAAAGGTTTCGAGAAAAGAACCGCATCCCGAAGAACAAGCCTCATTTAGCATAATACTGTCAATAGCACCGTTCCTTATACGAAAGCACTTTATGTCCTGACCGCCTATATCGAGTATAAAATCAACACCGGGCATAAAATACTTCGCGGCGGTGTAATGGGCAATGGTCTCTACAACGCCAATATCTACGCCAAAAGCATTTTTAATAAGTTCTTCACCGTAACCGGTAGCTGCTGAACCACATATTTTTATACGATTGCCGCCAAGGGCATATATCTTTTTCAGTTCATCTTTAACTACTTCAACGGGGTTGCCCTTATTAGAAGCGTAATAACTGTAAAGTATCTCCTTATCCTCGTTGATAAGGACAAGCTTCGTAGTTGTACTGCCGCAATCTATCCCTAAATAGGCATTGCCTCTATACGCTTCAGCATCACATCTTTTTACATCAGAACCGCTATGGCGGGATTTAAACTCCCGGTATTCCTTTGGGTCTGCAAAAAGCGGGGGCAAGCGGTTTTGAGAAACGGTATTTTCAGGGGCAAGATTAATTCTGGAAAGCAATTGCTCACCGGTTAAAACCGTACCGTTTTTTTCAGCATAGATCGCAGTCCCCATTGCAACCGCAAAACGAGCGTATGCAGGGAAAACAGCATTATTTGCCGGAATTTTAAGGGTTTCTATAAAACGTCTTCTCAGTCCTTCGCAATAATAGAGGGGACCTCCCAGGAACAAAACCTTTCCCTCAATACGCCTACCCTGGGCAAGACCGGCTATGGTTTGGTTAACTACCGCTTGATAAATACTTGCCGCAACGTCCTCTTTTCTTGCTCCTTGGTTTAACAACGGCTGAATATCGGTTTTTGCAAACACTCCGCAACGGGACGCTATGGGATATATTCTTTTATAATCAAGGCTAAGTCTGTCTAAGGTGTCGGGATCAACATCTAAAAGAGTAGCCATTTGATCAATAAACGCACCGGTTCCGCCTGCACAGCTTCCGTTCATGCGCTCATCAATTCCCCCGTCGAAGAAAATGATCTTTGCATCCTCTCCGCCAAGTTCAATAACACAGGAGGTATCGGGCTCCATATACCTAACAACCTCTCCTGTTGCAAAAACCTCTTGAATAAAAGCGACCTCTGCACTTTCTGCAAGCCCTAACCCTGCAGAGCCTGATATTGCAATACTCATCGGAGAATCGCCTATTATATTTCCGATTTCCTTTATTAACTCGCAGCATTTTTCCCTAACCTTGGAAAAATGTCTTGCGTATTTTTCATAAACCACCGCGCGGTTTTTAATTAATACAGCCTTTGCCGTGGTGGAGCCTATATCAATACCTAATAAATACTCAGTTTTAACGTCCATAACTATTGAAATCCGCCCAAATATCCATTGTAATTTATACTGATTTTAGCACTTATTTGTTTTTTTGTCAACAAACGAAATATTCCAACAGAATCTCAAAAGTTGTCTTTATAAAAAATTTTTATTTACTAAATGACCGTTCTGATATATAATATAATTCGGAGGTTGAGGACAATGAATGGCGTTACTTTACAGTTGAAAAAAGAGATGACAAGACACGCTGTCGGAAGCAGCAAATTGTTTGGAAGCCCTGACGTATGGGCTGACTTTGAATGGCCGGCAATCATTGACAGTGACAACTGTTACGATTTGGATTTTGTTGCACAGATTAATTGCAGGGATTTCTCCGAATTTGACACAAACGGTGATTTACCGTCCCACGGGATGCTTTACTTTTTTTATGATTTTACTGCTTGTCCCGAAAGCACAGAAGATACGAATGCCGCCCGTGTTATCTATTATAACGGTAATATCGATACACTCAACCCACTAATTCTGGTGGACGAAGACGGCTTTGATTCCGCAATCGCTTTTCCCCACCCTATATTTTTTTCAAGCACTACCGCCCAAAAACGCTCAAAGCTTCAAATGTGTTACGAGAACGAAGAAGCAGAGGGATACACCGTTTTATTACGAATCAATTCGTTTTCTGCACAGAACGGAAAAATAAGGTTCAACGATAAAGGAGCATTATTGTTTTTGATAAGGCCAGAAAAATTAAAACGAGGAGATTTTTCGGATATCAGAGTAAAGCACATTTATAAATAAATATCCGCCCGCATAGTAGCGGGCGGATATTTATTTAATACTATTTTAGTGATGCTATTTCTCTCTCTGAGTTTATGCTTTCACCGTTTACCCATAATTCAAAGTGTAAATGAGGCTCGTCTGCACTTTCTATTATCGCAGTTTCTCCTACCGTACCGATAAGGTCACCGGTTTTTACATTAACACCTACCGCAATGCCTTTTGGAAGTTCTTTTGAAAGATTCTTGTATACGGATGTTACACCGCCATCGTGTGAAATCTCAACCGTTGTACCCATAAAGGGATCGTTTTCAATTTTACTGATAACCCCGTCGGTGTAGGCGCACACCTTTTCGCCCAAGGCTGCCGTTATATCCACCCCCGCATGGGTTCTGTAATCCTGCATAGTTTCGGAAAACACTAAAGCATCGGCATAATATCCCTTTAGAATTTCACCAAAAACAGGACGCGTATACGTTGGCTGTTCCTCCTTAGGCTTTTCGGGTTGCGGTTCTATAACCTCAGCATCCACGTTGGAGTTATCCGTGCCCGTAGGCTTATTATCGGGCTTTTCCGTAGTACCGATGTCGGGAAAACTTATCGAAACGTCCGGCAGTCCAATGCTGATATCTTCAAGCTCATCAAGGCTTTGGTTTACGCTGTTGCTTGTTGAAATCAAACTAACAGTAAGCATCGCCACCATACACACTGCAATGCCCATGTAAATTGCAGATGCAGTGCGTTTTGTGATAACGGGCTTTTTAAACATAAGCTTTTTTGTTTTTTTGTTCTTTTTTGCTTCGGTGCTTTCAGTGTTTTGATTACTGTTCTTTTCGTCCATATAAATCCTCCGGAAAATTTAGTCCTGCATACATTCAGGCTTTTCCTTATTGTGGACTTATTTAGTTTTGTTTATACGCCTTTATTACGGAAAAGGAAGTGCCCGGATAAAAATATTCCAGTATTTTTTTGTAGTCTTCACCCTCTTTGGCCATTAAAACCGCTGTGTTTCTGCTCATTCCTATTCCGCTGCCGTTTCCATAGGTTTGAATTACAACTTCATCCTCATTAATATCAATGCTAAAGCAAAGACTTTTTAGCCCTAAAAGCCTAGCCACTGTAGATCCTTTAAAGCGTAAGCCACCTATCTCTGTAATATATACTCTGCCCCCTTGGGTAAACTCCGTCTTTCCTATCCATTTCTCTTTGTCGTCATTGAAAACAACGCTGTAATCCGAAAACGCTCCCTTAAAATCTTCGACCGTTAGTTTCACGGTAGTTTTATATCCTGGCATATCCTTCTCATCATAAACCGGAAGAGAAACTAAATATGGAATTTTTTTGCCGTAAACAGTCTCATAGTTTTCGGTCTTTATAAGTGAAGATAGATGACTTAGAGCCAACGCTGCTTTTCCTTCCCAAGTCAAAATAACACCCGCAGTTTCTTCTGCGGCTTTTACACAATCTTCTCTGGGATAAGCTGCTAAACTGAAACAATGCTCGGGGTCAGAACAAAGATAAAAGGATTCGTGCTCATTATTCTCATATCTGTAGCAAACTACCGAGCGTATAGCAACAGCCTGAGCCTTTAAAGTCTCGTAAGGTATATTCTCCGGCATAAGGAAAGACAGAGCACGTGCAACGTAATTCTCCAATCCCATGTTGATTTTTTGATTGATAAAGCTATCAAAATAGCACACAGAAACGCCGCTGTCCCCAGTTGAAACAACCTCAGACTCATTTGTATTTTCAACAGCTTGACCAGCAATAGCAGGCTTAACCAACGCAGGCATCAAAACACACCACAAAAAAACAGCACCAAATAAACAAACATAGTTTTTCATATTAAACAACCCTTCATTTTGTAGTGTTTAATTTTATGCTGTTTTATAGGCTAAAATGCTTCAAAAGCCTTTACACAAAGAAAAAAATAGTGTATAATTAATATACTTTAGTCTTAAGGAAGTTTTTTTATGAACCATAAAACAATTTACCGTGCCGTTTTGACCTTTACTCTTTTGGCGTCACTTGTGTTTGGCGTGTTTATGACGCTATCGATCGCCCAAAGCGCCGACGGCACCATCAACGACATTAATGCATACAGTGCCGATAAGGTTAAGTTCTTTAATCTTATCTCTTGGCTTTACTCTGTATGCTTGATTGGATTTTTGTTCTTTACTTTTGTTTATAAATCCAAATTTGCAAAGAGTTTAAAATTTTCATCCAAAATTTATAAAAAAATTTGTATACTTGGTGGTTGTACTGCACTCGGCGTGGTTTTATACAGCATAGTGGCAGAGTTCGTTATTCTTCCTAATGTATACTACCCCGACGACTTTAACAGCGTTGAAGCTTTCTACAGACTGATAAGACGGTCTGAGGTAAGCAGTAGTCCAAATTACTCATATATTCTTCTCATTCTGATAACTGCCGCAGCTGCTTTTTACTTTTTTTCATGCGCTTTTTCTAATCAAAATAAAGCGTCCATACGCTTTACTTATCTCTCACTCCTCCCAACCATGGGGCTAGCTGCAAAGTTAATTTTTGACTTTTTGATGCAAAACTCCAACGGTTACGGTCAGCTTTATAACTACCATCTTTTAAGTCTAGGTTTCTTCCTTTTGTTCTTTATGAATGAGTCCAGAGTGTATATGCGTCGTGCGGCTCCTGCTCTTTACGTTTTCTTTGGGCTGGCAGGCGTTTTGTCTGCAGCAGTTTTTGCAATACCCGTTCTCTTCTTGTCTATAACAGGCATCGCAAACGCTTCTGCAGCAAATATAGTTTTCTGCATTGCAGACATTGCGATAATCTCTTACGTATATCTAAGACTTTACAACCTTGATATTAAAATTCCTAAGGCAACAAAAGAGGGCGTTCTCATTGAAGACTGTCCTGAACCTAAAGAAAACGAGCAAACAAAGGAATAAAATAGAAAAAAACACTTGATTTTTAGATAACCTTGTGTTATAATGTATGAAGGAATTGTTTGGTATATTTGTAAGGAGGCGTTGCTTTATAGGTAATATACTGAAGAAGTATTCTGTAAGGCTTACTTGCGCTGTTCTTTGCTGGGCAATGATTATTGTTCCTTGTTTTTGTATACTTAAGCAAGGTTTTAAAACCACTGGGGTTGGCGTTTCCGGTTCCGCAGTAAAGGGTCAATTGCCCTCTGCTATCGTCATGAACCTCGGCGCCATTGATGAGGATTTTGAGACTAATACAGTTTCTCCTTCTCTTGGTACTGAAGATATCTTCTCCTCTTCAGATAAAGTAATTTCATCCCTCAACCCCGGTTTCGGCGGTTCCTCTGTTCAAGCGCCGACAAAGCCCTCTGCCCCCATTGTTCAAGCCCCCCCAGTAAGTGAGCCGGACAAAAACACTGATACCAGCAATAAAAATGAGAGACCCGTTACCGATGGTAACGCACAGCTTTTTGATACATACGCGCTTCTCCCACAGCCTGACGGTACTGCTTTCAGATACTATGAGCAGACTTGGCCCGTGTATACTAATTATCCCTACGGTTATAATACCGTTGGCGGTTACGGTTGCGGTCCCACTTCGATGGCAATGGTTATTTCAAACCTCACCTCTCACACCGTAAGTCCTACTTATATGGCCGACTGGTCATTTAACAACGGATACTACTTCCGCGGAAGAGGTACTGCCTACGGTCTGTTCCCCGCAGCCTCTGCAGCATATGGTATTAAATGTTCAACCATTAGCGTTTACGATAAAAACGCTGTCGTTTCCGCTTTAAAGGCCGGTAAACTTCTTCTAACCGTGGTTGGTTACGGTGACTTTACCCGTGGCAGACACTTTCTTTTGATACGCGGCATTACCGATGACGGTAAACTTCTCCTTGCCGACAGTGGCAAGTACGAAAACTGCCTTGTTGAGTGGGATTATAATAAGGTGATCGGTCAGGTAGCGAACAGTTATTTTTGGGTATTTGAAAACTAAATAATCCCCCGCTTTTCGCGGGGTGAATATGCCGGTGTGATGGAATTGGCAGACGTGCTGGACTCAAAATCCAGTGGTAGCGATACCGTGCGGGTTCGACCCCCGCCACCGGCACCACAAATCGACAAGCTTTTACTTGTCGATTTTTTGTTATAAGGAGCAAGATGATGGTTATTTTGATAATGGGTGCATCTCATACGGGTAAAACCGCGCTGGCACAAAAACTACTTAAAAGATACAACTACCCTTACCTATCAATCGATCACTTGAAAATGGGGCTTATTCGCAGCGGAAACACCGACCTTACCCCGATGGACGATGATGAGTTAACAGACTATCTTTGGCCAATTATCCGCGAAATAATAAAGACAGCAATCGAAAACGAGCAGAACATTATAATCGAAGGTTGTTACTTCCCTCCCTCGTGGCAAAAAGACCTCTCTGCGCAATATTTATATAACATCAGACACCAAGTCCTTGTTATGTCAGAAAGCTACATACGGGCAAATTTTGATAATATTGTCAAGCACGCCAGTGTAATCGAAAAACGACTTTGCGATACTATTAATATCCAAGACCTAATAAAAGATAACAACGCTTGGCTCACCGCCTCTGGTGAATACGGCCTTAACGTCTGCCTGATTGATAACGAATATAACGTAGATTTTGAAATATAAAAAGCGCTCCAATACCAAAACGGTATGGAGCGCTTATTTTTTATTCAATTATGCGGCTTCTTCGTCTTCATCTTTTCTGCGCTTAAAGAGCACAATAAAGAAAATAAGAACTAAGCTGCAAAGCCCGAGACAAACGTAAAGAACGGTGTTATTATCATCACCGGTGCCGGGGGTAGGATCGGTAGGATCAACGGGAAATTCCTCCACCTTAAACTCCCAATCAAAAAGACCAATGGCGTTTTGAAACTCGTTGTCCATCTCTATTGGAACCTCAAGCATAATGTCAAGGTCAACGTCGCTTCCCGAATAGAAAGTACCAAGACAGTACCAATCCGTAAGATCACCTTTCTCACTGGGAGGCGCTTTGAACAAACGCTCGCCGTCGGTAGCATCAACGGTAAGAGTCATTTGAGAAAGGAACTTCTCACTACCCTCGTGTGCGCCGAGAGCGCGAAGATATATCATAACCTTAACTTGATTGTCTGCATCGTTTACAACGTTGATTTTTTGGGTTCGGGTATCGCCGGGCATAACTCCTTTAAAACCATCAAAAAGGTCGGTCGGAGAATGCTCACTGCCGGGTGTAAAGATAAAATCACCGGAGTTGCCGGAGTAAGTAACCTTGCCGTCTGCGCTGACGCTAGTAGCAAGTGGTAAAAGCATACAGAGGGCAAGCGCCAAGGAAAGGGAAAGCTTTAAAATCCTTTTCATAGCCTACCTCCTATTGATTGTCTTGAGCAACTACAAGGTTACCGTTAGCATCAACACCAGTTACTGATCCGTTATCTCCACCAAACGCATCTGTAACGGCTTCGGTTGGAGCGCATTGAATAGACTCTGCAAACACCTCAAGAACTTCAACGTTTCCGTTTTCAGAACCAAGCGTCAACGCCACACCAAGCATATTGCTAGTCATACCGCCGGGGGCAACAGGCTTTAGATAATAATAATAACCGTCAGTACCCTTAACCCAATCGGTTCCTAATGTAAAGTCGGGGATGTCAGAATTCATCCCCAGGATCACACCACTTTCTGCATCCTCTTCTTTCCAATATGAAGCTAAGCCTACGCGCATATAAACAGAGGTGGTGCCGTTTGTGTTTTCAATAACGATTACTTTCTTATCATTTCCGTTCATCACTTCACTGATTTCGCAGTCAACAGTGCCGGGGACGAAGGTATTAACAATATTGGGTGTTTTTGTGAAAAAATACGCAAGGGTGCCGCCTACAATACATAGGACAACCAAGGTAACGGCGGTGGCAAATGTAAGACCGCCGAAAATGCCTTTCTTGCGAGCGTTGTTTTTATTATTCATGGGATATACCCCCTATTGGTAAATTATAAAACAGACTTTGCGGGGATAAAAACCCCCGCATATTAAAGAATTATTCTTCGGGGTCAGGCCAGCCTGCGGCCTCAAAAACGTTTGCGCCGTTGTTAACAACCTGGGTAGCATATGCATCTACTTTAAGGTTAGCCTTAGAGTTCTCAAAGGTTTTGCCAAGAGCACCGGAAAAACTAACTGTAGAAAACAAGGGTGCCGTAGCCGCGCCGGGCTCAACGGGATGGTTGTAATAGTAGTAACCGTCCTCGTTATAGGTCCAATCCGTGGTGTTAAAATCAACAGTTACAGGGTTTTCCGGAGCGGAAGATATGGAATACCCTTTTTCAAGAGTAATAATTAGATTAACAGAAACACGAACGTAGGCAGCGTATGCCCCACAATTCTCTACGGAAACAATGCGTGAAACGGTTTGACCGGGGGCAACACCGGTTATGTTTTCAAAAGGAACATTGTAAAACTCGTCACCAAACTTTTCTTGTTGGATAAGTTTTATATCGAGGTTACCGGCTGTAATAACGCCGGTAGCAATACTATCTTCGGTGTAGAACGCAACGGTGCCGTATGCAAGAACACCGAGGAGTATAAAGAACAAACCAAAGGTTAAAAGCTTACGTTTAGCGCTTCCATTTTTAAATTTCATAAGCTTATTCTCCTTTACATAATAACTTAAGAGATAACTTTTAATAACTAATCATCAAAAGCGGCAAAGGCCTCGACAGCACTGCTAAAAGTCTCAGCCTGAATTGCATCGGTGTGAACAGCGAGTATAACCTCGGTAGAGTTTTCAATATAATCAACAAAAACGTCTTGGTCAAGCTCGTCTGCTATCTTGTATTGCCAAAAAGCGGGCAACTCGGTCATTTCACCGGGAGCATAGATCTTAGTATAGGTGTAAACGTATTCAATGCTTGCATAATCTGCAACTTCTTCATAAACATCAGAGGTCTTAATAACGTTGCCATCTGCATCATACCACTTATAAGAAGGGATGATGGAATTGTCTGTAGTTTCGGAGATGATCAAACAATCATTAATGAACTTATCAACACGTAAAACTACACGAACGTATGCTTCGCTTCTTCCCTTGTTTATTACATAAGGAGCCTTACGTACCCATACACCGGGAACAAGATCCTCAACGTGTCTATCATAAGTCTTAGCATCTTCCTTTATCTCTTCTTCAGTCTTGTTGTCAAGCGTCGGATGGAAGTTGGATTCAATGAGTTCTATTTCAATGCTGCCAATAGAAAAGTTATTAACAGCTTCTTCAGTATCAGTAAAATACGCAAGAGATACGCCCGTTACAGCAATTGCAACGAGGGCAAAAACAAGGCAAAGAGATAAAACTTTCTTTTTCATAATAGCTTCCTTTCTAAAACTCTAACCAAATTAATAGTCAGAATACTTAGGTTAGTATTATTTGCAAAGAATTGCCATACAATAACAACCGTTGCCCAATTAAGCGCAGGGCATATACAGTTTTTAAAACAAAAATTAGCTTTAAAAACTATGTATGCCCTGCCCCTTTACAGGGGCAGGGACTTATTAGTTTAAGTAATAACTGTTTAAACTAAACAATTAAGCCTGTGCGTCAAAAGCTGCGAAAGCTTCGGTAGCGTTAGCGAAGGTAGCAGCCTGAATAGCATCAGCCTGAACGAGAACGTTGAACTGACCATCAGCAGTGATAGCACCTGCATCAAGATATTTCTGGTAATCTTCCATTGTAGCATCGGTATCCATAGCGATAGTGTTCCATACGTTCCAGTAGGTCATTTCGTCAGCAGCAAGGGGAGCGTTGCGAACGAAGGTGTAAACGTCATATTCAACGTTATCAACGGTAGTGGTAACAGGGGTAGCCCAATCGCCAACGAAGGTGAATTCTTCCTCAAGCGCGGAAGAGCAGTAGTGAGAAGAGTTGAGGCAGTCGAGGTCAAGAGCAGAGGGGATCATAACGCGGATACGGATGTAAGCGTCAGACTTACCGGTGTTCTTAACGTAGGGCATCTTGTTAACAACAACGCCGGGAAGGAGTTCCTGTTCTGCAAGATAATCCTGGTAATCAGCAGCGTCAGCTATAATAGCGTCGTCGCCCTGAACCTGGCCGTTAGTAGCGCCATCACTGTACCAACCTTCTCTGTGAAGGGTGGATTCGTAAAGAGTGATGTCAACATTACCCATAGTGAATACATTTTCAGCTTCATCACTGTCAGTGAAGTATGCGAGGGTTGCACTTGCGATAGCAACTGCTACAAGAGCAAGCACGAGAGAAAGAGCTAATACTTTCTTTTTCATGATCAATTTCCTTTCGTAATTTGTATTTTAAAATTTCGGTACGTATTTTCACCTACAAGCGCAGGGTGTATGGACTACTCAACAGCAGTTAAGCAAACCCATACACCCTGCCCCATGTAGGGGCAGGGATAAGTAATTAATTTTAGATTTAAACTATTAACAATTAAGCGAGTTCAGCAGCCCATGCTACAACCTTCTCAGCGGTAACTGCGCCAAATGCAGAATCAAGAGCAACCCATGCATTGTCAAAGCCCTGTGCCTGAGTAGCCTGAGTGAAAGCATAGATTTCGAGGCTGGAAATGTCACCGAGGTTATACTTCTCACCAGCGATCGTGGTGAAGTAGTTGTAAGAACCGTCGTCAAGAACTTCACAATCTACGTTATCATCAAGATAGAAGCCTGCGAAGCAAGGACCGGTGGATTTGCCAGCAGCAAGAACGTCAACGTTGGTAACAACGTAAACGTCATAAAGTCTGCCGTCGATGGTAGCCTGGAACATATTCATATCTGCGTCATCAGGCCATTCATTTGCATCGTCCTTACCCCAGATCCAACCGTTGTTGGGAGTGGTATCAGTATTAGAAACGCCGTTCCAGTGGAGGGGTTCATTAGATGCAGGAGAATTAGGGGTAGCAGCAGCAGAAGCAGCGGAAGCTTCATCAAAAGCGGGGATAGCGATGATGGTACGAACGTAAGCGTCGGACTTACCGGTGTTTTCAACGCTTATAATCTTGTCAACATAGTTTTCTACGTTGTCACGAATCTTAATGGTGTAATCATTTACATTGAGATCAGACTTGGTCTGGCCGTCAAGGTATACGCCGGGCATGATTATCTGATCCTGGGTGAAGTCCTTAAGATCAGTGGTATAATTACCGTCTGCATCAAGAACACGTTCTTCTTCGTGCATGTCGATCTTTACGCCGCCAACGGTGAATACGTTCTTAGCAGCATCGGTATCGGTGAAGTATGCGAGGGTGGTGCTGATTGCTGCGATAGCTACGAGAGCTATTACAAGACAGAGAGATAAAACCTTCTTTTTCATGATTTTAATCCTTTCAAAAATTTTTATTTTGGTTTTTTTAGGTACTTAGTTTTGTTACCTCCCTGCCCTGTTACAAGCAGGGAGGATTTTTGCAAATAATTAATCAAAGGGTCAATTAAAAATCAAATTCTGCGGGGAAAGCAGTAGTCATAGCGGTAAAGCAATCAGCAAAACCACTGGTCTGTACTGCATAAGACTTAACCTCTATACCAAGTTCTTTGAACTCAAGCATCTGCTCGTTAGTCCAATTAGCATCGATATTAATGTGGTCAAAGAGGCAAATCTCTTCTTGGGGCTTAAGAGCTTCTTCAATGAAGAAGTAAAGAACGTAGGTACCTTCTGCTTTGTTAGCGTCCTGATATACAGCGTAGTTATCGTTCTTGTAAACCATGGAAAGGCCATTGTAACCAAAATCCTGAGAAACAGCCTGACTAGCCAAGCCGCCGGAAACAACATTAGATATGTCGATGTTATCGTAACCTTCAACACCGATAACTTGCCAAATGTCGCCTTCGCCGTCGGTAATGGTAACCTTTGCAGCAACAAAGGCATCTTCGTCAACGTTAACAGCGCCGGTGTTCTTGATGATGGGGTCCTTATAAACGGACATACCGGGATAAAGCTTACCGTAGCTGTTTACAGAAGCTTCAGGAGCGGTTTCGCCAACGTAGTCACGGTCAGCAGCAACGCCTTCGCCTGCGGGAACCTTTTTAAGATTTTCATCGTAAACAGCAGGGATGATATCGCCATAGGTGTCAGATTCGGGATCAATGTCTCTTATCCATGCACCTTCGGTAAGGTCTATCTCTACGTTACCAACGGTAAACTCGTTTTTAACCGCGTCAGTGTCGGTAAAGTACGCAAGAGACATGCTTATGGACGCTATTGCAAGAATAAGAAGCGCCGCAACAAGAGTAGCTATCTTTTTATTCATAATAGTTTCCTTTCTAGTGGGTTAGTTGATTAGTTTGATTAAAGTAATAACTATCAAATTATCATTAATTATTCGCAAATGCTTCAGTCCAAGTTGTTTCAGCATCAGTGCCAGCCTGAGCAGCGTAACCATTGAAAATCAAGGTAAAGTCTGAAGTTATCTTTTCCATGTCTTCAGCGGTTGCATCGGAATTAACAGTGTGTGTTTTAGAGTTGAAAATATCAGTCTGTGCAAGAGGAGTAATTAACAAACCATCAGTCTCTCCGCCTATATAAACGTAAATATTTCTATCAGAAACACTATCAAGTTTATCCCATTTTGTTGTATCTATATTAAAAGTAATGATGTTTACACTTTCATCGTTTGCATCTGTAACAGCGTATGTTGCAGAGTTAGAATTAATTGTCCAACCATCACCACCGATAATTTCTACAAACACATAATAGGCAATACCACTAGTAGCATTGTTTTTGTAAGCGAAGGTAACCGCGGGATCCTTATATAATTGAGCACCAGGAACCAAATCGTAACTATTAGCGGTTATTCTGTTTCCTGTAGCTTGTACATAATTGTTTGTGCCGTTTACTTTCTGCACTGGAGATTCATCAAGGGTGAGGTCGCCAAACTTACCGGCAACGAAGGTGTTTGTAACGGTTTCAGACGTAGAAGTCATAAGTGCGAAGGTTACGCCCATGGTTACGCCGAGAAGGAGAACCATAGCGATTGTAAACATAGCTATTTTCTTATTCATCATTTTAATTCCTTTCTTATTATTTTTAAATTACGGTTTGAGGTTATTAAAAGATGTAACTTGATTAAGCAGCGTTAGTTGCACTAAATACAGTAGGGAATGCTGCATTAAGAGCTTCTGCAGCTGAATTAAAGGTCTGAGCCTGTGCAGCATATGCAGTAACTTCAATCTTCAAGTTTTGAAGAACCTTAAGCTGAGAATTAAGATTTTCATCATCAATGGTAGCGATCTCCTTATCGCTTATACTTTCAGGAACGGTGAAACCATCAAAGAGAGCGGTAAGTTTTTGATCGGAAGCGCTTGCACTAACAACATCACTGTAAACATAAGTATAAACATAACCAGTAGCAGTCTTATTAACTATCCAACCAGCCTTATCGGTTTCAGGAGCATTGATAGTTATACCCATAGCAGTGAGGTAATTTGCAAAAGCGAGGTTAGCGTCTTCTGCATTCCAAGCGTAGTCCTCGGAGGTCAAATTAGACAACGCATTACCATTAATAGCGGACACGGTAATTACAGCACCAACATAGCAAGCTTCGGAACCACCGTTAACAGTAACAGTGGGGTCCTTAACATAACTCTGATTAGGATAAAGCTTGTAAGTGTTTGCGGTAGCACGTTCAGTATCAGAAGTCTTTATGCCATCGCCGCCATCATCGGTAGGAACAACTTTTGCTTCATTAAGAATAATACTTACGTTACCAGAGGTGAAGGTGTTGGTAACAGTCTTGCTATCGGTCAAAAGTGCGAGGGTGGTGATCACGGAGAGAGCAGCAACAAGAACCATGCATACTGCAAAGATTGCTATTGTCTTTTTGTTCATAGTTTTTATTCCTTTCAAGTTAATTTATTTTAGTTTTTAAAACTAAACGAGGTTAATTATGCATTTGCAGCTTCTTCGAGAGCAGCAAACGCATTGTCCATTGCGGACTTGCCGTTTTCATCAATAAAGGTATCTGCTTGGATTGCCTGAGCGTTTACAGTAATCTCCATACCTTCGAGAGTAGCAAGTTCGGTATTGGTTACGTCAGGAGTTGTGAAGTGTGTAAACACCTTAAAGATCTGATCGTTCTCATTATAGAGAACCTTGTTCGCATAACGTGCTTCGATAACGTAAACATCATCGGCGGTATTGTCGGTGGTGCCATTGTTATCATAGTTCACGTCATAAACGGACCAACCTTCACCCCATTTAAACTGAAAGGCTTCGGTTACGTTGATAGCTGGAGTTGCAGGATCAATGTCTTCCGTGTAGCCGAGATCAGCAAGCGCCTTACCCTTAGTAACGGTGATAATAGCGCGGAGGTAGCAGTCTTCAGACATCTTGTCAACGGTGATCGTAGGGTCCTTTGTATACTCACGGTTAGGAACGAGTTTGTACTCGTTACCTACATCGGTTGTACCGGCACCTGTGCCTTCTACAACGTTACCATATTCATCTACGATAGTTTCTTCGAGATCAATGGTGATGTTACCAACGGTGAATGTATTCTTAACGGTATCACCGGCGGTCAGATAAGCCAAGGTTGCGAAAACCGACATTATGCACACAAGGATCATTGCAACCACGATGAGCAAGGGTTTTACAAATTTGCGGTTTCTCATAAGAAATCTCTCCTTTCTTCCTTTATATACCGATACGCCTATACATAGTCAGCAATATATAAAGCGTATTAATATATAAAAGAGAATTAACTTTGGATTATTTCAGCCGTTAGGCGTTATCCACTTTAATTACTCGGCTGCATCAGCCTCGGGTGCGGGGGGAGGAAGCTCTTCTTCCTTCTTTTGTTCCTTTTCCTCAGGGAACAGGATATCGGGAAGGAATGCGAGGAGCACTACGACAACGCCGAGAGCGATTGCAACGTAGAGGCCGGGAGGGTTCTGAACGTAGTCGGCAACGTAGCCGAGGTAAGGAATGGAGAACACGGGCTTACCTATTACGTTCTTATAATGGAGCAGGGACTGGTCACCGGTCGCGTTATTGTCGCCCTTGGTGGCGTATCTGATGATAGAAGGGTCCTCCTCATCAACCACAACGGCGGTAATACGGTGGGTAACAACAGTCTTCTCGCCTGCCATGTAGGTAACGGGGTCACCTACCTTCAATGACTTTTGCTGTTCGGGGTCTTTATCAAAATAGTCAACGTACACAAGGGAGCCAACGTGATAGGTAGGTTCCATAGAACCGGAGAGCACGGTGAACACCTGATACCCGAAAAGACGGACGCCGACGAGCAACAGCGCAAACACAACGACAAGGATAACTATCGTCCACGTAACGGCGTTCCATATCGTTTTAATAGTTTTCTTAGACATTTTAGCAGTAACCTCACTACTTCTTGAATTTTATGCAAAAACCGCCAAAAACATGGTTTTTTATGCAGTTTCGCAAAAAGGGTAAAGCATGGGTGCTTTAATATGTATTGATTATAGCACTGTTGCTATTTGATGTCAATACAAATTATTACATTTTTATATTTG
>JAFQKR010000078.1 GCA_017396825.1 Clostridia bacterium
CCAAATGCTGGTGACAAGTATTTTGACTACTAACTTTGTTTGCTCAGGATTAAAAGAATGTCCATGCTCTATCTTTGATATTCCATTATTTATATACTGGACACCGATGATGTACCCATCGTGCAGTGAGTTAACCTTCTCAAGAAAGTACTGAATATCTTCGCTTGATTTTATGTAGTTATACATCGTTCGCCTCCTTCGTCAAATTCAACTTTGCCGGTTAGTTCGCCTTTGTTTGCAAATCCTTTGTATGAACGGATATGCGGATATAATCGTCGGCCTTTTCCCTACTCAAACAAACAACGCTTTCAACGTGCACCGTTCTGGGAAACATATCCACCGTATACACGTCGCCGCAGGTATAGCCCTTTTCAGCAAATCGTGCAACGTCACGGGCTAGGGTTGCGGGGTTGCAGGATATATAGACAATTCTTTTTGGAGAAACCTCGGAAAGCTTTTCCACAAGGGACTCGCTGATACCCGAACGGGGCGGGTCAACCAAAACCACGTCGGGATCCTTGCCAAAGGCCTCCTTGCATTTTTCAAAGCCCTCTGACGCGTCTCCGCAGAAAAAGCGGGCGTTTTCCTCAGTTCTGCCGTTAAGGATTGCGTTATGGCGGGCGTTTTCTATCGCCTCCGGCACAATCTCCACTCCGCAAAGACGTGCGTTCTCGGGGCAAATACAAAGCCCCACGGTGCCGACACCGCAATATAGATCAAACACCGTGTCTCCTTCTCCTATATCCGCAAGAGAGGCGGCGGTGTTATAAAGCACGTCGGTCATCTCCCCGTTCACCTGAAAGAACGAGGCAGGCGAAAGTATAAAACTTTTACCGCAGATAGTGTCGGTAAGAGTAGCCTCTCCCCTGACAAGGTGCCACTGCTTACCCGTTACGGTGTTGGTGCGCTCCTTGTTTACGTTCAGATAAAAGCTTTTAACCCTTGGAAAAGCCGCCATAAGGGAATCGGCAATATCCTCCACCCCATTGAGGGTGTTTCCGTTTATAATAAGGCACACGCCAAAATCCCCTGCGCGGGTACGGCGAAGATAGATGTGGCGCAAAAGCCCCTTACCCGTTTCCTCGTTGTAGGCGGAGTTGCCCTGCAACGCCGCAAGAAGCGCCTCCGTTATAAGGGAAAAGTCCTTTGCATGGAGTTTGCAATCCTCACAAGGTACCACTCGATGGCTGTGTGGGGCATAAAAGCCGCAGTAAAGCCTGCCGTCCTTTTCCGCCACGGGGAGGAGCAGCTTATTGCGGTAGCCCCATTCCTTGCCGCGGAGGGGGGTATGCACCTTAACGCTTATACCCGCGTTGCGCTTGAAGAGGCTTTCCACAAGATGCCTTTTATGCTCAAGCTCTGCGGAGTAGTCCAAATGACGAAAGGCACATCCTCCGCAACGGGGGAAAACGCCGCAATCGCTTTCAATACGGTGAGGGGAGGAGACGTATATCTCCTCAACCTTACCGATAAGATAGTTTTTATATTCCTTTATAACCTTTACCCTCGCTTCCTCTCCCGTGAGGCCGCCAAAGGCAAAGAGGGCGCGTCCGTCGGGGGCACGGCAAACGCCAAACCCCTCGGAGCTTATATCGGTAAAGGTAACGTTGTACTCGGTGTTACGCAATGTTTTTGCCATAAGCGCACCTACCTTACCAGCTTAAAGGGTAGGGCCGCAATGGTTCCCAGATCCACATCAGCAAAGCCCATAAACGCCATCGCTACAAGGCCTATGGCGATAAAGGCGAGGGGCGAGCCCTCAAAGGAGGCGCTCGGAGAAGCAATACGCAGTCTTTCGCTGACGCTGTGGTATATGAAAAGGGCGAAAGCAAAGCCAATGGCAAGCAAAGCGCCGTAAACAAGGCTTTCCGTTGCACTGTAGCCCGTTTGCACGTTTAAAAGCATAACGCCGAGAAGGGCGCTGTTAAGGGCAACCAGAGGAAAAAGGTCGGTTTTTTCTTTAACTATAACGTCGGCAACCGCCTCGGTTCCCTTGGCAAAAAGGGCGGCAATAGCAACGAACACCAAAAGCTGAAGATGCTCCAGTCCAAGGGGCTTTAAAACGTAACCGTAGGCAAGGGCAGCAACCGCCGAGGATAGAGCCATAACGGGCACCATTGCGCCGCCGAAAAGGGCGGTGCTTTTTACGCTTTTGCCCAAGGAGTCTACGCCGAAAAGCCTTACAAACACAAGGTTTTCACCAAGAATGGCGGCAAAGCTAAGAGATAAAAGCTCACTAAAGCTCATCGCTATCCCTCCTTTTACCCGAAAAATAGGTTACTGCCGCGGCAAGAATGCCAAAAAGGATAAAGCCGCCTGCGGGGGTGGCAAGGAATGCCACACCGCCGTTAAATATTCTTATGCCGAAAAAACTGCCCATACCGAAAAGCTCTCTTATAACCGCGGCAACAGTCATGGCGGCAAGGTAACCAAGCCCTACGAACAAGGCATCCAAAAGGGCGGGCACTGGCGATACCCTGGAGGCGATGGCACTACCGTGGGTAAAGCACAGACCGCTTACCGCAATAAGGGGAAGATAGATGCCAAGGGCGGCATCTGCCCCGTGGAAGAAGGCTCTTACGAAAAGATGCACAAGGGTGGTGTAGCCGCAAACGGTAAACAAAACGCACCATTTACGGGACGCATCGGTAATTACACCCCTTAAAACAGACAAGGTAACGGCGGAAAGCATAAGCACCGCCAAGGCACAAAGCCCCATGGCAAGGGCGTTTTTTGCCGCCGTAGAAGCAAAAACGGCAGTGCTAAGCCCAAGCATTCTTATAAGGAGGGGGTTTTTATACAAAAGCCCGTCTGCTGCTATGTCAGATAAGCTGCGCTTTCTCATTCAGACTCCTCCTCCACGTATAAAACTTTTGAAATTGCCCCGCAGGCCTTGTTTACGGATATAACCACCGCATCGTCAAAGCCGCCTGCGGCAGTAACGCTGTTTACGGTAATCACATCACTATCGTAGGGAACGCCGCCGAAATGGGAAAGTATACCGCTTTTTTCGATAATATCAGCGCCGTTACCGTTGCCGCCCTTGGCGCTTAGTATCCTTACGGACATTATAACGCCGTCGGCGGAGAAGGTGGTAAGGGCATCCACGGTACAGCCGCGGCTTTTTGCAGTGGTACGGGCGCAGTAAACATCCTTACCGCCGGTACCGCTTTTAATAAGATAAAGGGAAACGCCTTTTTCGTTTTGAGGGATATAATCGTCTGTTATATCCTCATAGCCTGCGTTGCCCTCTGCGGCGGCGTTTATAGCCGCGGTCAGTTCGGCATCGGTTCCCTTCTTGGCCTTATCGCCGAAAAGGATGCCTGCGCCGAGGGAGACTGCCAAAGCCAAAGCAAGGCAAAGGAAGCCGCTTAAAAGGGATTTTGCGGTGTTGTTAGTTTCCAATCTTTACACCTCCCGACTTTTTGGGACAGGTAAGCTTGTCTATATAGAAAACCAAGGTATTAGCCACTAGGATAGCGTAAACTGCGCCCTCCTCGGCACTGCCAAAGTAGCGGAAAAGCAAGGTAAGCCCGCCGCAAAGCACACCGTAGATAATTTTACCCACAGAGGTCATAGGCGAGGTAACGGGGTCTGTTGCCACAAACACCGAGGCAAAAGCCACGCTGCCGCAAAGGAGGCTTGCGATGGCAAAGTTCATAGCCTCGTCCATACCGCGGGGGAAGGAAAAGGCAAGAATAAAGAAGACGGATAGATATGCCACGGGTATCTGCCAGCTTATCACCCGGCGTATAAGAAGATACAAAAGACCAAGTATAATGCAAAGCTTGCTTACTTCCCCTATACAGCCCGCCATGTTGCCGTAAAACATATCAACAAGTGTGTTGTTGTCCACGCCATCCTCCACTGCCCCAAGAAGAGAGGGAACAAGCTTTGCCTTAACGCTTATGGCAAAGGGAGAAAGGCCGCGGGCGGTAGCAGGGCTTGCATAGCCCGAAAACACCTTGGGAAAGGACAAAAGCAGAAAAGCCTTGCCTGCAAGGGCAGGGTTAAGAAAGTTTTTACCAAGACCGCCAAAGGGCATCTTTACAACCCCTATGGCAAAGGCTCCGCCCAGTATGGGCATCCACAAAGGTGCCGTAACGGGCAGGCAAAAGGCAAGGATAAGCCCCGTAACCACTGCGGAAAGGTCGGAAACAGTAGACTCTTTTTTTGTAGCCTTGCAAAAAATAAGCTCGGTAAGCACGGTTGAGGCAACGCTGAGTACGGTTATGGTAAGGGCCCTGAACCCAAAAATATACACCGACCATATAAGGGCGGGAATAAGGGCGATAATAACGTCACGCATGATGGCAGAGGCGCCCACTCCGCCGTGAATAAAGGGGGCGTTTTTTATGCTACGCTTGCTCATCCTCAGTCCTCCCTTCCTTTAAAGTCTTTTTTATAAGCGCGGTTATCGGTATGCCCGAGGGGCAAACGTAGGCACAGCAACCGCAACCGATGCAATGCTCGGCACCGAGGGACAGCCCTTCGGAGTAAAGCCCCTTTTCACCGTAAGCGGCCAAAAGTGAGGGCGTAAGACCCACGGGGCAGGCGTCAATACACTTACCGCAACGGACACAGCCGCTTCTTTCTGCCTTGACCGAGGACAAAAACAGCAGAGAATCGTCGGTCTTTTCGATAACGGCATTCTCACCAACGGCGTACCCCGTAAAAACGCCGCCCTTAACGGCACGCTTAAAGCGTTTTTTTGTGCCGCCGCAAAGCTCCGCTATATCCTTTACGGAGGTGCCAACGGGCACTATCAGGTTAAGGGGTGTTTTTATGCTGTCACCTGAGACGGTAACACGCTTGTGTATCATGGGCATACCCGTGGAAAGTGCGCGGTAAAGGTTTGCCGCCGTTTCGGGCCTTATTACCACGTAGCCCGCGTCCAGAGGACTGCCTCCAAGGGGCACTCTTTTGCCGTAGACTGCATAGATAAGCCTGTTATCCACGCTGATGGGGTGCTTTGAGGTGGTCTGCTTTATATCGACAAGGGCCTTATCGGTGATATGCTCCTCTATTTTTGCGATAAGCTTGTCCTTTTTTTCTTCAATAACCAAGTCTGCCTTGCGAAGACCAAGGGCGTAGATGATAAGCTTTGCGCCCTTTATTACCGCCTCCGTTTGCTCCGCCATAACACGGTAGGAGATGCTTTCATAGCCTTGGCTTTCGGTGCAGTTTATAACAAGGCGCTTTGCCTTACCCACAGCGGCGCGAAGAATGGATGCAAGGCTTTTTCCGCTGCCTGCGTCCACTATCCCCGCGTTACGGGCGCGGGCAATGATCTCCTCCGGCTTTATCTCCCAAAGGGGCTTTGATATCGGGTCAAGGCCTGAGACTACCGTATGTCTGCAATCGTTTTTTATAACCACAAAGGTGTCCTCGCCACCCTTATCCAAGGGGCGTCTTTCAACGGACACCACCGTACCGGACACGCTGGCGTGTACGGGAGGACAGTCCTCGGTTTTTCCAAATCCGATACAAGTGCCTATATCCACAAAATCCCCTGCGGAAACGGCAGGGAGGCACCCGGAAAGAGGTACGGCAACCAGTGCCGGCTCGGCAAATGGCTTTGTGGGAAGAGCCCTTGTTTTATTTTCTGTTTTCAGACTGATACCGCCGGAAAAAGAATACGCCATATTATCACCTACTGATAGTTATATTTATTTGTATTATACAATACACGCTTTATTTTTTCAACCATTATTCCTATTGAAAAGGCACTTTTTTTGTTATATAATAGGGTAGAATGAAAAATGGGGGAGGGTCGCCATGGAACTGACTAATAAATTTGAAATAAAGGTATTTATGCTTTATTTGCTTAAAAATATAGGCGAGCCTCTGGATATTACCACCATCGGCGAGGTTGTGGTGCAGGACGCTTTTGTTAACTTTTTTGATTTTTCCCTTTGCTTCTCTGACCTGCTGGATGCAAGGCAGGTAGAGGAGGTGGAAAAGGACGGAGAAAAGCTTTACGTTATATCGCCCGCAGGGATAAGCGCAGTCGAAGAGGTGCAGGGCGCGGTGTTCACCAGCATTCGCGAAAAGGCTCTTCGTTCTGCCCAAAGGCTTCTTGCTCTCAAACGCACGGGCAACCGCATAAACTGCACCGTGGAAAAGTCGTCAGGCGGCTATATGCTGGACGCCTCCATAGTGGACAACGAAAAGACCCTGCTAAGGCTTCAGACCTTTGTGGCTGAGGGGGACTACGCCACACGGATGAAGACTAATTTTGACGATAGGGCAGAGATAATCTACAAGGGCGTTATGGCGCTTTTGTCAGGTGACGTTAATTTTATTTTTGATGAATAAGACTATGACCTTAAAAGAAAAGGCTCTTTTTGCCGTGGATGCCCTTGAGGGGCTTTACCCCGAGGCGATATGCTCTCTTGACCACGAGGGCGATCCATACAAGCTGCTTGTTATGGCGGTGCTTTCCGCCCAGTGTACCGATGCCCGCGTTAATGCGGTGTCGGTGCCTTTGTTTGAAAAATACCCCACCCCCGACCTTATGGCCGCCTCCCCCGAAGGAGAGCTTGAGGGGCTTATACGCTCGGTGGGGCTTTATAACAGTAAGGCTAAGAATTTACGTCTTGCCTGCCGCAGGCTTACCGATGAGTACGGCGGAAAAGTGCCCTCGGATATGAAGGACCTGCTCTCCCTTGGCGGTGTTGGCAGAAAGGTTGCAAACCTTATAAGGGGTGACCTTTACGGCCTCGGAGGCATCGTGGCGGATACCCACTGTATGCGGATCTCCCTTCGTTTGGGGCTTTCCCCAAAGAAGGACCCCCTTGTTACGGAAAAGGCACTGTCTGCCCTTATCCCCATAGAAAAGCAAAGCGATTTTTGCCATCGGCTTGTGCTTTTCGGACGTGATATATGTACCGCCCGTTCCCCTAAATGCACCCTATGCCCATTGAAGGGCGTTTGCCCCTCGGCTGAGGCTTAAATACAAAAGGCTTCTTCGTTTACCGAAGAAGCCTCAGCTTGATGACAAGGTTTGTCATCAAGCTGGCAGAGTGCTGAGAAAGAGTGCAGACAAGACGAACCGAGGCGAAAACTGTACTAAGTACTGTGAGCTGAGGTTCGTTTTGAACGAAAAAATAGAAAAAATCAAAGAGAATCCGAGGATTAACTTCTCGGATTCTCTTCTTTATGAGAGCAAATTTTATGTCTTTTTCGTGTTCTGTGCCTTTGTCAGCGGTCTGAGGCTTCTTCGTTTACCGAAGAAGCCTTTTGTATTTAGTTGCCCTTAAGCTTGGATTTTTCCTTCATACGGGTGGCGTTATCCAAAATCCTCTTACGGAGACGAATGGATTTGGGGGTTATCTCGATAAGCTCGTCGTCAGCGATGAACTCGATAGCCTCCTCAAGACTCATCTTCTTGGGGGTAACAAGACGCAACGCCTCGTCTGCACCTGCGCTTCTTATAGCGGTAAGGTGCTTTTTCTTACAAACGTTAACCACTATATCGTCGCCCTTGGGAGACATACCAACTATCATACCCGTGTAAACCTTGGTTGCGGGATCGATAAACATGGTGCCTCTGTCCTGAGCGTTGAACAGACCGTAGGAGGTAGCCTCGCCGTCCTCATAGGCAATAAGGCTGCCCGTAAAGCGCTTTTGTATCTCGCCCTTCTGTGGCTCGTATTTCTCAAAAATAGTGTTCAGCACGCCCTCGCCGCGGGTGTCGGTAAGGAACTCGGTCTTATAGCCGAAAAGACCTCTTGTGGGAATAAGGAACTCAAGGTGCATACGGCTGCCCTTGGGGTTCATCTCAATAAGCTCGCCCTTGCGGTAGCCCATCTTTTCCATAACTGCGCTTACGTAGTCCTGAGGAACGTCCATAACCGCCCTGTCAACGGGCTCGCAAACTACACCGTCTATCTCACGGTAGATGATACGGGGGGTACTTACCATAAACTCGTAGCCGTCGCGACGCATATTTTCCATGAGTATGGAAAGGTGCATCTCACCTCTGCCCGCAACGTTGTAGCTGTCGGCGCTGTCAGTCTCGCTTACACGAAGGGACATATCCTTCATGGCTTCCTTAAACAGATAGTCTCTTATATGACGGGTGGTAACGTACTTACCCTCTCTGCCTGCAAAGGGGCCGGTGTTAACGGAGAAGGTCATCTCAATAGTAGGCTCGCCTATCTTAACGAAGGGCAGAGGGTCTGCGCCCTCGGTAGAGCAGACGGTGTTACCTATATTGATGTTCTCGATACCGGAAACGCAGATGATATCGCCAACGCTTGCAGACTCAACGGGTCTTCTGCTAAGGCCCTCTATCTGGAACATTGCGCTTATCTTACTCTTGTAAGGGGTCATATCTCCGTGGTAGTCACAAACGAGAACGTCCTGCTTAAGCCTTAGAGAGCCCCTTTCTATTCTGCCTATGGCTATCTTACCAACGTAGTCGTTGTAGTCAACGGCGGAAACCAACATCTGTGCCTCGCCCTCACCGTCGCCCTCGGGCGCGGGGATGTGGGACAGAATGGTATCAAACAAAGGTGCAAGGTCAACGCCCTCCTCATCTGCGGAAAGGCTTGCCGTTGCCTGACGGGCAGAGCAGTAAAGGAAGGGGCTTTCAAGCTGCTCGTCGTTAGCGTCAAGGTCAAGAAGCAGTTCCAGAACCTCGTCCTCTATCTCCCCAAGTCTTGCGTCGGGGCGGTCTATCTTGTTAACTACAACTATAATACGGTGACCAAGCTCTATTGCCTTCTGAAGCACAAAGCGGGTCTGGGGCATAGGGCCCTCTGCCGCATCAACCAACAAAATAACGCCGTTAACCATCTTAAGGATACGCTCAACCTCACCGCCGAAGTCAGCGTGGCCGGGGGTGTCAACGATGTTAACCTTAACGTCCTTATAGGTAGCGGAGGTGTTCTTTGCAAGAATGGTTATACCGCGCTCTCTTTCAAGGGCGTTGCTGTCCATTACCCTCTCTGCAACCTCCTGATTTTCTCTGAAGGTGCCCGCATACTTAAGCATACCGTCAACAAGAGTGGTCTTGCCGTGGTCAACGTGGGCGATAATTGCTACATTTCTTAAATCGTTACGAACCAAAATATATTACCTGCTTTTCCTTAAAATTTTACTTACTTTATTTTTGCCCTGAGAGCCGCCTCTACCGCCTCAAGATCCTCTGCGGTGTTAACACCGAGAACCTCCGTTTCGTCCTCAAGGACAAAGGCGGCGGTCTTACCGCCCTTTTGGGATATTGCCATGGGCACGTCGGTAAGATAATACTCACCGCTTACGGGGCTTTTGTTTATCCTGCCCAGCGCCTCAAAAAGCGCCTTGCTTTTAAACACGTAAAGGCCCGCATTTAGCTCCCTTATAAGCTTTTGCTCCTCGGTGGCGTCCTTATGCTCCACTATCTGCGCCACAAACCCGTCATCATCACGGATGATGTGACCGAAGGGGGGTATCTCTCCCTTTACGTTAAAGGTTACCATGGTACAATCGGTGCCCTTTTCACGGTGAAGCCTTTCAACCGCCCTTAACGTATCACGGCTGAGAAGGGGCATATCACCGTTGATGACCATAACGTCACCATCATAGCCGTCAAACACGTCAGCGGCGCACATCACCGCATGGCCCGTGCCGAGGCGCTCGGTCTGTTCAACGTAATTGAGCGTGGGGTATGCTTCGGTTACTACCTCCTTACGGAACCCAAGCACCGCCCAGATATCCTCGCGAGGGATAAAATCAGCCGCCTCCAGCACGTACTGCAAAAGGGGCTTGCCAAGGGCCTTGCGCATGACCTTAGGTATCTGCGTTTCTTCACAGCCAAGACGTTTGCCCTGCCCTGCCGCCAAAATAAGTAATTTCATACCTATACTCCTGTCAAACACACACGTTTTTGCATAATATAGTAACAATACATTATACTCCAACGCTTGTGCCGTGTCAATACGGAAAAGCAGATTTTTATACCGAGAAAGGCGATTGTATGATGACAGAGGGTTATTTTGGCGGTGGAAACACTGCAAAGGGCTTTGTAAACTATTTAGGCGCTATAAGCAAGGACACCGAAAGGCTTTATATACTTAAGGGCAGCAGCGGCTGCGGCAAAAACAGTCTTATGAAAAAGGTTGCAGAGGAGGTGGAAAGGCGAGGTGAGGCGGTGGAGCGCATCTATTGCGCCTCCGACCCCAAAAGCCTTGACGGGGTGATACTTTGGGACAGAAAAACAGGCGTGCTTGACGGCACAGCCCCCCACGAGACCACACCAAGACTTGTGGGTGCCATGGATAACCTTGTGGATTTGGGCGAGTACTTAAACGTTCCCATGCTTAGGGAGCGAAAAAAGGAGATAAAGGAGCTTACGGAGAAGAAGGCGGAGTGCTATGGCAGAGCGTACGGCTTGCTTGCCGCCTGCGGAAGGATAAGAAACGAGCGCAGACGGATAACCGACGGTGCGCTTTTGTCCTCAAAGCTGTCGGCGGCGGCAGGCAGATACGCCGAGGGTCTTTGTAAAAAGGAAAAGTTTGAAATAAAGCTTCGCCCCATGTACGCCCTTTGCAGTGAAGGCACGGTACGGGCAGAGGGATGTGCGGGCAAGGAACTTTGGCAGATAAAGGACTGCGCCGATATTAAGGGCCGCTTTTTTGCCGCCTTAGTCTTTGCTGCCGCCGAAAGAGGAGCAGGACTTACCCTGTCTCCCGACCCCACGGAACCATCAAGGCTTGCGGCAGTGAGACACGAGGGCAGCGGAGTTCTTTTTGCCGAAGACGCCTTTGGCGAGCCTGCCCGTTTTGTAAACATGGAGCGTTTCATAGACAGAAAAGCCCTTGTCCCCTTCAAGCGTCGGCTTAAACTTTTATCAAAGACGGAAAACGCTCTGAAGGAAACAGCGGTGGAGGCATTGCTCGAAGCAAGGAAACACCACCTGAACTTGGAGGCGTTATATATACCCGCTATGAACTTTGACCGTGTAAACGAAAGAACGGAAAGACTGATAAAAGAAATCTTTGCATAAAACCAAGGGACAGCGCATACCGTTTAAGCGAGAGGTGAACGGTATGACAGCAAAAAGCAAAAAAACCATAGGTCACAGCCTAAAAAGAACGGCGATAGGCGCCGCCATAGGAATAGCGGTGACCGTTGTAATAAGCCTTGTATCGACGTGGTTAGCTCTTAAAATAGGAGACCCCCTATCTCTGGCAGGCACTGCGGCGGCGGCAAGCGTCCTTTGCGGAGGGCTTGGAGCCTCCCTCGCAGGCAGTATCATGGGCGGTGCTTTTATCGACGGAGTGTATTCGGGTACCCTTTATACTGCCCTTTGCATCCTTCTTTCCCTTTGCACCCCCGATGGAGGCGGTAGTCCCTTGACCCTTATCGGCGCGGCTATACTCGGCGTTCTCGGCGGATGCGCCCTCAAAGCAAGCCGCAAAAGCAACACTAAACGCCGTATGAAAAAATACGTCAGAAGATAACGGGCTCCGCCCCTTTTATTGTCGAAAAGAGGCGAGCGAAACTTGACAAAATATTACCAAAAAATGGCATTTAGGTATTGCGTTCCTCCTCCAAATATGGTAAAATTTGGTAAAAGACCGTGCCGCGGGAAAACTACGGTACGCAAATGGCGTTTTGGAGGGTAATATGGATAAAAACAACGCAAAACCAAAGGTCATAGTGGCAGATGGCTCTGCCGACCTTAGGACGTCGATGGTAACAGGACTTAAAAAGCACGGTATAGACGTTATAGCGGAAGCAAGCGACGGACAGGAGGCATATCTTAAAATAGCAAGATACCGTCCTGCCGCTGTGGTATGTGATCTGTTTCTGCCCAGAATGGACGGACTTCAGCTGGTTTCCGAATGTAAAAACAGAATGGCAGACGGGTTTCCCTCTTTTATAATGGTTTCGGGCATAAGCAACGATGCAGTGTTTGGGGAATGTCTGGACGAGGGGGCTCTTTACTGTATGCAAAAGCCTGTGGACACAGCCATCCTTGCGGAGCGCATAAAACGGGCAGTGCAAAGAGGCCAAAGCGCCAGACAAGGCGCAGAGGGAACGGACATGGAGGCTCAGGTCACCAAGATAATACATCAGATAGGAGTGCCCGCCCACATTAAGGGCTATCAATATCTGCGTACAGCGATACTTATGGCGGTGGAGGATGCAGGCGTAATAAACGCCGTTACCAAGGTGCTTTATCCCACAGTTGCAAAGACCTACAAGACTACCTCCTCAAGAGTGGAAAGGGCTATACGACACGCCATCGAGGTTGCATGGGACAGAGGCGACGTGGACGTACTTAACGGATTTTTCGGCTACACGGTGCAAAACTCCAGAGGAAAGCCTACCAACTCTGAGTTTATTGCAATGATAGCAGACAGCCTTCGCCTTAAAAACCGCGTGGCGGCGTAAGAATATTTTTTTCTGACTCCCTTGATTGTTCAAGGGAGTTTTGCTATACTTAAGGCAAGGCGGTGATAGAATGAACGAGGTTTTAAGATTATGCAAGGCGGAGGAGGAGATAGCCCACATCCGCGGCTGGGACTTTTCTCATATAGACGGCAGACACCGGGAGATCGGCGTCCTTCCGTGGGATTACAAGGGCGAGGTCTTAAAGCGTCTTACCCCAAGAATGCGCCTGCTGGACCTTGACACCGGAGGCGGAGAGGTGCTTTTGTCCCTGGGGCACCCTTACGGGCTGACTGCAGCAACGGAAAACTATCCGCCAAACGTAAAGCTTTGCAGGGAAAAGCTTTTGCCCCTGGGTATAGACTTTAAGAAGGCAGACGTAAAGGCAGGGCTTCCCTTTGAGGACGAGAGCTTTGATATGGTAATCGACCGTCACGGGGACCTTAACCCAAGGGAGATACACCGCGTGCTTAAAGATGGCGGCGTTTTTATCACCCAGCAGGTAGGCGCAGATAACGACAGGGCCCTTGTTCGGCTCCTTTTGGGAAAGGATGCACCTCCCACGCCCTTTCCCGACCAGCACCTTGACATACAAACGAAGATGTTTACCGAAGCAGGGTTTACGGTGGAAAGAGCAGAGGAGTGCTTCAGGCCCATTCGATTTTACGACGTGGGCGCCCTTACGTGGTTTGCACGCATTATAGAGTGGGAGTTTAAGGGTTTTTCCGTGGAAGCACACGGGGAAAACCTACTTAAA
>JAFQKR010000079.1 GCA_017396825.1 Clostridia bacterium
TCCTTTGGCTATTGTTTTTTATGCGCGGGAAAAACATTTGTCTTTGTTTATGCGTATCAACTGTTGATATCTTGCAAAGGACTTTGAGGAGCCGAAAGTTGAACGTTTTGCTATGGTATAAAGAGCATCAATTTAAAGCATCAAAGGGTGGAGTTTTGTGGATTGATGCTCTAAAAAACGGCTGAAAAAGCCGGTGTTTAGCCATTTTTTGCGAGACGCGGTTTCTGACACGCCTTTTTATGCTTTTATAGAGCGGTGTTTCTACATAAAAACTCCAACAATTTCAAGCGATATTCTGCACCAAAGCAGAAAGTGATATTACTACTCTTGCCACAGTGACGTTTTCCGTCTTGACTATAATTGTGCACCGTGATATAATCAGGTGAGTTAATATTGAAGGGAGAATTTTATGAAAAACACCGCCTTGCTTTTATCGCTTTTGTTATGTATTGCTCTTGTTTTTTCCTTTGCTGCATGTAATTCCGCAGAAGACAACAAGGGCAATGATTCCGTAAGCTCTGTAGTATCCGAAGAAACTTCCGATGATGCAAGTAACGAAGGCGCTGACGAGTCTTCTGCCCCCTCCTTTGGTTTTGACAAACCCGCCTCCGGCGGCACCGACCTTTCTGCTAAGGAATACACCGCAGTTTCCGAGTTGCCTGAAGAAAGCATAGGTACCATTGGTGATGCTGTGGAAGGCTACACTTATATTGATATGATGTCCGACACCTTGGAAATGACCGGCGTTATCCCCCCTTCCGAGAACATTGACACCTTCGGCAGGCTTTATGTTGAAAAGATGGGCGAGTATTCCGCAGATAATCTCTCTTTAAGCCAATGTCTTGCCGGCGGCAGAATCCGCTTTGTTACCGATGCAGAAACCATGGTGCTTTACGCAAAAATGGGTGTGGTTTATAAGCTGAACCATTTCTGTGCAAAAGGCGCATACGGCTTTGACGTTTACGTAGGCACGGGCACCGACCGCACCTATATCGGCGAGCCGGGTAACCACCTTACCGACCCTACTCTTGTGCACAGCGTTGTGCAGCTTGGTAAGGGATACAAGGAAGTAACCGTTGTGCTCCCCTCCTACGGTGGTGTTGACGCCATGTATATAGGCTTGCCAAACGACGCTTCCATCGCTACCCCCGATGCATACAGCGTAGAAAAACCCATTTGCTTCTACGGCTCCTCTATCACTCAGGGCGGCTGCGTTACCCGTCCCGGTCTTGCTTATCCCAACATTCTTTGCTTTGCGCTGGATGCACCTTGCTACAACTTAGGCTTCTCCGGCTCTGCTAAGGGAGAGCAGTCTATCGCTAAACATATTGCAAGCCTTGATATTTCCGCATTCGTTATGGATTACGACTTCAACGCACCTGATGCGGCACATCTTAAAGCAACACATTACGATTTTTATAAGACCGTAAGAGAAGCACATCCCCATATCCCCATAATCTTCATGGCACATCCTTGCTACACCATGCCTACCGCCAGCGACGATGAACGAACTGCTATAGTAAAGGCTACCTATGACAAGGCAGTTAGTGAGGGCGACGACAAGGTTTACTACGTTGATAACGCTACCTTTTTCCCCGAAGATTACAGAGATTTGGTAACTGTAGATAACAGCCACCCCAACGATATAGGCCATCTCCTTATGGCAGAGGCAGTATATCCCACCCTTAAAGAAGCTTTGGGTAAATAAACCATACATTCTACGTATGAACACGATAGATTGACTATATTGATCGATTTTCAAAATTCTAAAGAGTTATAAATATACTCGTGATTGATGAAATTGAAAAACGTGCCGCCGAGGAGGATTTAACCCCTCGGCGGCATCTTGCTTTTTATATTGCAGCGTGGTAAAATAACAAATAAAAAGGCGAAGGGCACAGAAATTTCTTCGGTTAAGTGAGTGTGGATCTATGAAGCTTTACGCACCAAGGTATTACAAAGACTTTATCTGTATTGCAGATAAGTGCGACCATAGCTGTTGCATCGGTTGGGAAATTGACATTGATAAAGGGACCTTTGAGAAGTACAAGGGTCTTAAGGGCGGCTACGGCGCAGAGATAATAAACAGCATCTCTACGGAGGGTACGCCCCATTTCGTTCTGTGCGGCGGCGACCGTTGCCCTCATCTTGACGAGAGGGGGCTGTGTAAAATTATTCTTACCGTGGGCGAGGGGTATCTTTGCGATATCTGCCGTGAGCACCCAAGGTTTTATAACTACACGCAGGTTGCCGAGGTGGGGCTTGGAATGTCCTGCAGGGAGGCAGCAAGGATAATTCTTTCTTCGCCGGATTACGATACGTACGATGAAATAGGTGAACTGAACGCCGCGGAGGACGAACCCCCTTACGACGGACGAAACGAGCGCGAAAAGATATACGAAATATTAAGGGATAGAACCACGGGCTATAAGACAAGGCTTGAAGCAGTCTACCGTGCATACGGAATTGATGCGGGAGACGACAGGGAATGGCTTGAGGCGATCGACTCTCTTGAATACCTTGACCCTACCCATAAGAAACTGTTTATGAAGTATTCGTCTGACACCCGTCCCGTCGGAAAGGACGAATACTTGGAAAGGGCGCTGGCGTATTTTGTCTATCGCCACTGCACCGAGGCTTATGACGAGGAGGATCTTTACGCACGACTGGCCCTTTGCTTGTTCTTGGAGCGGCTGTTGGCATCCCTTATCTGTTCCGAAGGTGCAGAAACCTTAAAAGAGGTTGCAGCTTTGGCAAGCATCATTTCGGAGGAGATAGAGTATTCCGAGGACAATACAGAGGCTTTAACGTATCGATTTTGAGATAAATATAAAAATTTTTATAAATTTTATTGACAAAATGCAGTTTCGAGACACTTATATTATATAACTTATATTTTATAGGAGGTTTCAAATGAAAAACAATTACAAGAGGTTTATGAAAAGGCTTTCTTTTGCATTAATTGCGCTGTCCATGATTATTAGCATGGTGTCGCTAACCGCCTTTGCTGAGGAAGACGTCGATTGGAACGGCGATAACACCCTTCTGGTTACCGTAACCACCGCCGAAGACGGAGTGTTTTATGCCGCCGATTTCCCCCAGGTTGATTGCACCGAGGTTATAGTGGCAAGCAAAAAGACTGCCGAAAACGGATATACTTACGACCTGATATTAAAGCTTGCGCCTTCTTCCTGCGGTGACCTTGATAATGCAATAGATGCCGTATCCAAAAACGATAACGTGTCTAACGCAAGAAGAAACGAATACGCTTATATCAATTCCGAAATCCAGCTTAACTGCACCGAACTGTCCCTGCAGGTAGGGGAAAAAGCCGATATATCTGCCGAAAAGCTGAGCTTTTATAACAACAATTTCAGCTACCTTGGGATAGTATTTACTGCCAACCCTGAGATATTTGATATTAACACGGTAAACAAAGATACCTTTGGCGTAAACTTCTACCCCATAACAAAGGAAGGCGATTACGGCGAACTTGATTGGTTTGAAAGTAATAATCAGTCCGAAAGATTTACCGTTAGCCCCATTAATAAGTATTACGCTGTTAAGAGGTGCAGCAGGACCTATGCATACGAGATAGTGCAAATAGTAAACGCAATGTTGGCTGCAAAGGGCGTGCTTACGGCAGAGCCTTACTGCGAAGCAGTTCCCGCCGGTGCGCTTCCAAGCGAGCAGTGGACGTTGGACAATGAAGATGTGGCAGATATCTCCCTCTCCGGCGGCGAAGAAACCGGTGTAACCGGAAACCTTGTTGGTCAAACTGCAACTGTAACAGCGGTTTATGCAGGCACAACCACGCTTATGTTAAACAGAAACGATACCGATTCCTCTGCCTCCGCCACTTGTACGATAACCGTTTACATGAAAGGCGACGCTAATTCCGACGGGGCTTATGACAATTTGGATGCGGCTTTGATTTTAAAATACGACGCAGGTCTTATTGATATGTCCGAGGAGCTTACCGAAGAATGTGACATTAACGGCGATGGGGTCGCTGACAACCTTGATGCCGCATTGATGCTTAAATATGATGCAGGTGTTAGCTTTGAACTTTAGTATTAAAATGATGTCGGTTAAAATTAAACCTTAACCGACTATACCGACCCGAAAGGGGGTGATACGTTGAGCATTAAAAGCAGTCAAAGACGGCCGTTAAGCGCGGAAGACAGTGCGCTTTTAAGGCTTTTGATAGAGGAAAACGATAAAACGGTAAAGGCGGTTATATACAGCACTTTGGGCGAGCAGTATAGTTACGTCGCGGAAGAAGCCGTTGCAGAGCTGTATCTGTTGGCTTGTGAAAAAATTAACAAAATAAAAACGTATCACTCCCCCAAGGCGTGGCTGATGATAGCGGCAAAGCGCGTTGCATGGGGCGTGATAAAAAAGCACAAGAAAGACCTGCGGGTAGCCGCTTACGATGCGCTTTCAGAAGAATCCTCGAAAGATGATGTTTTCGAAGATGCCGTATATGCTATTTGGATTGAAGACAAAGTTCCCGAAAAGATAATAGCCTTATTAACCAAGCGTGAACGAGAGGTTTATCACAAATTATACATAGAGGAAAAATCGCCGGCAGAAGCGGCTGAAGAACTGGGCGTAAAAATCAATTTGATAAACAACGTTAGGAAAAACTTAAAAGATAAAATAAAGGATGCCGTAAAACAAAATAAGTTTTAAATTCCATACGTTTCAGGAGTAATAACAGCATGAAAGGAGGTAACAAGGTGAAAGAAAATATTAAACTTGATAATCTTACCTGTCAAGAAATCAAGGAGATGATATATGACAATAGAATAGAGCTCACTTCCCTTGAGACCTCGGTTTTGCAAAGACTTATGGACAACGAGATAGGTCTGCTTTGCTTCGGCGAAGGTGATGAGGAGCTTATAGATAAGTGTGCTGAAACCATCTGTGAAAGAGATACCTCTATGATGTCCCATGATCAATTTATGAGCATAATCGATAGATTGGAAAAGGGAACCACGGCACAAGAACCCAAAACCACTCCCACGAAAAGGTTTAGCTTTAAACGCGCTCTTGTTATCGCTGCAGCAGTATCTGCCATTGTAATAGGCGGCACTATGGTTGCGTCCGCATTTGGCTTTAATTTATTTGAATATATAAGCGAAATTGCAAGACAGCCCGATGGTACCGAAAAGGAAGCGAATGGTCTTACTTTCTATAACGGCGGCGAAACCAAGGAATATGCAAGCCTTAAGGATGCTGTAGAAAAGGAAAACTTAAATATTATGTACCCCGCATCAATGCCCGATGGTGATGTTATTGAAATTGTAAGAATAACTGATAGTGTCATAGGGGATAAAAATATTCAGATATCATCACTAAACGATAGTGTTATTATTGTTATCGACACAAACGTTACACCAAATGATAATATGTATCAAGGAAACACTGTTTACAAAAAAGATAACATTAACTATGTTTTGTATGAAAAGGACTTAGAATATAAATACGGTGCTTATTGCAACGTCAATAATTGTGCTTATATTATACAAACAAAAGAGTACCAAGACTTAATTTATATCATAGAGAATATGGAGGAAAATCAATAATTGCATCAAACTGCCGAGGATTTCCGGCAGTTTTGTTGACGGGAGAAGGCGTGTGTGGTATAATAAAATGCTTACAAAATGTATGGATAGGAGGAGAAAAATGAGGATGTTTGATTTTTTGCGTAGCGGCACGGCGGCTCAAGCAGTGCTTTTGTCCATAGGTGCGTTGATCAGCGGCTACGGCGTTTATATGTCCTTTCTCGTTAACTTCAACGCAGGGCTTATCCTCGTGCTTGCGGTGGGGCTTTTCCTCCTGACGGCAGGTGCCTTTTACCGTCCCATAAACCTTTGTATCTACACCCGCGTGGGGCTTCGTATAGCCCTTGGCGGTATTTGCGTCTCGGCGCTTTTCGCCGCCGCCCTTGGGGTGTACGGCTGCAGAGACAACCCCTCCTACCGTGAGGACGCGGTAATAGTCCTTGGTTGCGGCGTGCGTGGGGAAGTGGTTTCGGGTCAGTTAGCCTCAAGGCTTGAGGCGGCGCTAAGGTATTACCGTAAAAACCCAAACGCCCTAATAGTGGTCTCAGGCGGTCAAGGAAAAGGAGAGGATATAACCGAAGCCCTCGCCATGGAGAGATATCTTGTGGAAAGAGGAGTCCCCAAGGACAGCATAATCAAGGAAGAAAGGTCCACCTCCACCTACACAAACCTGCTTTTTTCAAAAGAACTTCTTGATGATAGGTTTGACACTCCATACAAGACGGTTATCATAAGCAGTGACTATCATATATACCGCGCAATCCGCTTATCGAAAAGGCTGGGGCTTGACTGTACCCACGTTCACGGCAATACCGCATGGTACGAGATGCCCGTAAGATACTCCCGCGAGATACTTGCGGTTGCAAAGAGCCTTTTGGGGGTATAAATGGAAAAGCACGCCGAAAAGAACGAAAAAAGAATAAAGCGTCTTAAACGGCGCATAAATAGAAAACTAAAAAAGCACGTTTTGGCTTTCGTCTTTGCACAGATTGTTATTTTACTGCTATTTGTGCCCGATATGATAAACCAAAAGCCGACCATAACCCTTGATGACACCACGGAAAAAAACGTGGTTATAGAAAAGGTGAGGTTTATAAGGGGAGGTCCAAAAAGCTCCGACAAACTTGATATAATCACCTCTGACGGCAAATATCGGTTCCCCAACATAGACACCGGGGGCAATTATTCCAACAGAAAACTTAAGGAACTCCTTTCCGAGGGGGACGTTATTACCATAAGGTATAAAGAAAGGCTAACTGTTTTTGGCAGAAACCTTGTTATAGCCGATGCCCGTACGGAGAACGAGGTTTATCGAACCTTTGACGAGTTCAAAAAGCAAGTGGAAGACGGATTTTATCTGTGGATAGGCGTGTTTGTGTTGGTTGAGTTGGTATACGCCGCAGTGCTGTTCGTTGTTTTGCTTACGGACGGCGTTATTGATGATATTAGGGGCTTACATCGTAGATTGTCAAAGCGCAAAAGCCTTAAGAAACAATAAAAGACTTGTGTCTGAGGTGAAAAGCGAAAAACTTTCCGGATTTTAATGTGTGACGTTAGGCCTTTGTTTTACACAGATGAACGTTGGAAAAATCAACTCTTGCAAAACCGAATCAAATATAGTATACTTTTTGTATTATATGCAAAGGTACGGAGGGCAACTATGGCACGCGCTTCTACAAAACAGAACAAAAACATATATCACACCACCAGAGAGGCTTTGGGGCTGACCCGTGAGGGGGCAAGCGAACTCTTGGGGTGCCTTCCTTCCGAAAGGATAGAGAAGATAGAAAACGAGCGTTCCACGCCCCGTCCCGACGAGGTTCTGCTTATGGCGGAAAAATACAAGGCTCCCACCCTGTGCAACTATTACTGCTCCAACCAATGCCCCATAGGTAAGCAGTACGTTCCGCGGATAAAAAGCAAGGAACTGTCTCAGATAGTTTTGGAGATGCTTGCTTCTCTTAACTCCATGAACAAGCAAAGAGAGCGTCTTATAGAGATAACCGCCGACGGTGAGATAGAGGGCGAGGAACTGAAGGATTTTGTTGCCATTCAGCAGGAGCTGGAGCGTATTTCCGTTACGGTGGAGACCCTTCAGCTTTGGGTGGAGAAGATGCTTGCCACGGGCAGGATAGACGCGGATAAATACGAAAACGCAAAAAGTGAATAAAACAAAAACAGCAAAATAAGCCCCCTTATTTTGCTGTTTTTATCCTTTATTAACGTTCTTTTTGGGGTTATAATTCTTACGTAGAAACAAAAAGGAGGCTGCCCCCATGAAACGTATTGTAATAAATATATTGACAGGTGCTTTTGCTCTCGCAATGCTTATAGTGTTTGCCCTTTGCAGAGATACCGTGAGCATAAGCGAAAAAAAGTTTTTCCTATTGTTACTTGCGGGCGTGCTTGTTGTTAGGATACTGGGTGAATTGGTGTATTTGTATTACCTGAAAAGGCTTTTAAACACCTCTGCGGCAGATGCGGTGCCACTATGGGGAGGGCTTAAAATAATAAAGAACAGCGAGTTTGCCTGCCCCAACTGCGGCGGCCATTTTAAAAAGACCTGGTGGCATTACGTTTATTTCTTTTTAAGACACAGGGCGGTGGCGCTGTTTACCTTTGGAAAGACCAACTTCCGCTGCCCCCATTGCAAAAAATTTGACACCTGCGTTATTGTCCATAAGGACTGATAGGAAAAATTTATGTACTGTGTTTTAGTATTTATGATATACTCGTTTGAAGAGGAGTCGGTTTGATGACAAAAGAAACTTTAACTACCGAAAATATCAAAAAAGATTTAAAGAAGCACTTATTTGGTAACATCACAGGCGAACTGCCATTCTTGTTGATCATGCCGCTTTTATATTTGCTCATGCGAAGTGTCATGATAAAATGCTTTGATCCGAGTGATTCGTTCAAAACCGCATTCTCTATTATTTTTTGGACCGTTTGTCTCATCGTAGTATATTATGATCTGATAACAATCATTTTATGCTTAAGGAAAACCAAAAACGGAGATTTTACAATTGCATCGGATTGGGTTGTTGAAAAAAAGAGCACTAAAAGTGGGGTGGTTATTGGTAGGCAAAGAGTTTCTTACCCAAGAAGTTATAAACTTATATTTGCTAACAGCGGCACGTATAACATACCATCCGGCATGTTATATCAGTGGTCCGACCAGTTCGCAACGTCAGCCAAAACGCTTTATGAATACACTGATATAAACGAAGATTTTTACGTAATAAGCGTTGGGAATAAAAAGAATGTTATAGTGTATAGAAAAAAACATTTTGAGCTTAAAGAACAACCCCAATGATTTTCTTGACCGGATACAGGGGATATAAAACCCATATATTCGGATTCGTAGGGGCGCGTTGAATAGAATTAAAAGGAGGAGAAAGTATGTATAGCGAGGCAGAAGGTAAGGCAGACCAAAAAATAAAAGAAATATCAAGCGCAGTTATCATGCTTGTATCCACCCTTCTTTTAGGGCTTCTCGTTTGGGGTACGGTATCCAGGTGCGGTTTAAGTGTTCCCTACGTCGGCGTGTACCTTTTGTGGCTTGGCATAAGCGTTAAGGCTACAAGACTGTACTTATTTCTTACTCCAAGGCGCAGATACGGCAAGGTAACGGCTATAAAGGATTTTAAAGAGACCCAGTACACGGCAAACGGCGGCTCGGGCAGACTGTACGGCAGAAGAAGCGCCGACATAACCGAATGCACCATCACGGTGGATTTTGATAAGGGCAAAAGCGGCGACTATGTTTTTGTATACAAGGGGGACCTTAGAAAGCTTAATGTCGGCGACCGTATAGGTATATTCCGTTTCCTTAAAATGCCTGTCCGTTGCGATTAACGGCAGAAAGGAGGATCAGCCGTGAAAAAACATCATTTTACCGGTGCTTATCCGGCAGAGACCTTTAGGTTTGAGCTTGAATCTATTCTCGGCTCAAGACTTGACGGTTGCTCATTTAACGGTATCGTTGATAAAGGGTCTTTCAAAATACGCGGTAATTATATAAAAGGAACCCACGGCTTAATCCGACCCGTTCTTGAGGGGGATTTTCACGAGGAAAACGGTATTACCCACGTGGCCGTAACGCCGAAATACAGTGTGAATGAGTATATAAGTCAGATGCTCTTTGCCCTGCTGTTTTTCGTTATCGGAGTATGTGTGCTTATTGCGGGACGTGGAGAGGGTGCGGCTTCTTCTTGGGCAGGCTGTCTTTGTATATGGTGCATAGGGCTGGTGTTTATTGCTGCTTTGCACGTTGCCTTTTTAATAAGCGCTCGTTTGTTTATTCGCAAATTCAAAAGTATGCAAGCCCTTAAGTTGTCATAGGTCTTTCGGTGTAAAAGCATTGACACGCATCCACGCAAATGGTATAATAAAGCCGTAAAGAAGATACGCCGATAAAGGAGGCAGACCATGAAACGTATAACTAAGACATTATTTATATTTGTTGCGTTAACCGCCTTGCTTCTTTCTCTTACCGCCTGCGGTAACGGGATAAAGGCGGACAGAGCAAAAGCAGACACTAGTAGTTTTTTCGACGCAATCAAGGCAGGTAACTACGAACTTGCCGCAACCTATCTGCACCCCGACCGTCCTGTAGACCTTAAGACGTTTTTCGAAGGGATAGAATCAAAACTGAACGTTGATTTTTCCGACGTTAAAATAGTAAGATACACGGGCGTTTCCGTTTCCGTTTACGACAGTGACGTTGGCGGCTCCTGCTGTGAACTTGATGCAGACCTTTCCGTCAGCGGTATGCTTTTCGAAGCGGAGATAGAGTTTGTTAAGAACGACGCAGGCTACGGTATATACAATTTTGGTATTGATAAAGAAGACTAAAAATAAAAGCGTTTCCGTTTTTACGGAAACGCTCAGACCGCTGACAAAGGCACAGAACACGAAAAAAGAAAATATAGTTACCAAAAAGTGAAAAATTTCGGGAAAAATTTTCCCGAAATTTTTATATATTTTTATATTTTTTCGCTCAAAACGAACCTCGGCTCACAGTACTCAGTACAGCTTTCGCCTCGGTTCGTTTTGTCTGCACTCTTTCTCAGCAGTCTGCCAAGCTGATGACAAGGTTTGTCATCA
>JAFQKR010000080.1 GCA_017396825.1 Clostridia bacterium
CTGGGAGCCGAAGACGACCAAACCGTATTCACCGCATAAAGAAAAGACTGCGAAAGCCTACAGGCTTCGCAGTCTTTTATTACATATTGGAAATTGACGCCATATACAGATTAGCCAGCTTTATGTGGCCGCTGACTGTAGGATGAGGGTCAAAGGAAAATTTGAAGGGGACGAGGCTGAATGCTGCATTTACAAGGTCTGCACCCGCAGCAAAAGCATCGTAGGTTTCAACAAGCAGACAGCCCTCCGCTGCTACCGCCTTGCGTATTTCCGTATTAAGAGAGGAAACCCACATATCGGAAACCTCGCCCATGTTAACGGATTTACCGAGATAAGGAATAGACATAACTATACCGTGATAAGGGCTGTATACAGTCATCACAGCAACGATAGCGTTAGGAGCGCGATTCTTTATAAGCTTTAATATCTGAGGAATATCGGATGCCGCCTTTGCTATGCCGACGTTCATATCTGCGGCAAGCTTTTCGCTTTTAAGCAGGGCGTTAAACTCATCCATAAAAGCGCCCAGTGCTTGAGAATCGTTCGTAGCGCCGCCGGACAAGTTACTGTTCGCATCATTCAAAGCTTCTGTAAAGGGACCGAGAATATTGTTTGCGCCGATGCAAAGCACTACTATATCCGCACCGTTAAGGGCAGAAGAATCGTTTTGTAAAAGAGTCAGGAGTCCCCCGGTGGTCATTCCGTCAACGGCTATATTGGCGTAATTAACCTTTGCGCCTCCAAGCACTGCCTCTAAAGACTGCGAAAACAAAGCCGGAAACGCCTCCGCGGAAGGGTTGCTTAAGCCATAGCCGCGGGGTATAGAGTCACCAAGGGCAACCACCTTAACGCTATCTTTTCCATCAAAGCGCCCACCGCAAAATGCATCCACCGTATCAGAGGACGAAGACTCCTCCGAGTCAAAACTGCTTTCCTCTGAGGCTTCACTGCTCTCCTCTTCAGAGCTTTCCTCTGACACCATACTGCTTTCCTCCTCAGAACGCTCCTCAGAGGAATCCTCTACGTCAGTAGTATCAGCGGTGCTTTCCTCACTGTTAACAGCGCTCGACTCGAAGGAGTGAACACTTTCGCCGCCGCTTTCAGTCTGACCGTTACCACCACAGGAAAAAAACAAAAACAAGCATAATGTTAGCAACATAATTAAAAGTTTTTTCATCAAAATCACCTTTCTGCATTTAATTAGGATAGTACAATACACCTGAAATATACCATAAACGGCCATTTCTTTCAATACCAATAACGCATTTTTATTAACGGCATATTATAAAAATATAACATCAAAGGAGGAAAGGTGGGAAATCTCCACCTAAAGGTCATAATGAGAATACCCGTTTCGTTACCTTGCGGTGTTTCCGTAAAGGGCAGCACCTTCAGTAATGGCCGTATACTTGCCACTGACGGCTTTGAATGCTCGATATATTCGGTAGACGAATGTTGCTGTTTACCCACGAAAAGACCCTACGGCTTTATTACCGCCCTTTGCAACTGCGGAAAGCTACTCGCCCTTTCGGGTAGTTGCTCCAATAAGATATACACCCTCTCCGAATGTCTTACAGAAATAGACGGCTTCACACCGAAGATCAACAACGGGCCTTTGCTTTCGGTTTACCCCAGTTCTTGCGGAAGTTTGCTTGCTTTGACATACCGCGACGGCTGTTACTTAACCGACAGAGAGGGCAACGCATCCGAAAGAATGAAGACCGCGGAGGAGGGAGTGACCTTCATCAGCTGCTATCCCCTTTGCAACGGCCATCTACTCGCCTACAACGACGGCGACAGAGACGTTATCGAATACACACGTTGCGGTTCTACCTCAAGGTGTGTGCTACCGAGCTGCGTTAAAATTAAAAGCTTTGCCCCTTGTGAGGACGGAGTGATCTACGGGCTTTTCGGCAAAGGCTATCCTTACACATTTCTTTCACCGGTTTTGGAAAACGGACATCTTAATTGCCTCGGTTTGGCATAAACTTTGTTTCTTTGTAATTATTTCCCGGTTTTACCTTGAAAAAACCGAAGGATTGTGCTATTGTAAAGTAGAAAAACAACAGTGAGGTAAAAAACATGTACGGTAATACAGGCTCCCCCAACTATCTTGAATATTCCGTTTCGGAAAAACCCAACAAAAAAACAAAAACCTTAAAGGCCGTTATCATACTTTCGGCATTGACTATATTTCTTTTGCTTTTCTGGGTTCTTTCTGTCTTTGCTTCCGCTATGGTCATAGTTATACCAATGGTAACTGTTTTGATAGTTTTCGGCGCTTTTATATTTTGGAAGTTCACAAAAATAGAATACGACTACGTAATATCCGGCGGCGACATGCAAATGCACATTGTGTACGGTGGCAGAAGCAGAAAAGAACTTTTCTGTTTTAAGCTCTCCACTGCAGAGCTTTTTGCAGAAAAATCCGCCTCTCCCGCTGACGACAGCAAATACAACAAGGTTTTCCACTGCGTTTCCTCTATGGACGCAGACAATATTCTGTACGCCGTATTCAAAAATGAAGATGGCGAGAAGTGTATTGCATATTTTGAGGCTCCGAAAAAAGCCCACAGCATATTAAAGTTTTACAATTCCTCTGCTTATAGGATCGGTAAGTAATGACCGGCAGAGATATTTACCTTGCCTCTGACATCAAATCCATGGATGAAAGCTGCGGAGTATCCTCTGAGCTGCTTATGGAAAATGCTGCTTTAGCCCTTTTCCGCCGTCTTGAGATGTTGGGAAGGCTTAAAGGCAACATCTGTATTATCTGCGGAAAGGGAAATAACGGCGGCGACGGATACGCTCTGGCTGTTTCTCTTTTAAAAGCGAAGATAGGCGTTACTGTATTCTCCGTGGACAGCCCCTCCTCTCCCCTTGCGGTTAAATTCAAGAAGGCTTATGAGGATCTCGGCGGCGAAATATGCCGCGACATAAAAGAAGCGATAAACGCCGCGGATACGGTGGTAGATTGTATTTTTGGCTTTTCTTTTAGGGGCACACTTGAGGGAGCTAACGCAGACGCAGTGAGAACGATAAACGACTGCTCCGCCTTTGTTTTGGCGGTTGACGTTCCCAGCGGCCTTACCGCTGATGATACCCGGCTTCCGCCTTTGGCTGTAAAAGCCGACTGTACCTGCACCTTTACTGCTCTAAAGCCCGCTTTAGCCAGTTACCCTGCTGCAAGACTTTGCGGCAAAATATATATAGAAGACATAGGTATCCCCGAAGAGGTTATTAAAAGGCACGCTCCTTTTGCCGCAATTGCAGATGAAAGACTTTTGGCGTTATTGCCCGAAAGAAGGGCTGATGGACACAAGGGCACCTTTGGCACTCTTGCCGCTCTTTGCGGAAATGCCGAAACCTGCGGCGCCGCATATCTTGCCTGCCTTTCCGCGCTTAAAAGCGGCGTTGGAATGGTTAGACTTTACACCGACGTACCTTGCGCCACGGTTACCAAAGCCCGCATAGCGGAGCCTATTATAAGCGACAACTGTACCGCAAAAGCAATTCTATCTCAACGTCATGATGCATTGCTTATAGGCTGTGGTTGCGGAAGGACGCACGACGACACTATAAAGAAACTGCTTTTAGAGGCGAAAGCTTCAATTGTTCTTGACGCTGACGGAATAAACTGCATAGCAGGTGACATAGAATTATACAGGTCTGTTAACCCCGAAACCGTTATTACGCCACACCCTGCAGAAATGGGAAGGCTTGTGGGAAAAAGCGCTGAGGAAATAAACAGTCTCCGCGTAGAATCCGCAGTAGAATTTGCCAAAAAATACGGTTTTGTTACCGTTTTAAAGGGAGCAAAAACAGTTATAGCCGCTCCCGACGGACGTCTTTGCATCTCCCTTACCGAAAACACGGGGCTTGCAAAAGGCGGAAGCGGAGACGTACTTGCGGGGCTTATCGCTTCACTGCTGGCTCAAGGCATGAACAGCTTTGATGCTGCGTGTCTGGGTGTTTATTTGCACGGTGCCGCCGCCGAACGATTGGCGAGTAAAAAGGGCGTTTATGCGATGCTCCCCTCAGAGCTACCGGAAATAATAGGCCAAATAATGTATTTTGGGTGATTTATCTGAAACGTTTGGCACTTTTTGCGCTTATCAGCGCGGTTATGCTGTCCTTTACCGCATGCAAAGGGAACAACGGCTTTGTTTTTCAAAAAAAGGGCACTTACCAAGTAGTTGAAGAATACACCGAAATTTCCTTTACGGCAACGATAGGTGATATTCAAAGCACGGCGACCTTCACGGCTCCTTCAGCCGTTAGCGGACTTGTAGCCATCAAGGATCAAGAGCAGGGCTATAAGCTTAAGTACGGCGACATGGGCATAAGTGTTGGGAATTTTGCTGTAAAGGCCGCCGATGACTTTTTTGCCGCCATTGATACGTTGGAAATGGCAGGTGAATTTCGAGACGGTGTTATCACTGCAAGTATAGACGATATTAAAGTTAAAGGAATTACTAAAAACGGCTGTTTGTCCATTTTGCATTTTACCGACGGTATAAACAGCAGGAAATACATAATAACAACGGAGGCTACGGTATGGAAAACCGTACAGAAGCAAGAATAAGTTTAAACGCAATTACATCAAACGCCCTGAACGTAATGAACACGTTGGAGGACGGATGCCGTATGTTGGCGGTGGTGAAGGCTAACGCCTACGGCCACGGCGCAGTGCCGGTAGCAAAGGCCTTGGAGGAGATAGGTGTTACCGATTTTGCGGTAGCTACCGCTGAAGAGGGCGCAGAGATAAGGAAAAGCGGTATAAAGGGCAACATCCTTGTCTTAGGAAAGACTGCACCTGCGGAAAGACTCACCTTGGTGCAAAATGATCTTTGTCAGGCATGTGACAGCGTTGAATACGCAAAGCAGCTTGTAAAAGACGGCAGGCCCGCCATACACATAAAAATCGACACAGGCATGAGCAGACTCGGCTTTTATTGCCATCACGCACAAAAAGCAGAGGAATGTGCCGAAAGGATGCTTCCCCTTTATGATATAGAGGGCATAGACGTTCGTGGTATATTTACACACTTTGCCGACGCAGACGGCGACACTGCTGATTTCACAAGGCAGCAATTCTCCGCCTTCACTGCGGTTATCGATACCCTTAAGGCAAAGGGCAAGGAGGTCGGCACAAGGCACTGCTGTAACAGCGCAGGTACACTTAGATATCCGGAAATGCATCTGGATATGGTAAGGCAAGGCATCGGTCTTTACGGTTTGGAACGCAGTGTACCGGACTTCCCTTTTAAGCCCGCAATGACCGTTTGTGCAAGACTTGCGGCAATAGGCGACCTTGAAAAGGACGATACAATAAGCTACGGCCGCACATACACTGCAAGCGGCACCTTACGCCGAGGGGTTGTTTCGTTCGGCTACGCAGACGGTATGCCCCGTTTGCTTTCGGGCAGATACAGCGTTAAGATAAACGGGCAAAAGGCACCCATTCTTGGACGTGTTTGTATGGATATGTTCATGATCGACCTTACGGGTATAGACTGCCAAGAGGGCGACGAGGTGCAGATTTTCGGTGCCGACGGCGAAGTAAGCGAAATGGCAGACATCATAGGCACTATCAACTATGAGATAGTGTGCGGAATAACCGCAAGGGTACCGCGAGTATACATATAAATAAAAACAAAAAAGGCTGTTGTCCCGTCGCTGGGACAACAGCCTTTTGTACGTATTACTGTTTTTTTGTGTAAAACAACTCCACCGCAAGACCTTCCAAAGCCTTTTGATCGGGGTGGAACTCCATATACTCATCGCCCTTGATAAGCTCACCTTCAGGCGTGTGAATATCTAAAGTATCGTAAGCAGTAACCTTTTCCAACAACGTTTGCAGCTGGTGAACGGTGCAGTTGGAAACCGTGTGCTTGGAGAGGCCGGACACGGCGTTTGCCAAAAACTTAGTATCGTCTTCAGAAACCGTCTTGGTCTTATCGTAAAGAGCGTTCAAGTATTGACGCTGACGCTCCATTCTTCGAGTATTACTGCTATCCTCAAGACCGTAGCGGGTACGAACGTAAGTAAGTGCCTGTTTCCCTGTAAGGGTGACAGTCTCGCCTTGCTTCAAACTGTCGTCAATGCCGGAAAAATCGTCAAGCACCTCAAGGCTGATACCGCCAAGCAAATCGTTAAACTCGCTGACTGCATCCATGGTAACGGAGGCATAATGATTGATCTTGACATTGTTAAGAAGAGAAGAAACAGAGTCTGCCGTATTTCGGCAACTAACCTCGTTACCGTTGCCGTAGGTATGGGCAAAGGCTATCTGACGGTTAACAGTACCAATCTTATCGCCTGCAACGCCAAGCCTATTGATCTCTACCATAGTATCGCGGTTTATCTGTACCGCGCTGACGGTAGACGCCTTATTATCTAACACTAAAAGCAACAAGAAGTCAGCCAGTTTATCGTTATTATATCCGGAGTCGTTCTCTGCTCCGCTGAAGGTATCAAGTCCTATCAACAGAAAAGTTTCCACATCTTTTTTTAGTACGTATTCTTCGCCGTTATAAATCAATTCATCATCGACCACGCCGCTTTGTTCCGGGAACAGCCCCTGCTTCTTTTCCCAATCTCTAAAAAGAAGAATAGCAACCGAAAACAGTATGACAGCCAGAACGACCAAGGCGATAGCGCGAATGTGCTTAACGCTGATAGTTTTTGTGCCTTTCATAAAAAACGCTTACGCTTTCTTCTTGGAGCCTGCTACAACTACGCCAAGTACAGCGGTAGCGGCAACAAACATAAAGATTGCACCCCAAGGCAAACTGTCGCCGGAGTGAGGAGGCTTTTCGGAGCCTTCATCGCTCTGCACAACTATAGCAAAGGGAGAAAGAGAATCAACGGAGAAAGTAAGATGCTCACCGTCTGCCTCTACCTTAGCGTCGTCAACAACATCCCACTTGCCGTCTTTAAGGTGAAGAAGCCCTACAAAGCCCTGAAGAGATTCGGGCTTAACCTTGATGGAAAAGCCGCCGTGGTTTTCGTGATCATCACAGCCATAAAAGCTGATATCGAAAAGGTCACTTACTGCCAAAATCTCAGTATCGACACCAAGTGCGTTAGCAACGGTAGCGAGTTCGGAGGTAAGTGTGGAAAGGTCGTCAGCAGCAACGATATCTGCGTACGCCTTTTCTAAAACAAGACGGGTTTCCTCAGGAAGAGTGAAACGGTCTGCATAAGCAGTAATTATAAGAGTAGCCAAACAGTCAAGGGTGTCCTTGTCGTACTCAACAAGCTCGGGCGCCATGTTTGCACCGGGGCTTACGGTAAAGCCGTTAGGAGCCGCAAAAGCAGAGATGCTAACGGAAAAAGACATAACCAAAACCATAAAAAAGATCAGTGTTTTTTTCATTTTAAAATTTTCCTTTCGTTATATAGTGATTATTTAACAAAATTATATCCGTACTCTACAAACCTGCGGAACAAATCCGCATCAAGTTTTTTTTCCAAAAGCTTATATGCAGGACCTATGCGAGGAGGCCTTGTTTCCATATCGTGGCAATCGGAGCCAAGGAAATGCACGAAGCCCTTTTTTAAGAGCCTAAGAGCCTTGCGCCTTGTAATGGGAGATAAGAAGAAAGAGGCGTTTACCTGAAACATAAGGTCGTTTTCCAATAAATTTTGCCATACTCCATCGCCCTGAAAATCAAAACAACGCTCGATATGCGCCAAAACCGGTTTATACTCTTTAGCTCTGGATATTGCAAGCAATTCATTTACCGTATACTCGCTCCACTTAGCCATAGGCATTTCCAAAAGCAAAAGGTCGGTGTTTTCCACGCGCAAGTCCTTAAGACCTTCAAGCCTGCTTATCCCCTCATAATACCTGACCTCAGCCCCCGGCAAAAGTTTCGGTGCGTCAGCAGTCTCTTCTTTTAAAACCTCATAAGCCGCACTACGTCTCTCCAGAAAAGAAGCTACGCTATCGGAATTGGCATAAAAATGCGGAGTGGCAAGGACGGTATCTACTCCCTGCTCCAAAAGGCTTTTAAGCATTAAACAGCTTTCCTCAATACTTTGGCTGCCGTCATCAACCTGAGGAAGAACATGGCTGTGAAAATCGATCATAAAGGTTGTCCCTTATTTATAACTTGAATATCTGTAATACTTATAGTACTTCTTGTATCTACCGTAAGAGCCCTTACCGCTGTTTGCACCGTTTATTACACAGCCCAAAACCTTAACGTTTGACAGTTTAAGCTGTCTTAGACAGGTTTCAAGCTCCTTCTTTTCAGTGTAGCTTTCTCTTACAACCACTATCATGCCGGTAATATAGTTTGATATTGCCATTGCATCCGAAACTATGTTAACGGGAGGAAGGTCTACCACGATGCAATCAAACATCTCGGACAGCACCTTCAGCACTGTTTCCATTCTGGAAGAACCAAGAAGCTCCGAAGGGTTGGGAGGCAATGCACCTGAAGGAAGAATGAACCAATTGTCAAGAAGTTTTGACTTAAAGGTGCTTAACTGATAGTTATCGTAGCCCATAAGCAAATCGGTAAGACCGGGAGTACTATCTATCTCCATCTTCTTAGCGATACTGGGAATACGAAGGTCTCCGTCTATAAGAAGCACCTTTTTGCCGCTTTCAGCCAAAACGTAAGAAAGATTTATAGCGGTGGTGCTTTTCCCCTCGCCTCTTGTTGAGCTGGTTACGCCCACTATCGGACATTTAACGTCTGCAGGAAGAGTGAAGCTAAGATTAGCACGAAGCAATTTGTACTGCTCGATAGCGGTAAATTCCAAATTCTTATGCAACGTCTTTTTTATATCGCCTTGAGAAAACAAGTTGTTTTTTTTGTTTTTACTGAACAATCCCATTTAAACACCCCCGAATTATTTAGATGACTTTTTTCTGCTGGAATAATACCCGTATTCCTTTGCGCCGGGGGTATGCAGATTGGGTACCTTTGCAAGTATGGGATAATCGTAATTCTTAAGAATATACTCTTCGTCGTGAATAGAATCGTCCCTAACGGCAACAACAACCAAAACGGCAACGGCCGCAAATGCGCCAAGCAAAAAGCCAAGAACGGTGTAAGAGGTAACACTGGGGGCAACCTTCTGCAAGTTAGGCACCGCAGAGTCAACAACCTCCATGGAAGCACCTTCTATTATTTCGGAAATTCTTATGGGAAGCACCTCGGCAATGCAATTTGCAATCTTTGCCGCCTCATAGGGGTCGTGAGTGGTAACAGTAACCCTCATAACCTCAGTGGTGTTAACCGGAGCGGCCTCTATCATATAAGAAAGTTCCTTATAGGTGTAATTAACCCCTGCCTTTTCAATAGTTCTCTCAAGAGTGGTACGGTTGTTAAGCAAAACAGAATAGGTCTTAACAAGGCTTTGAGCCGCAGAAAGCTGAGTAGAAGAAATAGTAAACTCCGTACTGCCCAAGGAAAAGGAGCTGTTGTTAACGTAAAGCAAAATAGACGAGGAATAACTGGGCTTTATGGCGAAGGAAGCGTAGGAGAAGAAAGCCGCCGCTACAAGCAATGCTGCCAAAACTACAGCCCATGCCTTAGACCAAATAACTTTTATTATATGAGTTAGATCAATAGTGTAATACTCGTTTCTGGAGTTTTCTGCTCTATCCATTAAAAGCACCGCCGTTCTAAAATAAAGCCAATCAACTAAAAACGCCAAAAAGCGCCTTTTGCTCACTGATAGCCAAACTTTGCAAATTAAATCACTTGATTATACCACTTCTTTTTTCGAATTTCAATACCTATTACGCTTTTTGTTTTCAAAAAAGCACTTTAATTTCTATCCCCACAACACCATGTCGGCTTTGTTCCTCTTTGGAATAATAGTCCTCCATAACCTCGGAGTTTTGGCCGGTTTTAAAGCCGCATTTCTCCATGGGAAGCGCATCGAACAGCTCACGGAAATTTGCAAAACGATGAAGGGCTTCGACCCTTACCGCTATGCTGTCGTCGGAAGCATCTGCGGCTGTAAAAGTAACGGTGTCTCCAACTCTTATCCTCTGTCGTTTTTCGTCATAAAGCCTCAGTTCAATAGTCTTTTTACCGCTTTTTATCTGCTCAAAGGGCTCTCTTTGCAAACGCATATCATGGCGCATTTAAAATTCAATCTCCCTTAGATAAATCAATTTTTGGAAGCTTCCAACGGTATTTTGCCGCAAGAAGCCTTATAGTTATGGTAATTACCACAGAAACAAAGGTTGCCGCTACCAGATAGTGGGTACAGCTTACGAGGATATAATATATGCTACTGCCTAAGATAGATGCAACGGCATAAACATGCTTGGTAAGCACGTATGGTTTTTCGTTAACAAGCACGTCGCGCAGAACTCCGCCGCCTATACCCGTTATTACGCCCATAGTTATGGAAAACAGTATATCCTTTTCAAAGCCCGCATTACATGCTATCTCAACCCCTGCCACTGAAAAGGCGGCAAGACCTATAGCATCAAACACTATGTTTATATGCTCTATCCTATCAACCAGCCCCTTGAAACGCTTTATGTTTACGTAAGCGATGGCGAAAACGATTATGGCAACCGAAAAGGCTATAAGCAGAGTGGTATGTGAATAAAAGATAGCAGGCGGAGTAACACCCATAAGCAAATCTCTTATCATCCCGCCGCCCACCGCGGTAGTACAAGCGACTATTATAACGCCGAAAAGGTCAAGTCCATGGCTTATGGCAACCAAGGTTCCCGACACTGCAAAGGCTACGGTTCCGATAAGTTCCATAGCTTCTAACAAATACTTCCCTATCATATCACACCATCACTCTTTTTTTGATATTTTATACCACTTTCCTCTCCTTGTCAACATATTTTTGTGGACAAAAGGGCTCTTTTGCGTTATAATGAATATATAGGAGGGGTGGAAATGAAACTTATAAAGACACTTATAAAAAAGGAAAATGAGCCAACGGGTGAGCTTGACGGAGCGGTAAAGAACAAGACCGATTCTAATGCACCAAAGGTTATACTCTCCGCATCCGTAACCGCCTTTGAATGCCGTTTTTCCACCCTCTATGCAGAAGCCGAGGATATCGAAAAAGGGATTTTCACCTTCAAAGCGGTGCTTAAAGACGGAAGCGCTTTCATAAGCAACCGCAAGAAAACGGTGAAGGCAGACGTGGATTTCATGACGAGGCTGCAAGAGATAATAGCAAAATACAATTTGGCAACTTACAACGGAACCAACTACTTTGTAAGCGGCATCTCCGACGAATACGGAGCAAAGATAAGTGTACTATATGATAGCGGCGAAGAAATATACGCTGCCGACAACCAAGACTGCTTTTTGCCCGTAGGTGCAATGAGTGAGCTTATAGAACTGTTTTCAGTGTTGAACTAAAGATGAAAACCCTCCTTAAAGGAGGGTTTTGTCAATAGATAAGTTCTTTAAAGGAGACAAGCAGGACGACGGTAAGCAACACAGCACCGCGAGTAAACCACTTATTGTATTCCCTTTTGTTTTCTTTTTGCCAAAGCTCGGCAAAGACTGTCGTAAACACGTACAGCGGTAAAAGCAAGGCGGCGATATAGGGGTTTGTGAAATCGGGATTCCGTAAAACTACCACGCCAAGCAAAAACGCAAAATAGAGCGCTGAAAGAGTGAAGTAAAACCGAGATCGTTTGTAAAACTTATTTCCCTTCATGACGTTTCTTACCGTATTTCTTTTCAATACGCCTATCCCTTTTTTCCTGCATCGTTTTTAAATTGTCCAAATGCTCAAGATAAAGCCAAAGGACGGCAAAGCCCAAAACACTACCCACAAGTATCACTATAAGATACCCCCACCAACTCATAACCTCATCGTTATCGTAGCTTACTATCTCTTTTCCGTTTACCGTAACCACCTCGGCGTGGTCGTAGTTTGTAAACAGGGTCCCTTCGTACCATTTGATGGTTGCTACGGTGCCTTTGGTAAGCGTTTCCACCACCTCACCGTAATCAAAATCTCCCGTCAGATTGTATACATAGCCGTCTGTTGCTGTAAGGAAATAACGGTAGCTACTGCTGCCATACCTTGACAATTTAGGTATGAATTCGCATCGAAAGTTTGAAACCTCTATTTCTTTTTCGTAAAGGTTTTCGTATTCTCCCGCATGGGAAAACAACGGGAGAATAAGAACCGCAAGAAACAGCACCATAAAAACGCAAAAGGCTGCAATGGCTTTGGTGCGCTTTTCTTTCAGTTCCTTAAGGTCTATTCTTTTCATACTTTTTCCTGTTTTAATAATACCTTATGTTAGCGCACTTAGTCTTGATAAATTCAAAAAACGCCGCCATTTGCTCTGCTGATTGAAAGGAAGCAAAAGGAAGTATAAGCCCCATAACGCTGTTGATATGTATATAAATAACCTTGTTGTCAACGACGCTTATATGCTCGATGATGGAGTATTTGTAATTGGTGCTTGTTTCCTCGGCGCTTTCACAAAAGAAGTCGTCGTAAAACTCCATAACAGAGGAGGGAGTGTACGCCATTTTGCTGTTTTTTTTCATGGCCTTAATGTTGCCCTTTAAAACCAACATAAAAAGTTTTGGGAAGAATACGATAAGCAAGGAAAAAACAATAAGCAAGGCTATAAGCATATAAGGGTCAAAGCCATCGCTAACCGTGGTAAACACCGCATACAAAAGCCCGAAGACCGCAAAAATGATTCTGATGCTTGTCATCTGCTTTTTGCCGTAGGGCGACCTTGTGTTATGGAACTTATTAAAGTCATAATAATCGTTATCGTTTATGTTTACGTTAAATCTGAATTTCATGGTTTACTCCTTTATTTAAAATTTTGGAACTATAAGAATAAAGACACACAAATAAACGCTTATGATAAAGATGCAAAGCAGAATGCCGGAGCCTTTTTTACCACCGTTTGCTGCGCCAGCTTTGCGCCTACACCTGCAAACACAGCGCCCAACGCGGATATGCCGAACATCACAATTAAGCAAAGTGCTGCAAGCATGCCTATGCCAAGCATGTCGATGGGATGGGGGTCCGACATAGCGGAAACAGCGTTTGTCTCTGCAATTATACCGCTGACAGAAACAACTGCGACAAAAACAAGGGTTATATCGCCAACACGAAAAATACTATTGAAAAGGCTTTTTTCACATACCGTCACCTTCCTTTTCACAAAACGCCTTAAGCGCTTCGCCTACGTTACCGTAGGATACCAAAAAGCGTCTCTCATTCTTTGCCTCCTCCAGAAAGCAATCTGCTATCTCCTCTGAGTCTATCAAAACCACTGCCTTTTCAATATCGGCGTGCTTTGCGTTTATCTTTTCTAACTCGGAAGAAATGTACTGATCCAAGGTAAATATCTCATCATTATCACAATATTCACAACACCAAAGATTCCTTTGGACATCATAAGTAAAAGAAAAGAAATTTATAATAATAAGAGTTTTATTGAAAACAAAAGCGCCGCATGAAATATCGTCTTCCTCCTCGGAGGGTAAATATTTTATGGGAAGCCCCTGCGCCGCTATTTTGTTATACACCTCAAAATTAACGGAAAATGCGGCGAAAGGTCTGTATTTTTTGCGCTCCGTCTTACAATAGGCAGAGCGTTTGTACTTAAAATAATCAAAAGGAAGATATAACGCAAATAAAATTACCACACAAAGCCCTACCAAAAGGACTACGGGATACAAAAGGAGTTTAAGCACTTTTTTGAAAATGTTTTTCATTTCCATCACCAAAAAGACGCTATCTCAAAAAAGGTTGCAAGGAGCAAAAGCGGTATGCCCACGATGCCGGTCAGCCTGCCGTTTGCTTTTTCATCCACGCCTCTTTCTTTAGCGGAATAAAAAGATATTACCATAAACATAGCAGGTAGACAAAAGGGCAAAAACAGCATTGTGGTAACGCCGCCGCTTGCCACGTATCTGATTGTGTCCACTACAACCAGATCCACAAAGACAAGCCCCGTACACAAGGCGGTTACTTTTTTATAGTTTTTGGGTATTTCGTTCTCTAAGAATTTTTTACAAATGATTACGGCTATGGGAAGCAGTAAAATCTTAACGTAAACGTGAAAGACTACGCCCCACAAGAAGGAGTCCACCACGGCGTAAAGCACGCCGAGAGCAACCAAAACCGCCGCCATGCCTATTATAGCCGCCGTTATGGCGACCCTTTTCCTTTTATCAGCCATATTATAACCTCTTTAAAGATCAAGCCTCGCCGTAGCAATAAGCATCTATGCCCTTTTCTTTGATCTCATCTAACACATCTGAGGCGGTAAATTCAAAATCCTCTCCTGCGGCTTCGCATTTAACACCTACATATCCCCTTTTGCCAAGGCGCACATGTATTAAATCCGTGCTGAAAACCACCATACGGTCCTCGTCCTCCTCCCCAAAACGGGATATCTCTGTCATAAGAGTATACGTATACCCTTCGTCCGGGCGGGATCTAAGCTCCTCCATGTTTCTTGTAACATATAAGTATTCTGTCCTAAGGTCGAGGCCTTGTTCCTTGGCTTTTTCTATAAATGGTGCAACGTACTCTCTCGCCTCGGCTCTTACCTCCCGTTCCAGGGGAACTATCTCATCGGTAAAGTGCTGTTCTATCTCTTTTCCTTTTTTCTTTTTTCGTTTATTGAACCACTTTTTTACGTCTTCAAGAAAGTAGCCCGTTATGGTACCGTCCCAGTACTTTTCAAGGAGGCGCTTTGTGCGAAAGCTTTTGCGAATACGCCCTTTCATGTAAAATCTTGGCTCGCTCACGGTGTTGCCGTAAATGCTGAAAACACCGGCGTAGAAAAAATCAATAAGCGAGCGCCTTGTGCCGCCTAAATCCTCTACCTCAATGGCGTAGACGTCTTTCCAAAGATAACGCTCGTTAGGGAGGAACAAGTAACGAAGTGATACGCCTTCATCGTCAAAAGTATATACAAAGGGGGTAAAGACGGAAACACATGCCGCGGCAACAGCGGCTATGACAAAAATAACGCCCGTCCAAGTATCTACCTCCGTAAACATACCATAGGAAACCTCCGCACAAAAAAGGGCGGCTATGATACAAAAATAAAAAAGTTTATTTAATGCGTGTTGTCTTTTCTTCTTCATTTATGTCCTCATTGATCGACATCAACTACTATAAGGCTGTTTTTTCCGTATACCACCTTGCCCTCAAAGGGGCCCACATCCGTTGACGCCCATTCCGCAAAGCTGTCCATATAAAGCAACGCAAAGTGCCCGTTATCCAACTCAACCTGATACCATCTGTCGTAGCGAACAAAATGGAGAAAACGCGAATCGCGCCTTACGGTACAGCCGCCTTCATAGGTAAGATAGGAGCCATTGCTAACGTCCTTATTTATATCCGATACCAAACTTGCCGTATCAAAAAGCAAAAACGCGCCAAAGCCAACGGCTATCGCCGTCAAGGCTATCCCCGCCCAAAGGCTCTGTCTGCGAAGCCTTATTTGCTTTGCAGTGCCGTATTTTTTAGGGCGTTTTTTCTTTTGCCGTTTAAAATAAACAAATCCGCTTACCCAGATAACCGATATAACAGCAAGTACAACTATTATGGATATAGCAGTGGAAGTTATCTCACTGTTTTTTACTTCTTTCAAAATTTCCGCGTACTTTTCCATAAAGCAACAATTTACACGGCAGGATTAGACAAACGAGCTATGGACTCTGCGGCGTTACGCCTTATAGCCGTTGCCCCACCGTTCTCTATACAATATTGATAGTAGTAAAGCGCCTTTTGAGGTTCCTTGGTCTTCTCGTATATCTCACCCAGTTTATGGTAATAAATAAGCGTCATTAACTTATCAGCCTTTGGAAAACTTTGAGTAAGAGATTTAAGAAAAAACGCCTCGGCAGTCTTATAGTCCCCTAAAACAAGGGCACGGTCTCCTTTTAATATGGTATCGCAAAGGGATTTTGATATAACGTCCAGTTTTTGCTTTTGCACCCCAAAGAACAGCGCCTCTGCCTCCTCTGTTTTTCCGTTTGAATATAAAAGGGAGGCTTTTAGGAGATAGGCGCGGTTTTTCTTTTTACCTTTTGACGTGGCTATCATTTGTTCTACGGTAAGAAGGGCGTTTTCCTCGTCGTCTAAAAGGTCGTATGCAGTGGCCACTCTCTGCAAAACGTCAAAATCCGGCTTATTTACGACAAGGTCATTTGAAAACCTTATGGCATTGTACTCCATCAGAAACTCAGCAGGCTTAAGCTCGTTGCGTATAAGCTTGGTTGCTGAATTAATAAGCTTTGCCTTCCCCTCTGAATAACGGCCGGTGAATATATAAAAAACACAAAATAGATATTCAAACCCTCCAAAAACAAACAGATAATTACTTGGAGTGTCGAACACGTTTGATAAAACGCCAAGCAAGACCAAAAGCGTACCCAGCCCGAAAAGGACTGCAGACAGGATGATTATTTTTCTTATGGCTTGTTTAGTTAAAAACATAACTCCGCCTCCTTATATTCTCTAAGTGTAGTCTATCACATTAGACTCCGCTTGTCAAGAGAGAATTATGTTTTTGCGTTATTTTATACCATTTTTATTATTAGATATCAAAAAGCAGTAAAACGTTACAAAAAAGCCCGTTGCTCGGCTTTCTCAAACCGAGCACGGGCTTTTACCGATAGTTCTCTCCGCGGTTTCCGAGAGAAGATTTATCAACAACGAAGACCTGCGAGTATATTCTGCCGTTCTGTTATTACAAAATGTCTTTAGAATATATAAATTAAAAATGTTCTAAGTGTTCCTTTGCAAATTGCGTTAGGTATTCTTCAAGTGGGGTCAAATTAAAGAAAGCGTCGTCATATTCGTCAAAAGGATATCTTTCACTTTGCTCGTTAAACTCCTCAAAACTGTCAACGTCAAAGGATGATAGGTTATTCAAATCTATATTGTTATCGGAAACGAATTTATCAAAGAGCTTCTTATGCTCCATGGCGCCTATCGCGCTCATATACTCGCTTACATATGGCGCAACCATACGGCTTGAATTAACAAAAAACTGACAAAGCCCACCGTTGTTGACTTCGGCTGCCAACCAATTTACTGAATAGAATATTTTTTGATAAGGGTTTAAGGAATTAACGCCTTCCTCCCATTGTTCATAAAGACCGACCCAATGCTCTGTTCTATACATTATGGCTTCAAAAAAGCAGTCATCGGACAGAGAAGACAGTTCTTTGTGTGTCATACTCATATAAAGCGCTTCTTTTTTCTTCATGTCGCCGATCCCCTTATTTACCGATTTTCGGTGCTTTACCATTCTTCTAATAAAATTACAGAAGCCCATTTTAAACCCTCGTTTTCTTACAAAACATCCAAACCCAACTGTGTAGAAGTTACAAAACAAATTGCTTATTGCTTAATATCAAGTGACTATTTCGTATAACCACGAAACAGCAAAGAAAAAGGTTGGTAAATACACAGCATAGGTTAAAACATCAATTATAATCCCTTTAACTGACCAATTAGTTTTACGCTCCTTGAAATACAAAAAGATTAAACCAACAAATGCAACAAAGGAAAGCACTCCAAGGGATATACTTACAGGATATTCGATGGGGTGTTTTGACATCTCATTAAATGTAACTATTGCAAACCATATAAATACACAAAAAAGTGCCAAAGCAGAGACAGCAGAAAGCGCTAATGATATGGCAGTAGAGTTTTTGTTGCAATAGTTTTTGACGGTTTGCGGAAACAACAGACAAAAGCACGAGGAAAGAAGTAAACTAACCCCCAATAAAATCAAGACGATAGGCAAACCGCCAAACAGTTTTGTTAGCATAAGCGTATAAGTTGGGGTATCGGCACCGCCGATAATACCCATCTCACCGTTGTAGGATGTAAAAACGTTTCGGCAAACAAAGGGCATAATACACCCCAAAAGCAATATACAAAAGGCCGAAATCAATACTGTCAGCGCATTTCGTCTTTGTTTCATAACATTCATATTCCTTTCATGCACCAAGCAACACAAACGCTTGCGGGGTAGGATAGAAGGTTTAATAATAATTATTCTTTTTTGGATATATCATATCTATATATAGCAAGGCCTATTGAAACCATCGTCATTACGTTCCCTGCAACGGAACCGTAAGCACTTACTAATAGGTTATATGCAAGCCAAAAGGGAGCCCCGAAAAACGAAAGCATCCTTATTTTCTTTTCACTTGTCAACCAAAGGGCACCGGTTTCAAAAACAACACCAATTATTGGCAAAAGGCTGAAAATGTTTTTATAAAACGTTAAACCCATTGCTACAATGAACAGATTAGATGCAACAATTCCTAATTTGTAATATTTTTTTAACCAATTTCGCTCCCTTTGTTCGGCAAGCAGTGTGACCAAAAGTGCAACTATATCAAGCACGGCCCCCTCAAAAGCACCTAAAAAAATATATTGCAAAACGTAAAAAACGCGTGAGCCGCCGTTAAAAACAATGATCCAGCGCCGTGTCTTAAATTGATAGCTTAAGACGAACATAGCAACCGCAATAATTCCAATAATATTGGCAACTAATAACATTTAATGCTCCCTTATCAAACATAGTAACTATATATATATCACATCAAATAGTTTCTTGCAAGGATTTACACACAAAAAAATAAAAACCACACCAGCGAAGATGAATTTATCCCGCCTAAAAGACAAGTTTAGTTGAAATAGAAAAGGCCAAGCACTCGCTATTACGAGCAGCGCCAGCATTAAGCTTAAAATTTTCTTGCTCATAACTAAAAGTCCTTTCTGTGAGATTTTTTCTATGTAAAAAGACGGCCAACTTTTACGTTAACCGTCTTGTTATCTTTGATATTTAGTTGTCGCTTTTTTATCAAGCTGCATCTGCACCGTATAGTTTGTCCAGTGTGAGTACGCAGATGTAAGTGTTAAATCTATCTTCGCTCACTCGCACCGCGTAAACGCCAACACCGCAAGCAGTATAATCTGCGCTCATCAAATCTTCCCAGTGACCTGCGCTTAACTGGAATCCGCCCATTAAACCGCGGCCTGTTACTTTCAAATAATTTTGTTTATTTTCTGTTATTCCATCTTCTGTACCGTAATTGAGTTTGCCAAGAAAGTGTTGACAAACGCTTGATTTGTGGTACACTGTGGGATCGACACGTAAAATGGAACCGATCTAAAAACCTGATTTTATTATTTTCAAAAGCACTGTGCAAAGTAGACCTAAAATTCCCAATACAATCATTAAGATGGGGACTGTTTTATCTTCATTTATATCGTCTTTGAAACTAAATAGATACCACAGACCAACAGCTAAAACTAATACCGAAATAATTAAACTTATTATGAAAAACAATTTCGGGTGTTTCTTTTCCAATTCTTCTAAATATGGATTTGTTTTAAAAGCCATATCATCACCGCCTTGGGTGTATTATATCACAAAAGCAGCAAAGGCGCAATAATCATTAATTACTCATCAACGTAAGCGGTTTCGTTTTTCATTATTCATTTGATAGCCGTTCTTATTTAATGAATAATGAAAAATGTATAATACAAACAAAAATCCGTCATCTTACGAAAACGGATTTTATTTTGTCCCTCTTGTGAAAAAAAGAACCGGTCAAAAAAACGATTTTTTACACTTCTTTAGAATATTGTCTAACCGGAATTACGATAGAAATAATTCGCAAAATAATATATATAAAAAACAAAGCAAATAACAAGATACTTTCTTCGCCAAAGATTTCGGATACATACTCAAATAGAAAGTGTGCTATAGAATCAGTAAAAAACACAGCCAATAAAGTTAAATTAGAAAAAACGTTAAGTATTGATTTTGTTATAGTTTTCGGTTTGAGAAAAAAATAATAAACGGTATAAAACAGATCCAATTCGTAAAAAACCACAAATCCGCCAACGATTATTATCATAGCTGCGCCTAATCCTACTAAAATATCGTCGTTTGCCACTTCGTAATTATAAGAATTAATAGCACCTACAACGTAAATAATAGCGGTAGTTAAAATAAGCGTTAAAAAAATACCGATAATTATTTTCTTCGTCATATGGCCATCTACTCCTTTATCTGCTGACAATTTTGTTTCTCTACGTATATTAGATTTTACATTATAGAAAACGTTACAGCTTTGTTAGATAATTTTGCACTTTTTCGTTTATGGCCATCCGTCCAGAATTATAAACCTGATTTTCTTTATTTTTTCCTAGATATTCTTCATTTTGCAACTTCATTCTGCAAATTCTAAAATGACTCCAGAATTTTTAGCGTAGACAATATATAATTGTTCTATGTTTCCTTCCTTCTCATAATCTTTTCTTGTCGATAACTCAACCTTTTCACCATTATTATTAAACGAAACATAATATTCGTTATACCAAGTCGGTATGTTTCCAAAAACAACTTTTCGCCTTTTGCTTATAGCTGCAGGTCCTTCATATTGGATATATGCTTCTTCATGAAGGTCTGTAGAATAAGTAACAATCGATGACCCAAAAGAAACAATCAAAAATACCGAGACCATAACCACACCAATCAATTGTATATATGGAAATTTCTTTTTCTTATCTTCTCTTATTAAAACAACAGAATAAACTACCAAAGCAATCAAAACTATCAATAGTAGAGCTCCGATCACCAATAATTCATTCAACTCTGCTTGCATTATGTTATTATAAACTTCCACATCATATGTATGATTTGGCATTTTCATCACCAACCTTTAAGTGTATAATGGATAAAAAAACCTCGTTCGTAAGAACGAGGTTTCTTATGGCTCCCCCTGTTGGGCTCGAACCAACGACCCTGCGGTTAACAGCCGC
>JAFQKR010000081.1 GCA_017396825.1 Clostridia bacterium
AAGCATCATAAAAGCAGACTCTTGTATTTGTGCTACTTGCGTCTCCGGTAATTCCCGAAAACCTTAAGGTATCACCAAACTTTGCCGGAATGAAGCCTGATACACACCATCCACTTTGAGCTGTTTCCGCACCGCTTGAGTTTAATCTATACCCCACCTTATAACCATCTTCGCCGTTAGCACCCTTGTATTGTCCGCCCTCGGCGTTAACAGATAACGGTATCTGGTTTGTCGGCTCTACTGTTACGCTTTTGGTTGCATATCCATATATAAAGCCGTCAGGCAGTAAGTACGGCTTTGTTTTATCGGCACAATCATCCTTGCTGTAGGCGTATTCGGGAATCAGCTGAACCGGGCTCATTATTCCTCCATAACCACCTGTCACTTTATCTTCCCAATGATTTACACCTTCTTCACCCGTTACCAAAATCTGACCCGATTTATCGTTTGTGGGAACACGTGTGTCTATAAGTTCGCAAAGCATGGCGTAGGACGTTTTATCTACCGTTGGGGTTTTATCCCACGATTCATCCAATACGCTCTTCACGCACTCTATCCTTGCCGAAGCGGTTGATTTTATTCCCCCTGCAAAAACACCTATCATTACAAAAGCGGTGTTATAAATAGGGGGCACATCACAGCAATCGTTGATTAATATAACGTCGTGGTAATAGCCGTCTGAATAAATAAAACGAGCAGTTTTTGTTCCAACGTCTTCCCACTCACCATCAAAAACAAAGCGCGCCTTTATGCCGCTGTTACCGGTAAGAATAGTTGTTCCCTCAGGTACAATTGCTTTTTTGTTTTTTACCGTAATTAATATTTCTTGCATTTTTATTTCCTTTCCATAAAAAAACGCTTTCGAGCCCAATTCGGGCGCGAAAGCGCAAAGCGATGATTCCCTCTTACATATTTATTATATCACGAGGTGTTTAAAAAGTCAATAGCCCCATCGAACAAAAGTTCGATGGGGCGTGCTTGGCCTGATATAAATTAATGCAATTACTATCTTTAACGGTATTTTAAAGCGTCGTTTTAATAAGCAACGCCCTGAGCCTTCATAGCTTCAGCTACCTTGAGGAAGCCTGCTATGTTTGCACCTGCAACCAAGTTGCCTTCGCAGCCATACTCAACGGATGCTTCGTATGCAGCCTTGTATATACCCTTCATTATACCGTGAAGCTTTTCGTCAACCTCGTCAAAGCTCCAAGAAAGTCTAATGGAGTTCTGGCTCATTTCGAGACCGCTGGTAGCAACGCCGCCTGCGTTTGCAGCCTTTGCGGGACCAAAGGGGATGCCTGCAGACTGGAACGCTTCAACTGCATCGGGAGTGCAAGGCATGTTAGCGCCTTCTGCAACGTACTTAACGCCGTTTGCAATAAGAGCCTTAGCGCTTTCGCCGTCAAGCTCGTTTTGGGTAGCGCAGGGAAGAGCAACATCACAAGGAACGGTCCAAATACCCTTGCAGCCTTCAAAGAACTTTGCACCTTCTACTCTTTCAGCGTATTCCTTAATTCTTGCGCGTTCAACTTCCTTTATCTGCTTCATAACGTCAAGGTTGATGCCGTTTTCATCAACAACGTACCCGGAAGAGTCGCACATTGCAACAACCTTACCACCAAGCTGTGTAGCCTTCTGGCATGCGTAAAGAGCAACGTTGCCGGAACCGGAAATTACAACCCTCTTACCCTCAAAGCTATCGCCTGCAGCACCAAGCATTTCATTGGTAAAATAACAAAGACCAAAGCCTGTAGCTTCTTTTCTTGCGAGAGAGCCGCCGTAGGGGATACCCTTACCGGTGAGAACGCCGGTAAACTCGTTGCGGAGGCGCTTATACTGACCGAACATAAATCCGATTTCTCTTGCGCCAACGCCGATATCACCTGCAGGAACGTCGGTATCTGCGCCGATGTGCTTAGCAAGCTCTGTCATAAAGCTTTGGCAGAAACGCATGATTTCGTTATCACTCTTACCCTTGGGGTCAAAATCGCAGCCGCCCTTACCGCCTCCCATGGGGAGACCTGTAAGAGAATTCTTAAATATCTGCTCAAATCCAAGGAACTTCATTATAGAAGCGTTAACGGAAGGATGGAAACGAATGCCACCCTTGTAAGGACCGATCGCGGAATTGTACTGTACTCTGTAACCGCGATTAACCTGAACATTACCGTTATCATCAACCCAGCTTACACGAAACAGAATGAATCTTTCGGGTTCAACAATGCGTTCTAAAACACCTGCCTTAACCAAGTCAGGACGTTTTTCGATAACCGGCTCTAAAGATTCCAAAACCTCTTTTACTGCCTGAAGAAACTCTTTTTCGCCGACGCTTCTCTTCTCAACGTCAGCATAAACCTTTTGTAGATACTCATTTTTAAACATTTACGTATCCTCCATATATAAAATAAATTTGGTAGACTAATTTTTAATCTCTGCCCACTTGTATCCCGACCAGTCGAGATGCTTTCTTGGATTCTCTCTGACACCGTTTATGGAAACCTCAAAATGGAGATGCGGACCTGTTACTCTTCCCGTGTTACCTATGTAACCGATTATCTGTCCTTTGCGAACCACATCCCCCGATTCCACTATTATCTTACTGCAATGGGCATATAAAGTAGTTATACGTTTAGAGTGATCAACCGTAATCTTGTTACCGTAATTACCACTCCAGCCGGCAAAGCTTACTATACCGTCCTCTGCCGCGTAGATAGGATCGCCGTAACTGCCACCTTCCCCGGCAAAGTCCAAACCGCTGTGGTGGTTTTGCACACCCCAAAGTTCTCTTGAACCGTACCAAGAGGTGACCCAACCGCCGCAGGGCAACATAAGCCTATCGCCAACGGACATAAGAGTTGCGCCGTTGTCAGTCCCCTGCCACTGCTCACCTGCCACAGATTCGGTCACAACGATGCTGTGTAGAAGCACTCTATCTGTCTGAACTCCGTTTATGTAGGTAATAGCATATTCGTTCAAGCTTACACCGTCAACACCATCGGAAACCGCAACAACCTCACCAACAGGTAAAAGGTCTGTTTCGACGGTAACAACATCGGCCGTCGTCTTCTCTTCCTTTTGTACGGTTGCAACTGTGCTTACTTTCAAAACAACCTCCGTTGCATCACCGTTTGCATTAGTTACTGTATAATCAAAGCCGTAATCGGTTTCACCGAGAAGTTTTACAAGCGTTTCTGTATCACCAAAGAAGTTTTTTGCATAAGTGCCCTTAACTATTTTTATTTCGTTACAAAGGCGATTTTCACCCTCGGGGGCACCGTAGGACTCCGCAACGGAATCAGCCACCGCCACAAGCGCTTCGTTAACATCGTCCTCGCTATCGGAAGCGGCTATAAAAACGCCGTCGATATACAATCCGTGTCCCTCTTTTAAAAGAAAACTTTCAGCACCAACGCCGAGGAAAGCCTTAACATCAGTATCAAAGGTATAAAAAGGAACTGTTACCGCTATAACCAGCACAAGTAAAGCCTCTACCGATATCAAAACACCTTTAATAAAAGAAGGTTTTTTTAATTCAGACAAAAAAACATCTCCATATTAAAATTTTACATAACATTTTACTGCCCAAAAATGAACATTTTGTTATGATGGTAATAACTTTTTGTATTTTTTTACACCCTTTCATCCTCTTTTCTGTGTAAAAGATAAAAAAACAGTATAAAATGAGTATTTTTTTACAAAAAGTGTTGCAAGGTGGCTGCAAAAGTATTATAATTAACATACTGATGTTTTTTGCATTTTTTAGGAGGTATAGATTTATGAATATTACTATTACAAGAACCACTACTCCCAAGGCTAAGCCCGACTGGGAAAAGCTTGGTTTCGGCAAGCATTTTACCGACCATATGTTTCTTATGGACTACAACGCAGAAAAAGGTTGGCACGATGCACGTATAGTTCCCTTTGCCGATATTTCCCTCTCCCCCGCTTGCGCTGTTTTTCATTATGCCCAGGAAATGTTTGAAGGACTTAAGGCATACAAGGCTGCTGACGGCAGTCATATGCTTTTCCGCCCTCAGAAGAACATTGAACGTATGAACAACACCAACGAGAGACTTTGTATTCCTCAGGTTGACCCCGATTTTACTCTTGAGGCTATCAAGACCCTTGTTAAGGTTGACGAGGATTGGATTCCCGATGGTGAAGGTAAATCCCTTTACATACGTCCCTTCATCATTGCTACAGACCCCTTCCTTGGCGTTCACCCCTCTGCAACCTATCTTTTCTGTATAATCCTGTCCCCTGTTGGCGCCTACTATGCAGAAGGCATCAACCCCGTTAAGATTTACGTTGAAGACGAATACGTAAGAGCAGTTAAGGGCGGTACCGGCTTTGCAAAGACCGGAGGTAACTACGCCGCTTCTCTCCGCGCACAGCAGAAGGCTTCTGAAATGGGCTATTCTCAGGTGCTTTGGCTTGACGGTATTGAGCACAAATATGTTGATGAAGTTGGCGCTATGAACGTTTTCTTCGTTATCGACGGAGAACTCATCACTCCTATGCTTGAGGGCAACATTCTTCCCGGTGTTACTCGTGACTCCGTTATCAACCTTGCCAAGTCTATGGGCGTTAAGGTTACCGATAGACGTCTTGCCATTGACGAAGTCTTTGAGGCTGCAAGAAACGGCAAGCTTGACGAAGCCTTTGGTAGCGGTACTGCTGCTGTTATCTCCCCCATGGGTGAGCTTAACAAGGACGGCGAGAAGATAGTTATCAACGGCGGCAAGATAGGCAAGCTTTCACAGAAGCTGTACGATACTCTTACCGGCATTCAGTGGGGCAAAGTAGAAGACACCTTCGGCTGGACGGTTAAAATACAGTAAAATGCACACAAGACATCCCCCGAAGAAAATATGTGATTTTCATATCGGATAAGTGGAGCTTTGGCTCCACTTATCTTTTGTTTTTTTATAAATCATTCCCCATTCAGTATCAACTTTGGTTACTGACATATTAAACAAGTTTTTTGTGTTTTATCTGCGAAATTGGAAAGCAAAAGCCCTCCGAGGGAGGGCTTTTGTTACTTATTAAAATGCAAAAAAACGATAGGATGCCGACAAGCAGTATACATCACATTCCACATTCAAGCTTATAGGCTTTTTTCTAAAATATCAGCAATACGTTTACATGCAAAGCCATCACCATAGGGATTGCTTGCCTTAGACATAGCCTCATAGGCATCCTGATTTTCAAGAAGCAGCTTGAAATTCTCGTAAATAACCTGCTCGTCTGTACCAACCAGCTTCAACGTACCTGCTTTGATGCCCTCGGGACGCTCGGTTGTATCACGCATAACCAAAACCGGCTTACCAAGAGACGGAGCCTCTTCCTGAATTCCACCGCTATCAGTCAAAATCATAAAACTGCGGGCAAGGAAATTATGAAAATCCAAGACCTCAAGAGGTTCAATGATATGGATACGGTCGCAATTCCCAAGTTCTTCGTCGGCGGCTTGACGAACAACGGGATTCATATGAATAGGATAGATCGCCTTAACATCGGGGTGCTCATCCATTACACGGCGGATAGCGCGGAACATATTATGCATAGGCTCACCGAGATTTTCACGGCGATGTGCTGTAATCATAATAAGACGGCTGTCCTTTGCCCATTCAAGCTCAGCGTGTGTGTAATCATCACGTACAGTAGTTTTTAATGCATCAATAGCCGTATTTCCGGTTATATAAATGCGCTTTTCATCCTTGCCCTCCTTTACGAGATTTGCCTTAGAAATCTCCGTAGGGGCAAAATTGTAATTAGAAATAATAGAAACCGCCTGACGATTAAACTCCTCAGGATAAGGACTGTAAACATTGTATGTACGAAGCCCAGCCTCTACATGACCGATTGCTATTTGCTTATAAAAGCATGCAAGAGCAGTAACAAAGGTTGTGGATGTATCACCGTGCACAAGAACCACATCAGGTTTCACTTCATCAAGAACTTCACCGATTTTGTTCAAAATATTTGTGGTTATATCAAATAACGTCTGGCCGGTTTTCATAATAGAAAGGTCATAATCCGGCACCACTTTAAACGTATCAAGCACCACATCCAGCATCTGCCTATGCTGACCCGTTACACAAACGACTGTTTTTATACTATTTCGCGTTTTCAGTTCGTTAACCAGAGGGCACATTTTTATAGCTTCGGGACGTGTTCCGAAGACAAGCATTACTGTTTTCATTTGCAATATTACTTCCCTTTACAATAAAACTACTTCAACGGCTCTTCCATCACTTTCGTTAGAGCACTTAACAACAACCGTGGAAAGTGCTTTGCGACTTGTGAATGATCTACATAGCTATAATCCGAATCCTCGTATACCGTATATCCGCACCGTCTTAAATCACCTATCATATCGGCAATATGCTCAATATACGTATGCTCCTTAGGGGAATAATGAATATACACCTTCGGCTTATTCAAGTCCGAGGATGAAATACAATCACTTAACAGCATGTTAAGCTTCTGAATTGAGTCGCTTGACGCATCCCCCATAATCCCCTTAAGTATCGGAACGTGCTTATCAATGCTAAAATAATCACCAATAAAATACTGTGGGGCACCTATTATGCATGCATCTGCACCCGTTTTTATACCGTAAAAGAGGGCTGCGGTTCCACCCTTGCTGGATCCGATCAACACAAGCCGTTTAATGTTTTTCTCTTCCTTTATTTTTTGTATCAAGCTTACAACCATCTCCGGCAAAAACCAATCGCCGTTTTCACCAAGGTAATAGCTTCCTTGTTTGTTGTATCCGAAATTATCCAAAATAAATAATTTATTGGCAATCACAGATTCAAGAGACCTTACGTAATTATATCTTGCAGAGCCTCCTGTGCCAAACCCGGAAAAACACACAATTAAGGTATCGGATTCTTTTTTTGTTTGCAACAAGTATCTTAAGCGTTTATACTTTTTTTCGGCTATTTTTATATAAAGCTTAAAATACGCAGAACGCATTTTTTTGCAAAAAGCCTCTTTCATTATAAACGGTACACCCCCGGCAAATCACAGCATTTGCGAGTATCAAACACAACCTTGCCCTTAAGCTTGTCCATATTTTCTTTGATTTGATTATGATTTACCATGATTACCACAAGGTCCGTATCTGCAAGAAACTTATCAAAATCGTGATATTGGTTAGGCACGATATCCTTTTCAAAATAAGGATCGTAAGACTTTATGGGAGAGGCGAGATGCCTTTCCTGACTTTCAAGAAGCTGAATGGTGGGAGATTCCCTTGGATCGTCCACGTTTTCCTTATACGAAAGCCCGTATAAACCTACCTTGTTAAAATCTGTTATGTTGTTTTCCTTCATAATTTCATGAATCCTGTTTAAAACAAAGTCAGGCATACCGTCGTTTGTTTTCATGGATTCATCAATCACCTTGGCAAGACTGGGATAATCGCCAACAAGGAACCAAGGGTCAACAGAAATACAGTGACCGCCAACACCGGGACCGGGTTGCAGAATATTAACGCGAGGATGCATGTTGCATATTCTGATGATTTCATATACATCCATATTGTCGTGACGACAAATCTTTGCAAGCTCGTTTGCAAATGCAATGTTTACCGCACGGAAGGTATTCTCAACAACCTTTGTCATTTCAGCCGTGCGAATATCAGTTACAACGATTTCTCCCTTGCAGAATGATGCATACAGCGCCTTGATCTTTTCACCAATTTCTTTATCATCAGCACCGATAGTACGGTTATTATGTAACAACTCGTACACCATATTTCCGGGGATAATGCGTTCGGGAGCGTGAACCAAATGGATATCCTTACCGATGACAAATCCATTCTCTTCAATAACAGGACGGATATATTTATCAATGGTACCGGGAGAAACGGTAGATTCAATTACAACCGTTGCGCCCTTGGGACATACATCCATAACGGTCTTAATCGCAGATACTACGTAGCAGGCATCAACCTTCTTACTGAATTTATCATAAGGAGTAGGAACGGAAACGATATATGTATCCGTCACCTGATACTCTGTTGTAAATTTTATCCCGTTACTTGCAGCATCTTTAAAAAGCTCGTCCAAACCCTCTTCTTTAAAGGTGGTTTTACCATTATTGAGCGTGTTTACCAATTCTTTGTTATAATCTGTGCCAACTACCTCCACGCCGTGGGAAGCCAATATCAATGCTGTAGGAAGTCCTATATAACCAAGCCCAATTACGTTAACCATTGTTTCCTCCTCAGTAATTCTAATTACCTTAATTTATCTCTTCCAAAAATATCTTTTTTCTTGTTTTGTTAACCCATAAAACCACAGCATAGCTGCATAAATTACCATAAACACAGCGACTCTTATCAGTAGCCACATCCACGAAGAATCAGCTATATAATTCAACAACCATGTGAAACTCGCAGGAACAAGCACGCAAACCAATAATCTTCGGAAAACGTCAAAATAAAACCTAAACACTTTAAATCCGATTCGTTTGTGATAATATATATTCATGGCAATGACATAACCAAAGAGAACAGAAATCGCTGTTCCCATTGCTGCGGCGTAGTATCCCCACAGCCGAGTGCCCACAACAGTAAATGCAATATTAAATACCAACCCGAACACAAGACTCCACGTCCTGAACTTCATCATGTTTCTTGCACGCAAAATTGACAAACACACATTTTGAATTAGCGTAAATATTGCCGGTGTCATTAAAATCAATGACAAATAATAAGCATCCTCAAAGCCTTCCCCCAGCCAGAGATATATAAAATCATTGCCTACACAAATAAACCCAGCTAACGCTGCACCTAAAACAACAAATTGCATACGTCCGATTTTAGTTACCGTCTGTTGGAGTTCTTCATCACTGGCGCCTTCACTGATTTGTTTAGAAACAGGAGGAAGCATCAGGTTGGAAAAAGCCATTGCCAAAGATTCATACATATTAAAAAGCTGTATACCAATAGAGTAAACTGCAACAGCCGCAGGACCTATTACATGGCTTACAACAATATTATCAACGTTTCCGTTGGCTTGAACAACCAATGTCTGTATAAACATTGCAGCCGTGTATCCCATCGATTCCTTAAACAAACTAAAATCCCATCGTTTCAAGCGAATGCGTATTTTTAGTTTTCCATATATGAACCAAAGCTGCAAAATCATAGTAATAACAGAAACCGCCAGTGTAATCAACACCAAAACCACCGCGCTTTTCCATTTTTGCAGCAGCGCAATACTGGCAAATATACGCAAAACAAGTAATGTAAGCTTTGTACCGTTAGCGAATACAAAATGATCCGTTCCGGTAATAACACCATTAAGAACGTTTTCAATAATTACCAACACCATATTGATAGATAATATCAAGAACAGTGTTTGGGTTAGGTTGATCTCTTCTATCGTAAAAGAATCCGCATAAAACGTTGGCAAAAGGTTATAAATGACGACGCAAACACAGGTAACAATACTCGCCATAACGCCTGCTTCGATCAAACCCATGGCAGCAAAATTAGATATTTCATCCTCCTTTTGTTCTGCGCGGAATTTCGCTGTATAACGCATTACGGTTGTACCTATGCCAAGATCTAAAACCATTATCGTGGAAGAAAAGGAAGCGATCGTTTTATAAACGCCGTAATTACTTTCTCCTATTTGCGATAATATGTATGGAGCCATAGCTATGCCGTATACTGCATTTAATGCTATCAATACGTAAGACAAAATTGCGCCATATTTAACTTGACTGATTTTATGCGTGTTACTGTTGCTCATTATTTTTTACTTCCAATACCACTCAAATACTCGATAAGAGGCGCAAACTGCATTTCCCAAGAAATCTCAGTTGCCATTTTTCGAGCATTGCGACTACATTGCTCGTACAACGCTTTGTCGGTATACAAACGAAGCACTGCTTCCTCAAAAGCCTTTTGCTCATTATTGCTTATAACTATACCAAACTGATACTTATCATTCAGATAACGATGCTCCGGAATATCAGACATAATAACAGGAAGCCCCGCCGCAGCGTATTCAAACAATCTGTTTGACACAGACAATTTAAAGTTCAAGCATACAGGCAAAGTTACTGCTACGCCTACATGAGACCGTGCAGCTTCAGGGATCAGCATGGTCGGATCAACAGGGGGATAAAACAGAAAATTGTCAAGCCGTTCGTTTTTAACCTGTTCCTTCAGCTGATGCTCAATTCCGCCGTATCCTCGTGCAGCCATTTTAATATCCGGATATTGTCTGAAGAAGTTGCAACTGTCTCTCATCATCTCCAGCCCGCGTGAATCATGCAAAATTCCATGATTAAGAACTTCAAACCCTTCGTTTTTCGTCGGCAAGTCTGTTAATACATTTTTTTGAAGAATGCAGTTTGTAATAACAAGAGGCTTTTCAATTTTATACAAGTTTTGAAAATACTCTGCTGCAGCATTACTAACACAAATCATCTTATCGCACCTTTTCACAATGCGACGTTCGGTAAACTTCATATATTGGTTATACAACCAATATTTATCGTAATAACGCGTTTCACAGCATATCTCGTGTGAATCGTAGATCAAACGGCACTTAAGCTTTTTCATAGCTTTATATGCAGGTATAAGCGCATCTAAATCATTTGCATGAATTACATCCGGTTTTTCGTTTACAATCGCCTGAACAACCGCATCAATACGATATTTTTCTCTCAATAGCTTTTTGACAATGCTTCTTTGTCTGCCGCCAAAAGCTGCATCCCTCTCCACAATAATCGTTTTACAAGGCATAGCATCAATCTTAGCCTGGTCAAAGCGTTTACACTTCATCCCCACACAAACCACTTCAATGCCCGCGTTTATATATTCGGCTACCTGTTTGGTAACTCTTGGGTCTAACCAAACAGAGTTGAGTACAACATCACAAACCTTCATACGTTTAACCTTTTCTATCCGTTAACAGTTTCCCTTTGCGATTGAGGGTAACACAATACCCCAATAAAGCGAAAAACATCCCTTCGAACAAAAACGAACTGGAAATAAACAATTTAAAAAATCCAACACACAGCAGCGTGCACAACAGAACATCTTTTTTGTTTTTCATCCACGCTTTTATTATGATACAAGAAACAACGCCAATCAAGGCAGACCCCGCTATTATCCCAAAATCCGTCCAAAGTTCAAGAACAAAGTTGTGCGCGTAGGATTCTGTGATTACATGATTCGCCGCCAATCCGTAGCCTATAATAGGTTTTTCAGAAATTTTGTCTAACAGCGTCTGAGTAATAGAGTCTCGTCCCTCGGACTCAAAAAAACCGCCGGAGGTAATGTAATTTAAGAATCGCGGACTCATTCCCCATACAAGTATCAAAGCTCCCAAGGCTTTTACAATCCACTGATAGAATAGCACTATCGAAACACCAACAAAAGAGACAACCGCATACACACTTTTTCGCAGTTTCTTTCCAACGAAGAAAAACAAACAGAACATTATAAAAACGACCAACAACAAGATAGAGCCTCGGTTCCCGCACATCGCTAAAAGAACACCGCCTGCAATCCCTATCGTTATATTTATCCAATTAGGCTTTTTAAACGCATATCCGATTGCAACCAATAATTGCGGTAATAGAATATATGCACGGGACATAAAGCCGGAATATAATACTTGTTGTGAATCATTACTATCGCTTGAAAATAAAGTATACAAAGAAAAAGCGCATATATTGACAAGGGACGAAATGTACAAAATCTTAAAATGCTTTTCCGAATCCATACGCAATCCTACAATATACAGCGGTAAAACAACCGTGAAAAAATTTACCGCAATAGACATAAGGTATTCTCGGTTTTCGGGAAAAAGCAATGTTTGCAAAAAATAAAAAATGGCACTTATAAGCAAAAACAACAAATCTTTTGGAGAAACGGCTTTAACAACATACGGGAGCGAAAGCACAAAGCAAACGAGTATAGCAATCGGAAAGTAATAATCCGCGCCTATGTTTACGTACGGTATTCTTAAAATAATAGCTCTTATGTAATTAAATACAGTATCTTGCCCCCAAAACAAAATCAAAAACAGACTAAAAAATTGTTCACTGCGGAATCGGGGAATACGTATTTCCTTCATGATGTTAATCTCCTATTTCCCATGAAAAAACGATCAAGTATGATAATAAGCCTTATCTCTTTTATTCACTAGCTTTATTGATATACAACTTGGAAGCAATAGAGCTATCAAAGTTACGATGTATTTTTTGGGGCGAAGCAACCGAACATTCAAGCCCATAAATTTTTTCCATGCATTCTTTTTATCTTTATTGAGAATTCTCATACGAACAGCAGACTGCTTTCTCTGTTCCAAAAGCTTTCGCAAATAATGCTTTTTTTCATCAGAAACCTTTTCTGATGCCATAATGGAGCTTACTCTGCTTAAAAAAACCCAATCCTCAACAAATGTTTTTGATGCAGTTGCTCTACTGTTTTCTCGAACATAAACCGTAGTGATTTCTCCTGAAATAGCTGCAGAAAAATATGAAAACATACGATACCACATATCATCGTCTTCACTGTTTTTGACACCAACCTCAAACAAACCTGCTGTATCAAAAACACTTCTCTTACAAGCGACACAATTGGTATTCATAAAATATCCATAATCCCAAATCTGCTTGAACACATTGTCGCTTTGAACGTCTTCCGCAACAGGGCAGCCTTTTTTTATTGTATTACCATCGTGGAGAAGAATCTCGTAACCGGTAAGATACAAGTTACACTCGGGGAAACGGCAAGCTAAGCGAGAAACCACTTCCAGATGATTAGTTTTCCATAAATCATCTGCATCAAGAAAACAAACGTATTCCCCTTTTGCGTTCTGAATACCGGCATTACGAGCAGAGGAGACTCCGCCGTTTTCTTTATAAATATAACGAATTCTATCGTCCTTTATCGACTCAACAACGGAACGTGTATTATCCTTTGAACCGTCGTCTATTACGATTATCTCAAAATCTCCAACTGTTTGTGAAAGAACGCTTTCTATCGCGTTTTTGACAAATAATTCTGCATTATACGCTGGAATGATTACAGAAAACATTCTCATTTCCTCCCGGTGGCAATTGAGCTTATCCGATTTTACCTTTTGCGTGTTTTATACCTTTTTTCATTTGGCTAAGAGCCTTTCGCCAGCCATATTCAGAATATTTCTTGCGATGCTTTATGCAGTGATACATTGCAATAGCACTACACATGCTTTTGTTAAGGAGATAAAAAAGAACTCCCTTATCGAAAAAAAATTTGTCACTGTATCCGCTAAACCACGTTGACGGTCCATGATCTAAAACGCCAATTATCCCCTTGCAAGAATATATTTTCAGTTTTTTCCTGAGGCAATCTTGTAAAAAAAGAGAGTCCTCTCCGCAACTATATTTCGCTCCTCCACCAAAGTCCTGATGAAAAAAAACGTTAGCAAACCTTAGCTTTTCTCTACGGGCAGAGATACAATACGTACCATACTTCATTGCGCCTTTTTTGCCAACGCGTCCCTCTTTTGTTACTCTTTCGTAAAACTCCGCATCGCCGCGTCTCATTTTGAAATTAAAAATGACAATATCAGCTTCGGGATGAGCCTTGTAATATTCGGTGATAACCGTTTCGTAATTATCACAGTAAACAACATCATCGTCTGCAAACAACACGATATCTTCAGTAGCACGCATCAAGGCATTGTTTCTGTTTAAGCCAACCCCTTTTTCGTTAAAGGATAGCCAACGTATTTTCCTTCCGTTGTGAGCAAAATCAAGAAACTCGTTACGCTCGCATTGATTGCAGACAATGGCGTCTGTTTGAATATTCATTTTATCCAACAAAGAACAATCCTTTTGGTTCATTGTTGCAACTAATACCTGCACCGCCATCTCTATCTCCTATGGTACTATGCCGACCATCCGTTTTCGAGCAAACCGAAAACGAACGGTCGGCATATTTTATTTAGTTATTATGAGGTTATACTATCACACAACAATTACTTGATCATCTTACCAGTTTCGTCAAAGTAATAATAAGTTGCGGGAAGCAAATTGTTAGTTCTGCTTACCCAATACTTACCAACAGCAATAACGCCGCCGCTTCTTGCATAGTAATAGTCACCATCTATCTGTATCAAGCCTGCTGCTGTCTTTACGTCATCAACAAAGTAGTACAGAACGCCATTTTCTTCATACACACCGTTCTTAGGAACGATCATACAACCATTTTCATCGAAGTTATAGTAACCGCTGGGCAACAAATCGTTGGTTCTGCTTATCCAATACTTGCCAACAGCAAGCACACCACCACTTCTTGCATAATAATAATCACCATTGATTACTATAAGACCTGCAGCGGTTCTTGCACCATCAACGTAGTAGTACAATGCGCCGTCTTCCTCATAGATACCGTTCTTGATATCCATGCGAGAAGTTACTTCATCAAAGAAGTAGAACCCTGCGGGAAGCAAATCGTTGGTTCTGCTTACCCAGTACTTACCGGTCTTACAAACGCCGCCTGTGCTTGCATAGTAGTAATAACCGTCTATCTTGATAAGACCTGCAGCGGTTCTTGCACCATCAACGTAATAGTAGTTTACGCCGTCTTCGTTGTATATACCATTCTTGATGTCCATACGTGCAGTGGTCTCGTCGAAGAAGTAGTAGCCTGCGGGAAGCAAATTGTTGGTTCTGCTTACCCAGTACTTACCGGTCTTACAAACGCCGCCTGTGCTTGCATAGTAGTAATAACCGTCTATCTTTATAAGACCTGCAGCGGTTCTTATACCGTCTTCATAGTAATACACAGATCCGCATTCATCATAGACGCCGTTCTTTGCATCACGAACGATGGTAGCAAAGCCCTTAGATACAGCGTAATCGTGTGCATAGGTACCTTCTGCTACATCGAGAGTTACATCAGTACTGTTATAGAAAGCGTTCTTGTCAATGCTATTGGTTATATCAGGAATTATTACGGTTAAATTCTTACAGTAACCAAAAGAACTGTTGCCAAGAGTCAGAAGACCCTCAGGGAGAACCACTCTTCTCAAAGCGCGAGCGTAATGGAAGGTGGAATAACCGATGGACTCAACTGCGCTTCCGCTTTCGAATTCTACTGCAGCAAGGTTATACATGTGAGAGAACAAATGGCTGCCCAAAGATGTAATGTCCTTACCGATAACTATCTTCTTAACGTCATCACGATTGTTGTTCCATGCCATCTGACCTCTGTAACTATAAGTGAAAGTATCGCCAGAGCCGGAAAGGGTTAAAGTGCCGTCCTTGGTAAGAACGAACTCTACGTTCTCGCCTGCCCAACCTGCAAGCACGATATCAGTGTTGGTGCTACTTGCATACTGACCCTTTTCGAACACGCAGGAATAACCGCCAACAGTATAAGTGCCTTCGAATGCATAACCGTCATCGTCGAAGTAGTAAGCAACTTCGGAAAGTCTCTGGTAACCGGTCTGAGGAACGTTGGAAAGTATATACATATACTTGCCATCAGCTGTAGTGAAGAAACCGGTGTAGTCTTCCTTAGAGAGATATACGCCGTCTTCATCAAAGATGCAAAGAACACCGTCAATCAAATTCTTGCCTATGAACTTAACGCCGTTCTGATAATAATAAGTCTTAACGCCGTCTACTTCAATCCAGCCTTCAGCGATAACGCCGTCTATGTAGGTAACACCGTCAAGCTCGCCGTTAAAGAGATCGCCGCAAGTGCACTTAAGAACGCCGTCAACAACCTCGTAAGCGTGTCCTTCAGCCTTAACAATATCGCCCCAGTCAACTACGGAGCCGCAAACGTCGCAGTAAGTTCTGCCTGTATAACCATCGGTCAAGCAGGAAACTTCCTTATCTTCTACGTCAACAGCGGTATGGGAGTGCCAGCCGGAAGGAGCTACGGAAGCGGTCAAAGCAGTTTCTACGTTGATAGCACCGTCAAATGTACCGGTAGTACCGTCAGCAAAGGTCACAAGGCCCTTGCGAACATCTGCCTTTACATAAACCAAAGGATAGCTGTTGCCACCGATTTCGCTGGAAGCAAAGCCTGCGCCCTCAGCATCCCAAGACCATACGCGTACGGGGATGCTAACCAAGGTTGCAGCGCCTATAGCAACATCGCCTACCTTAGTTACAGTAACAGTAGCAACGTTATTATTGTTGTTGAGAGAATAAGTTGCTTCGAAACCATCAGCAACGATCATGTGATCCAACTCCCAAGCATTGGCAAAGTTGAGATACATATCGAAAGCAAGGGAGTCAATAGTCTCAAGAGCATTAGCCTTGATGTCTACATAGTAAACAGAATCATACTGAGGAAGATTATTGAGGTCATTGTGACCGGTCACGGTGATGGGAGCAGTACCCTCAACTGTAAAGGTCTGGCTCTTCTTCATTACGTTACCCATATTATCGGAGATCTCAAAGGTAACAGTATGTGCGCCGGGAGTCAAAGTTACATCGGGGCTGCTGATGGTAGAACCGTTGCTGGAAACACCACTCAGAGCAACACCGTCCACATATATCTTAGCAGAATCCAAATTCAAACCGGAAGCGTTGCTGGCAGCATAGTCAGCTACCTTTGCGGTGAAGGATCTGATGGTAGTGCCGCTGACACTCACCTGAAGATCACTGATTACAGGTGCATTTCTGTCATCAACTGCATCACTGTAGTCCAAAGTGATATCATCAAAGTAGAACACGGCGTTGAAGGGTTCCTTAGACTGTGTATAGAAACGTATGAACTGAGGTTCTCTTCTGTCGCTAGTAGATGTATAAGGATTCTGGATTGCTACATAGTTATAAGGAGTCAAATCCATGTAACAGTAAACCCAACGATCCTCAGGAATATCTGCCTCGGAGCACTTGGTCAAGGTCTTGCCGTTGCACTCAAGAACCAGGTGTGTGTTCTTACGGGCAAAGCTGGTGGAGGAAGAACCGCAATACAGCTCAGTCTGCATAGCCAAATTGTGGCCGGGAGCAAGTTCTTCGGGAATGTAGATCCACATACCAAGTTTAGTGGCGTTTTGACCGTTGGCAGTATCGCGAAGTACGGTCTGGCCGCCAACATTAAAGAACATATTGTAAGCCCACTGACCGAAGTCGCCGCTATGGGTATAGTCAAGCTCTACGCCCAATGCGTACTTGCCATTCCTCACCTTGCCATTCTCTGCGGTTGCCAAGAAGGTAGTGGAGTCATTACCTTTGGATAAGTTACCCGCATAGGGATTGGCATCAAAAATAGGAGAGTCGGGGTTATTGATGGTTGCCCATTCCTTAAGTTGTTCTATACCAAGCCATTGAGAAATGTCACCGTCTTCGAAGTTGTAAAGAATTTCAGAGCCTTTACCAAACGCGATATCCAGAGTAGTAGTACCGAGGTCCGCATACTTATATGTTGCGGAAACCTTTACGCCGGTCTTGGATGTATCGTTGGTTGCAACAAAGTTAAATCCATCTCTGGTACCTGCGCTTTCATCAGACACATACCACTCAAAGTCATCAGCATCAAAAGATACTTCAAACTCACCGTACATAGCCTTGATGTCCAAAACAATGCTCTTGCCGTAAGGAATAACTGTGCTGGCCTGCGCAAAAGCTACTGTTTCGGGGTTAATAATATGAATAACCTTGGAGCCAACAACCTTGCCGTTGCAGAGCAGCTGGATAGTCACATCACCTGTCTTGCCGTTGGAGGTAAATATGCCATTGGCAACAGAACCGAAGCTGGAATCTTCCAAAGCCCAGATTGCATCAGCGGGAATCTCTGCTTCTGCACCAGAGAAGTCACGGCCGATCGCCTCTATCTCAACCACAGAATTGGGAACATAATAATCATTCTTTGAGGTAAGATAAGCATTGTCAAACTCACCGGTGGAAGGAGCGGTAGAGATAAAGATTATACCGTGGGTGTTCTGACGCAAAGCACCATCACAAGGAGAGCAGTTAACGGTAAGCTCTTCACCGGGACGCTGAGACATAAAGGTAGAGGAGCCGCCGCCGTCACAGTTTGCCGCATACACACAGCCTGCAGCAATCATAACTTCAGCGCACTCATACATATTCATACCCAAAGAGTAGGGTGCCTGACGGCCATCATTCATCATGATAACGATAGAACCGTCAGCCTTAACACCAACTACAGAACGAGCTGCGGTATCGGTGCCGTGAGAAGGTTTACTCTGATTAACACCGTCTTTAACGATATAACCGGAGGAGCAAGGAATAACCTGATCTTCCCAACCGTTGAGGTTTGCAGTACCGGTAACGGTTCTCATCTCAACCTTGGGAATGCTGTCGGGTCTGGTTTCGCCGGCATCGTTTGTATCCTTGTGAATAACGATACAGGTGGGGAAACCTACGGAGTGATCAAAATAAATCTCTCCGTCAACCATCATAAAGCCAAGAGGCTCGTTAACGCGGGAAGGATCCTGCGCGTAAGCAGCAGAATTGTACCAGCTGAGGCAGGTGTTCATTGCACCAACAACATTTTCTCCCCATTCATTCTCGATAAATGCAGCGTGTTCGGGAATGGTGGAAATAGCATAGTTGCTGGTATCCATTTTGGTGTAACTGCTGATAACTCTTGTATAAGAGTTAGATATATCAGCTTCCATCAAATGGATAACCTGACGTCTGTCACCCGACTCGTTGTTAAGAACGATTTCGGATTCCTTGATACCGGGAGCAATGTCCCAGTCTTTTTTGCTGATGATGTCGTAATAATCATCGCTGGACGCTGACTCGTTATGAGCATAATCATATGCCGCAAACGCAGCCATAGGCATAACGCTTACCATCATCATTACGACAAGCGCAAATGCCAAAAACCTTGTGAAAGTTTTCTCCATTTTTTAAACTCCTTTTTTATTTTTCTTCGGCTTAAATTGTATTTACTTAATGGAGCTGCCAAAGATTTTCTCCAATAAGCGGGGTCGCGACATGGATAAGAGTATTCCTTTCGCTCCTTTCTTAAATATTATCTATCTTTATCCAATTAATGATTAGATACCGTGTTATCGAATGCTTTGGGTAAAATCCGTAATTTTCATATTCCGTTGTAGCTCTGCATATTTCTCATAAGAGTTTTCCAAATCCACAACAACTGCATGAACCTTGCATATTCTTTCGGATTCCTTTGGCAAAACCATATAGTCACCATACAGCATGGTTAACATTCGGTCATAACATTTAGTAACTGAAAATTGCCTGTCTTCAAAGTTCATCTTGCAGGTTTCCTCTAACCAAGTACGTGGAAAAACATTTTTTTCATATTTTTTTCCTGCGCTTAAAAAGGAATGCACAAGCTTAGATCCTTTTTTGTTTGGAAGTAAAACAATACGACGCACAAGCTTCAAAGGAACAATACGGCTAAACGCCATAAACAGCTTTTTTTTCTTGCTGTCGGTAGCATACCCCCTGCGTGCTAACGATTTAGCAATAATTATCTTGGATGCATAATACTGGCATTTTCTGAGAAACTCACGGTCCGCGGCGCAATCGCATGGAAAAATATCGATATATACGCCCATATGTGTTTTAAAATCCTTAGGAACGTATTTTTCAATACACGATGTGCCCTGAAGTCTTAGTTTTGAAAAAAACATTGGCCAGTGCTTAGTATTTTCCTTTTGTACAAAAAAACGCAGTTGATCAGTTTCCTTAGAGGCAACCGCCATGAAACGATCATAATCTTCCCTCAACATAAGGACATCAGCATCGTCATCCCACGGAATGAACCCTTTATGCCTAACCGCACCCAGCAATGTTCCTGCAAATAACGTATACCGTATATTATACTTTTGGCAAATACGGTCAAATTCACAAAGAAGCTCATACAACGCAGCCTGATGCTCACGTACTGTAACTGTTGCCATCGCTTGCTCCTTGCATTACATATTTTTAATCAATTATCGCAATTACGTATCTTTCGTCTCTTGCTGATGCTGTAAAACATATATCGAAAAACGAGCATACAGGCAGATAAAAAGCCATATCCTACAGCTCTATACGAATTGAACAACATTTTAGCAGACCTCAAACGATTGCCAGACTTGGAGTTTGCAGACAAACGATAAATCAGCAACGGCTCGTTAACACCGTAAGCCTCGCCGTATTCACGTAGCACGGTAAGCCATACAAAGTAATCCTCGTGCATTCTATCGTTTGGCATTTTTATGTTTTTCATTACAGAAGCGCGAATCATCACAGAAGAACAGGATAACAAATTCTTTCTCAGAAGCATTTTATAAGTAACACGTTCCTCTGCTTCCATAACATATCCGTAAGACTTTCCTTTGTCATCTATAAACGATGATGCGGTGTAACATATAACAGCATTGGGATGTTTTTCTATAAGCGCCAACTGCTTTTCAAGTTTATCAGAGCGCCAAAGATCGTCGCTGTCAAGAAAAGCTATCCACTCTCCTCTTGCTAAAGCAACAGCACGATTTCTCGTATAAGATGCACCGCTGTTTTTTTCGTTTTTTAAAAAACGTATGCGCTTGTCCACCGCGGCAAGCTCCTCAAGTATACGAGTGGTATCATCCTTAGAGCCATCATCAATAACTATCAGCTCCCAATCTTTTACGGTCTGTGCAAAAATGGATTGAATAGAATCACGAATTGTTCCGGCGGCATTATACGCCGGCATAACAATACTGATCATAAAACGTCTCCCTTTATAAAACGCTGTCTGTAAAACTTTTTTTGTTATCAACAACTACGTAAGAAAAATCAAAATCCTCAGTGTCGCGGTAGATCAGTGAGCCAAAGCCTTTTTTTGCTGTTGGATAAAACAATCTCAATATACAAACCGCACAGCCCATAAGATAACCAAACGCTATTCTTTTACGCATAGCCAAAGCAATGCCTTGAGCCATCTCCATAGTCGAAACGTACTCAGCGTTCTGTGGAAAGTACAAGCCTGACAAATCATTATCCACACAAAGTTTAACAAAAGAACTGAGATTATCGATATACACCATACTTCTCTTGTTTTTTACACGAGGAAAAACAGGAAGCTTTTTTACCAGATTGCACACACCGTTAAAATTACCCTTACAGCCTTTTCCGTACACCATGGGGGGGCGCAACGTACAAACGCGAAAAGTATCATCGGCTAATTCGGACATCCCCTTCTCTGCTTGAAACTTTGATTTTCCGTAATTACTACGCGGAGAGGGAACGGTGTCTTTTGTTATAACGCCGGTATCCTTACCGTAAACACTCATAGAACTAAGAAATACAAACTGCCTTACGCCATCAGCTTTTGCCTTTTTAGCAACATCTATCGCAAGATCTCTGTTAACCTCATAATAAAGACCGGCGTTTTCGCGTGTTTCCTTCTGATGTGCTATGCCTGCAACGTGAAACACGCTGTCATATCCCGAAAAGCTGCTTTCGCGCCAGCTTCCGTCTACCAAATCAACTGTATCCACAACGTAGTCATTGAGAAAATTGTTTTTTATGTATTTTTCAAAAGAAGTACCTATATAACTGTTAGCTCCGGTAATCAATATCCGCTTCATTTTGAAACCAACTCTTCTTCCTTCTTTTCTGCCCTCTTTTTCAGTTCACTTGTGCCGCCTTCAACAACGCCGTCACCCGTGAGTACGCTTAAAAAAGTACCGAAAAAGCACCTTGCATCCATGGCAAAGCCTCTGAACCAACCGCTGTTAAGCGCTTTCACGTAATCACCGTCAAGCTTCGCCTTTACAGGTATTTCTATCTCGTCACGACCGTTTATCTGTGCCCATCCGGTAATCCCCGGTTTAACATCATTCGCACCATGCTTTTCCCGTTCAGCAACCAAATCATCCTGCGACCACAAAGCGGGTCTTGGCCCTACAACGGACATTTTAGATGAGAAAACGTGAAATATCTGGGGCAATTCGTCTAGACTGGTTTTTCTGATAAACTTACCCACACGGGTTATGTACTGCTCCGGATTTTCAAGAAGATGAGTTGGCACGTCATGAGGGGTAGACATCTTCATGCTTCGGAATTTCCATATCATAAAATAGGTTATATTACCGTTTTTCTTCCTGCCGACGCGTCTTTGCTTAAACAAAATAGGACCGGGATCGTCAATTTTTATAGCAATAGCTACCACCAGCATCGGCAACGCCAATACTACGATAGCAACACTCGACAAAACAAAGTCAATAAACCTTTTAATAAAACGTTTATACATACTTGCATATATCCCCCGTTTTAAATCTAAGCGTGCTTGAAATAACGCAAGGTAACTGTTTCATTTGGAAGAAGCTGTAAAATGCTCTTACGGCAATATAACATACTAACCCAAATTTATCACAGATAAACTATATCACAAATCCCCATTCACTGCAATACTTTTCATCAAAAAAACACAGCAAAACGCAAAAAATATTGCGTTTTGCCGTATCTCGAATTATTCTGTTTCGGGCAAGACCGTCATGGGGGATTCTTTACCGATTTCAGTTATTAATTCCACTGTGCCGTTTAGCACAATAGCGCCCAACCCCTCATTGTAAACACACTCAGTCTCGGTGTTGATCACCTCACCCACTGTTTCCCTTTCGATATACCCGCGAAATGCGTTTTCTGCACGCTCGCAGGCTTCCTTTTCGGTTAGCAGCACGGGAGTTACCATGTATTCTTTATAGATAAGAGTTTGTTTTACAATCGGAAGCTTTACTCCCATAACCTGCATTTTTTCCTCTGCCACCATTATATCCGCCATATCAAATTCTGAAAATTCGCTGCCAAACAAATCAAAGCTTTTACCCAGTATTACGTAGGAGGTTTTTTTCTCAACCCTACCCGTGTAAGTCTTTTCCTCTGATTCAAGGGGAACCGTAACGGAAAACTCTCTGAAAACAGTAGCCTTTACACTGCCATAGGCGTGATGCACGTAATACTCCCCATAGGCACCCTCCATTATTCCCGATATAAGCACGTCACCTTTATCTACGGTGTCCCCCTTCTTTACTACGGGTTTACCCTTAACTGCGCTTACGGAGGATATGATGCCCGCCTCTGACGCTACAACGTCAAAGGCTCCTTCCTCCTTCTCCTCCTGCCTCGGAGACTCGGTACGTACTCTCAGCTTGACCTCTGCCACGGTGCCTTGCACATTTACCGCTATATCTGAAAAACTTGGGTTCCTTATCAGAAACCCCAATTCCGTTTCGTATATCTTTATATCCTTTATACTTGCGCCCTCGTGAACACCGAGTTTTTTTAGTTCGGCAAGGACCTGCTTTTCATCCAAGTCCCCGTTACAGTCTATACGTATCTCCCACAAAACAGAGGAGGAGGCATAGATTATAGCCATAGCCAGCACAAAGCCCACTAACAGCCCTAATCTTCGGCGGTATGGATAAACGGCAAAGGGCAGCCCAACCCGTTTTTGCACCTCGTACTGCGCCTCTGCTTTCTCAAGCCTTGCAAGGAGCTTGTCGGCATCCTTTACGGAACAGCTTATCAAATAGCAGTCGTCGCTCGCCTCCATATTCCAAAAGCCGTATTTCTCATTATGCAACGTATTTATGTGTAGCAAAGCGTCCTTGCCACTGATTTTTATCCTTATGTATCCCAAAAGAAAATGCAACACCTTATACATTTTCTATCCCCCTGTTAGAAGAATTCAAAGCCATTTATCACACCGCTTATTACCGCCTTGCTTTGACTGAGTAGCGCAACCTGCAACTCACTTCCCCAAATGCGTACCCTGATGCCGCGGCAAAGAAGCACGACTCTTTCCTTACTGTATTCCATAAGGGTCATAACCCCCTCAGCGTGAAGCTCTTTTCTGCCGAAAAGCTGAAAAAAGGGGGCCGTAAACGTGTTATCCGCCATAGTTTCACCTCAAAAACAGTATATGCCCTTTTCGTTCTTAAAATAACGAAAAAGGCGTATATTTGATTGGTGATAAAGGTGAAAAAAACGATTTTTAACTCGCTGTGGGCGCTTACGGCGGTGTTTTTGTTTATTTATTGTCTTTTGAACAGTGAAAGCGTTGCCGAAAACAGTCGGCTGTATTTAAAGCTTTGCGGCGAAAGGGTAATTCCGTCACTTTTTGTATTTTCGGCACTTTCCGCGATCATTTGCGGAAGCGGCGCTTTTTATAAGCTTTGCTCCTTGTTGCCCTTTTTCGGCACCGAAGCCGCCCTTATAGTTATGGGAGCCCTTGGTGGTTTTCCCCTAGGGGCAACGGTTGCCCACGGTCTTTACGACGAAGGCAGAATAACCAAAAAGCAAGCAGAATATTTATGTGCTTTTACCAACAACCCTTCCCTATCCTTTACCGTAAGCTACGTAGGTGGAGTTTTAGGCGACCGAAGACTTGGCGCTGCCCTTGCCGCCCTTTGCTTTTTAAGCGCCACTCTTTCAGCCGTTGTATTGAGATACGTCTTTTTGAAAAAGGAAGAGCGAAGCATAACGCTCTACGCAGGCTTAACGAAAGGAAAGGGGGTTGCTGAAGCCATACGAGAAGGGAGTGTAACAATGGTGGTTATAAGCGGCTGCATTGTGTTTTTCGGTGGGATATGCCCTCTCTTCCCGAAGGCCATAAGAGGCTTTTTGGAATTATCCGGCGGTATTGCCAATTGTCAAACAGCGACAGAGGCGGCGGTTTTACTGGGATTTTCAGGGCTTAGCGTTACGTGCCAGGTTGCCGCCGCCTGCAAGGGACGGCTTTCGGTATTTCCATTTGTTATTTCGAAAGTTTTACAAAGCGCTGTTATGGGTGTTGCCGCTTATTTTTTATTTGACTTTAGAGGCTGACACGTGTATACTGTAAAAAAACAAAAACGGAAAGCGAAATATGAAAAGAAACAAAATAGACATGACAGTAGGGAGCCCCACAAAAGCCCTTTTGATTTTTGCCTTACCTATTTTTTTGGGACAGCTTTTTCAGCAATTTTACAACGTAACCGATATTAAAGTAATCGGTATAAAGCTTGGTGACAGCGCTATCGCCGCAATGAACTCGGTAGGCGCGGTCTACGGCATTCTTATAGGCATAGCCAACGGGCTTAATAACGGGTGCGCCATTATCGCCGCAAGAAACTTTGGCGCAAAGGATTTTAAGATGCTTAGACGCACCGTTGCCCACATGCTGGTTATCAACTTTTCAGCAACGGCGTTGTTTGCCATAGTAGGCATTACGTTTATCGACCCCCTTATGAGCCTTATGAAGGTGCCCGATTCCCTATACGCCGACGCTAGGGTATATCTCACCTTTATACTGTGTGGAATGGCAACCACCATTGCCTACAACATGTGTGCCGCCGTGCTTCGCTCGGTGGGTGACAGCCGTACCCCTCTTTATTTCCTTATAGGAAGCAGTATTCTTAACGTGGGCCTTGACGTGGTTTTCGTATTACTGCTTGACCTTGGCATAGGCGGAGCTGCCGCCGCAACCATTATAGCCCAAGCAACCTCCGCACTCCTTTGCCTTTTCTACATAAAAGGATACAGAAAGGAGCTTCACATAGGCCGCGAGGACTTTACCTTTGACGGAGAACTGCTTAAGGAGCTTTTGGCAATGGGCTTTTCCATGGGGCTTATCACCTCCCTTGTTTCCTTTGGCAGCGCGGCAGTTACCCGCGCAAACAACGCACTTTCCGACGCAGGATGGGGCGACGAGGTTATTACCGCTAACGGTAGCGCACGCCGTATTGACGGCTTGTTTATGATGCCCCTTTCCACCCTTGGCACAGCTCTTGCAACCTTTGTTAGCCAGAACAAGGGCGCGGGACACATTGACCGTATACGAAAGGCTATCAAAAGTGCCGTTGGAATAGGTGCTGCATGGTCAGTTCTCGGCGTTGGAGTCATCTACGCCTTTGGCGCTGAGCTTGTACGGCTTATCACCGACACGGAAAACGCAGAAACCATAAAGTACGCCGTTACATATATGCGTATCAACTGTCCGTTCTTCCTTATGCTTATAGTCTTGCTTATCTTCCGCAGTGTGCTTCAGGGCTTTGGTAAAAAGCTTGTGCCCATAACCACTGCGGCGGCAGAACTGGTACTTAAGTTTTTTGCGGCAACCGTACTTGTGCCTGCCTTCGGCTTCCTCGGAATATGCGTGGCAGAGCCTATTATATGGACCGTTACCGCCATAGCCGTAAGCATTGTATACGTCAAAAATATAAAAAGGCTTAGCTCGTAAATAACAAATCCCGTAGGTCAACCTACGGGATTTTTGTATACATTTAGTTTTGTGAAAAGTCTTTTATAAGATGGCTTATAGGCAACGAAATACATCACCGCTGCAAGGGGGAGTGCCGCCGCAACGTCCAAAACGGAATGCTGCTTTATAAACACGGTAGCAAGACAAACACTGAGGCTGAACGCCAGAGATGCAAGCCTCATGAGACGTCTTTCCATTCCCAAGCCGTCCTTGCACACTGCCATATGCAAACCTAAGGTAACGTATACGTGCATACTGGGAAGAATGGTGGTGGGCGGGTCAAAGCCCTGCACAAACCTTACCGCATCGGTAAGCAGATTGTTCCTTGGATACATCTCCACACCCGTGCGGTCAAAATACATGGGCAGGACCGTGCAAAGAAGCATGCAAAAGAACATGCCGCCGAACATATAAACGTACAGCCTTGTAAAGCCTTCTTTGTTTTTAAAAAGCAGATACAGGGTAACTGCGGCTATCTGCAGATACCAAAGAGCGTAGGGGATAACGAACCACTCGTTAAAGGGAATAAGCCTGTCAAGCTCCACCGCTACTGCTATGGGCGCTCTGCTCATAGTCGTCGCCTGAAGAATAGAATACCAAATACCGTGGATAGGCCAATAAACCAATATAAGACTATGCTTGTTTTGTTTTACAAAATCCTTTATTTTTTTCAACACGCCATGTCCTCTTTATACGGGCTTGCCGTTTTTGTAGGTAACGTAACGGGTACGGCCTGTAGCCTTATCATAGTAAGTGGCAGAGCCCTGCAAAAGGCCGTCTTTAAAGGTGCCCGTAACCACGTCCCCATCTGCATAGGTAAACTTGCCCTTGCCGTTAAAGAGGTCGTTTTCAAAAGCGCCCTCGTACTTGCTGCCATCGCTGAAGGTATATACAGCCTTGTCGTCCCAGCACTTACCGTGAATAAAATAGCCCTCGTAGGTGTTGCCGTTTTTGGAAACGGATTTGCCCTCTCCCTCCAGAACGCCCTCTATAAAGACGCCTGAAAGAGTGACCTTATCGGTAGTTATCATAGTGCCTTCCCCATTGGGAACGCTGGCAACCCACTCACCCTCGTAGCTGCTGCCGTCACAATTGACGTACTTTCCATAGCCTTCTCTTTCGCCATCTACGTAGTCGCCCTCGTAGATATCGCCGTTTACCCAGGAGAACCTACCCTTGCCGGTTTTTTTGCCGTCCTTCAGTTCGCCCTCGTAAACGTCACCGTTCGCGTTTTGGAACACGCAAACGCCTTGAGGTGTGCCGTTAACAAAGTCACCGTGAATATAACTGCCATCCGCAAATGAAAGGGTACCCGTACCGTTTATCTCGCCCTCAAACCACATACCGTCAAAGGTGGAGCCGTTAAGGTAGTAATAAATTCCGTTGCCATTAAACTGCCCGGCAGAAAAACTGCCGATGTATTTCTCACCGTTAGGCAGGGAAAGTTCACCGGCGCCGTTGGGCAGACCGTCAGAAACGTAGCCCTTGTAAACGCCGTTGCGGTAGGGAATAGTGGCGTAGTTTTGCTCGGGAGGAACGAAAAGACCGTCTCCGCTTATTTCTTCCTCAGACTGCTCTCCGTCTACGGAAAACTCCGGTGGGTCAAAGCGGGTGCTTACCTTTTGGAAAAACGCAGTGCTTATAAAGCCTATGGCAAAAACGAGCACCGTTATCACCACAAGAGACAAAGCAACGTCCCCGCCTGTCATGCGCTGTTTACCGTTTTTTACATTGGCAAGACCAAGTTTTTTAAAAAGCTCTTTGTTTTCCTTCTTTTGCTCCTTGGTATCAGCTACACCGAAAGAAAATATATAGTTTGCAAAACGGGTAGAAAGATTACTTCCTTTTTCCCCGTAGAACAACAGATATATAAGTTTTTTAAGCTCGGCTTCAAAGGTCAAAAGCCCCATCTTATCAAGGGTATCCTCAACGTAGGGCGCGTCAAGCTTTGAACCGAATCGGGCATAGAACCACTTTATATCACCCACGATGCCAAGGTTCACCTTGCCGTTTCTCATCCCCATTGCCATATCAGAGATTATATAAACGTAATAATCGCTGAAGGAAAGAAAAAGACGGCCGGAGTGCTCCTCAGCAGGTACTGCCTTTTCCATAAGCTTTTTATGAAAATCAGACCCGTCACGAGGCTTGTAGTATATCTGAATAACGTTACTGTTTTCGAAGGTATATATATCGCTGTTGCTTTTAGTTTCAAGAAGACGGTAGCTTAAGCCTTCCATAACAGCGCGTACGTCCTTACGGGCGAAGGTATCTACCATGATATCCGTATCCGCCAGATCGCGCCTTTCATAGTAAGGATAGTACAGACCCATAACGCTGCCCTTAAGGGGTAAAAAACTTACGTCCGCACCCTCCAAAGCGGAAAAGACCCGCGCTTCTTCTTCACTGCGAATCCTTTCGCACTCCACTGCATTGGCGTGATGCTTCTCAAATAAGCCTTCAAAGGCGGTACCCTTTAATCCGTGATAAAGGGTCTCTGCAACGCCGTGCTTATTTGCCAGATTTAAAAGTGCCTCCCCGTCGCTTTCGGGCGGTAAGTCTGCAGAAGACTTGCCGGAAATGGCGGTGCCGTATATAGTTGTAAGATATGCTTCAAGTTTTGTCATTTCCGTCCCCTGTTTGACCATGTTTTTGCCCAAAAGCGACAACATGCGCTTTTTTTACATTTTATTATATAACACGGTGGCTCTAAAGTCAATTATTTAACCTAAAAACTTTGCATTTTTTGTTGAAATATAAAAACTTTAGTGCTATAATCATTGTGAGATTTTAAAGAAAGGACGGCAGTTGCCTTTTCAAGGCTTCTGTGTGGTTTTTTATGAAATACATTATTTTGGTTGGCGACGGTATGCCCGACCTTCCCATCCCCGAGCTTGGCGGTAAAACCCCGTTGGCAGTAGCAAACAAGCCAAATATGAACTACATTGCTTCCATGGGTATAAACGGCCGCGCCTTTACCGTACCCCGCAGCATGACACCCGAAAGCGATACGGCTAACCTTGCGCTTATGGGCTATAACCCTGAGATATATTCCAAGGGCCGTTCTCCCCTTGAGGCTGTAAGCATGGGCATTAACATGGCAGAGGATGAAACCGCTATCCGCGCTAATCTCGTTGCCCTTTCCGACCTTGGCGAGCCCTATGAAGAAAAAATTATGCTTGACCACTCCTCTGACGAAATTCCCACTGAGGAAGCGCGTATACTTATCGAAGACCTTAATAAGCATTTCGCTAACGACGTTTTTAAGCTTTATGCAGGTATCAGCTACCGGCACTGTCTTATATGGAAGGATTGCCCTCCCTTTTACGATTTCTCCCGTCCTCACGACATACTCGGAGAAAAGGTTAAGGAGTATCTTCCTAAAAAAGACACCAGCAAGCCTTTCCTTAAGCTTATGAAGGAAAGTTTTGAGTTCCTTAACAACCATCCACTTAACCTCAAGCGTGCCGCCGCAGGCAAAAAGAAGGCTAACTCCCTTTGGCTTTGGAGCCCCGGCAAAAAGCCCGCCCTTCCCTCCTTCAAGGAGATGACTGGTCTTGACGCTTCAGTGGTTTGTGCCGTTGACCTTATTAAGGGCATTGGCCTTTGCGCCGGCATGACCGCCCCCGCCGTTGAAGGTGCTACCGGTAATATCGACACCAACTACCGCGGCAAGGCAGACGTTGCGCTTAAGGAGTTATTTGACGGCAAGGACTTGGTATACATCCATGTTGAAGCACCCGATGAATGCGGACACAGAGGCGAGGTTGACAATAAGGTTAAGGCTATTGAGCTTATCGATACCGAAATCCTCGGTTATATGATGAACGAGCTTGACAAGGCGGGAGAGCATTACAAAATACTCCTTACTCCCGACCACCCTACACCCATCTCCGCTCGTACTCACACCCTTGACGCTATTCCTTTCGTTATCTACAAGAGCAACCAAAAGCGCAAGGGAAATATAGAGATTTATGATGAAAAGAGCGGCTTTGAGGGCGGCATATATCTTGAAGACGGTTACAAGCTTATGGATCTTTTCCTTCGCGTTTAGGAGGCCGGCTGATGTTTAAGCGTATTCTTTTAATGCTATTGGCAATAATTATGGCGGTTTCGGTTTACGGTTGTTCCGGTGACGAAAGCACCGATTCGACCGCAGAGGAGAGCTCTACGGACAGTGTTGCCGCCGAAAACGGTGCTTCTCTTCCTATGCTTTCCCTTTCCGTACCACCCACGTCTTATGCGGAAAGCGGCATTGAGCTGCCTGACACTATTGACAGCACCTACATCAACAATATAAAAACAAAGCTTGATAACGCTCCTTACGCCTGCGCCATGTACTACGTTGACCTTGAAACAGGGCTTTCTCTTACCTACAATCCAGACAGAATGTTTGCAGGTGCAAGTCTTGTTAAAGCCGAGTATCTTATGATGATATTCGAGATGATAGAAAACGGCGAACTAAGCTACGAAGACCTATACACCTACACCTCTGCTAACAAGCGTGGCGGTACTACCAAGATACCACAGGATTTTAAGTACGGCGATAAGCTTACTCTTAAGCAGATAATAGAGTACGTTGTATGGCACAGCGATAACACGGGCTTTAATATGTTACAGGTGTACGCCCGTTCCCTATGGGATCTCGGTCCTTGGGCTAAAAACCGTTACGGTACAACCTTTTACTACGAGGGCTGTAACTGGCTTAACGCCAGAGGTGTTGCGGAATGCTGGAAAGAGATATATCAGCGCTACAAGGCAGGAGATGAAAACTACACCTGGTACGTTTCCTTGCTTCTTGAGGCGAACGAAAACAAGTTTATCCGCGGAGGACTTCCCAAGGATGCTGAAGGCAACGCTATCTACGACGTTGCTCATAAGTACGGCATGGATATAAACGCCTCCAACGATGCAGCCATCGTTTTCTACGAGGGCAGGCCTTATTTCCTTTGCATACTTACCGATTATATCGGTATTAACACCCAAAGCTTTATGAACTCCATCTCCTCTGAGGTGTTTAAGCTACACGAGTATTTGGTTTCCTTTGACGAATAAGATAAAGACCGTACCGCAATAACGCGGCACGGTCTTTTTGCATACATTGTAGCATAGGGGGTGATACCGCTATGCCTGCAAGCTTTAAAAACGCAGGCCTTTACAAAAGGCCGCCGGACGCCGTATCCTACATACGGGAAGGCGCGGTACGAGGCACTGTTGCGTTTTACGAGGGATGGCGCGGCGTACGTATGGTTTGCCGGATCACGGGGCTGGACGAGGGCGACGCCTTTATCAAGGTAGCAAAATCTCCGCCGTTGCCCTTGTCTGTTGACCAAAACGGCAACGTCAAAACAGCGCTGTTTAACAAAAGCATGCGTCTTAACAACATAAAAGGGTTGTGCCCGTACATTAAAAGCAAAGACCTTGCCCTTGTTTGCGGCAGGATAAAATAACCGCTTTATAAATTAAACGGAGTGCATAGTCACTCCGTTTAATTACTATTTAAATAATTTCAGTATTTTTGCGCTCTGCACCCTGCCCACTGACCTTTTAAATAAGTTGCAGATTTTTAGAACCGAATCAAAGTTGTACCTTGTACTACGAAGATTCGGTTCTAAAAAAGCAAAAATATATGATACATAAAAATTAAACGGAGTGCATCGTCACTCCGTTTAATTACTATTTAAATAATTTCAGTATTTTTGCGCTCTGCGCTTATTTTAAAGGTCAGGGATAAGACCGGCATCGTATTTGAGAATAATAGTCGCATCAAGGTTATCTATCATACCGTCGCCGTTAAGGTCGCCTCTTGAACGAGCGGTCTCGTTAAGGTCGATAGTGCCTGCATCGTAACGGAGAACCATTACAGCGTCAAGGTTATCAACACTGCCATCCTCGTTAACGTCACCCTTTTCAACGGCAATAGCCTCACCGCTTACGTTTACGGAAACAGAAGCACCGGTTGCGCCGTAGTTATCAAAGCTTGCACCGTTAACAACCATCATAAATATGCCCTCATCGGGAACGTTATCAACGGTAATGGTAGCGTTCCCCTCGGCAATTGCCTTGAAGGTAAGTGAGAAGCCGAGAACGCCGCTTTCCTTTACGTTATAATCAGCATTTGCCGCAAGGTCGTCTGCATCACAAACAAGGCGCATCCAATAAGGGCTGCCTGCCAACGTAGCATCACCAAACACCTTACCCGTGCCGTTCCAAGAGGAGGGGAATATACCCGCACAACGGGTAAGTCTTAATACGGAGTTGTCATAGGTAAGGGGAAGGTCACAGCCAACTATACCGTTAGGAGAGGTGATATTATTAACAAGAACGGTAACGGTGATATACTCGCCGGGACGAACGGTGTTTTTGTTAGCGGAAACGGAAACCTCTGCCGCGGGAACATATTTGCCGGTAACGGAACCGTACGCCTCTACCTCGTCAAGTTGTACGAGATACTGAAGAGAGCCGCTGAGGTCAAGGGTGTTAAGAACAACCTTAAGATATCTTACCTTGGTTGCGGTCGTGTTAAAATTGGCAGTAATGTCAAAGAACTGATTACTACCGTTAAGCTGAGGAGCGCCGCTTATAGCCTCTGCCTGCTCGGTAAATTCAATAGAGGTATAATCCGTACCGTTGGAGGAGGTTTCTATTGATACAATATTGGTGTATCTGTTACCTATTCTGCGTACGCCGCGGAAAACAAGATAGTCAATGGTAACAGTACCCTCAAAGTCAAACACGATAACGTTATCAATTCTTCTTGCGTCCATATCGGAGCCGTTTTCTCTGTCACCGCGAAGCTCGACAGAAACACCGGACACCGCATATATGGTGTTAAAGCTGTTTTCGCCGTCGCCACGGTACTCACCATTGGTGAGAAGGGTGCCGTCGTTATCGGTAAAGCTACTGAAAAACTCGCCAACCTGATACTCGTAGGAGACACCTGCAAGGATGTTTTCCCCATCTGCCGCGCCTGCAGTAAAGTCAACCGCCATGGCGCAGATACACATTATCAGCGCTAAAGTGATGCTAAGTAGTTTTTTCATAAACCGTTTACCTTTCTTTATTTCGTCTTTTATACCTATTCCTCAAAAAACAACACTGATTTTAAAGCATTATAAGTTCCTTCTCCATAACCTTGGCGCGATTGACCGTATAGTAGGTACCGCCACCGCTATGCCTTAAATAGCAAATGCAATACTTACTGTGTTCCACCATATAATCATTGCGACGATGCATGCAATCCGCCGTGTAGCACTCGGAAACGTAATACACCTCATCTGCCGCTGATAGCATCCTTTCGTACCTTTCCCTATCGGAGAGAGACCATTTTTCCGCTTGGTTTTTACAAGGCAAGGCAAGCACCAGACGAACGAAGGGATATCTTCCTTTAAGCCCCAGAACGCACTCTGCCGCCAAGGTATCAAAGCCCAAGGCGCCGCCTGCATAAAAGGTCCTTACCCCAAAACTGTTTATAAGAGTCTCAACCTCGCAAACAAGCCTGCCCTTTATATCCTCGCCGCTGCTGATAACACGATGCCCGGTAAAACAACAGCTTTGCTCCATAACATCGGCGCTTATGTATTCATTTCCAGTTATCATACAAAAACGCTCCCCGCCTTTGGCTACTGTAAGCCATTGTATACCTAATTATAATATATACCTTCTACGTTGTCAAGGCATATATTTCACCGTAAAAACAATATTTATTATTGACACGCGCGGTTTAACATGTTAAACTTTACTTATGAGACGCAAACAAAAAATAAAAGGGGGAAAGGGATATGGAAACACCTAAAATCTTTGAAAGCGAATACCGTTTTTGCACGGTGCTTTGGGAAAACGAGCCCATCAACAGCACTGCCTTGGTGAAGATATGCAAGGAAAGGCTTGGTTGGTCAAAGCCAACTACCTATACGGTTATACGCCGTCTTTCGGAGAGAGGCGTGGTTAAAAACGAAAATTCCATAGTTTCTGCCATTGTAAGCCGTGAGCAGGCTCAGGTAGCTGAGATAGACGAGCTTATGGAAACACGCTTTAACGGGGACGTACCAAGCTTTTTGGCAGCGTTTACCAAGCACAAGAAGCTTAGCGACAAGCAAATTGCAAGCATTATGGAGATAATCAACAGCGCCGAGGAGGAATAGTTTCCATGACTGTTTTTCTATTAAAGCTATTTGATATAAGCGCGTCCGCCTGTTTTTTGATTTGCGCTGTATTGATATTACGCCTGATTTTCAAAAAAGCTCCTTTATACATACGTTGCCTTATGTGGGCGTTGGTAGGGCTGAGGCTTATTATGCCCTTCAGCATTGAAAGTGACCTTAGCCTTGTACCAAGCTCGTCGCCGGTATCATCTTACGTGGAGCAAAACCTCACCGATGCCGTGACACCTCCTACGACGGAAGGTATTCCCCATTCAAGCACCGATAACGAAGCCCTTTCACCGTCCGTACCGACTTCCCCGTCGTTGACCAACGATAGCAAAGCTTTTCAGAGCATAATCCTTGAAGAGCACCTTTTTTGGGCTTGGGCATTCGGTGCCGCCGCAATGCTGTTGTATGTGGCGATAAGTTATTTCAGGTTGAAGCGAAAAGTAAAAAACGCGGTGGTTTACGATGAAGACGTACGAATCTATAACGGAAAGGGCGCTCCTTTTTTACTTGGGGTTATAAAGCCGAAGACGTACGTGCCGTTAGGATTCCAAAAAGAGCAGTTGGATTGTATAGTTGCCCACGAAAAGGCTCACGTCAAAGGGCTTGACCACGTTTTTAAGCCCATTGCCTTCGTTATACTTTCCCTCCACTGGTTTAACCCCTTGGCATGGGTGGCGTATGTTTTATACTGCAAGGATACGGAGCTTGCCTGCGACGAAAGGGCCGTTAGAAAAATGGATATGACAAGGCGCAAGCAGTATTCTCTTGCCTTGCTTTCTTATAGCGGTGGACGTTTAAAAATAGCCTCACCTCTTGCCTTTGGAGAAGGGGCGATAAAGGAAAGGGTCAAACGGGTAATCAACTACAAAAGACCGTCCTTGGGAATAGTTTTAGCCGCAATTGTCGCCTTGACAATTACCGCCGTATTGTTTGTTACAAGCCCTGTCACGCATTTTGAAGACTTACAAAACGACTCCATCGGTAAGGGGGAAAGCATAATGTTTTGCTTTGAAAACGCCGAGGAGTTTACCGAATGGGTAAAGGGTGGCAGTGACAAAAACATAGCCATTGACGATAACGGCAAGAAACTGTGCAGTATATACGAGCATCCGCTTATAGAAGAAAACCGCAGTTTGTTTGCGGGAGAAGCGGCAAGCTCACTTGTATCGGTAGGCGGCGGTCTTAAAGGCTCCAAGGTTTTTTGCTACATAAAGCCCGACTCAGACAACGCCCCCTATGCAACGGTGCGTTTTAACTATTATAACGGTCTGGGGGAGATGATAAGCCTTACGGTAAAACAATACAAAACCCCCATAAACGATACGACTTACGATTATTGGACTAAAGAAGCGGGTGAGCTTGTAAAAGATCTTAACTTTGTCACCAGAAACGTTCATACCATTAATTCTATGGAAACAGGAACGGATAAACACACCGAAAACGTTATGATGGCAGAGCCTGCGGAGTACAGAAACTACGTAAACTTTATTTACAAGGGCGCAGACGTTGTTATTACCAACCACCACGGCGACTTTACCGATGATGAGCTTGACAATATACTGTTTTCGTAATTTTAAAAATAACGGGCTGTAAAAGCGAAAATGCGCTTTTACAGCCCGTCGTTATTATTTTTGCTTTTTTCGGAATATAACGCTGCGGAACAATATCAAGTTCATAACAGCAAAGAACGCAAGCAAAATACCAAGGGTAAGCAGAGGATTGACAGGCGCCAGCGTTGCAAGCAGCATCAACGGAAAGCCGAAGACTATCGCGGGGAAGTTCTGGTACACCATGTTATCTGAGGCGGGGGTAGCAAACTCACCGTCTATTTCCCTAAGCAGTATTATACCTGTGCTTGCGGTACCCGTAAGCATGCCGTACATGGTAAGGAACTGCTCCTCTGCATATTCGGGAAACAGTTTTTTTGCTATCACGTAATTGTAGAAATACGTAGAAACAAGCCCTAACACGCCCATTATTATAATGATGCCCCAATAGTTCTTAAGGGCGCCAAAGCGTATGGCGGCGATTCCCGCAACTACCATAAGGTCAAAGAAAAAATTACTTGCACGAGTCATGAGGAAGGTGTTTGTGTACTCCTTGTCAATGACCCTTATCTTTTTAAGGCCGTTCATTACAAGCTTTACCACCGTTGCCGCAAGGACACCCAGCAGGAAATTAAAGCCGTATATTACAGACTTCATATTCGGTAGCAGACTTGAAAGCCCGTACATCATAAGATACGCCAAAAAATAAGCAACGGCTATAAGCGCAACCTGTATTGTAAACTTATCTATGCTTTCCTGCATAGGTATCTCTTTATCGGAATGTATATCCTCGCTTTTTATTACCGCTTCTTTGATTTCGCCAAGCTTTATCTTGCCCCTTTTTTTGAGAATGTTAAGGTGGAGAACGCCGCCTAGGCTGGCGCTGATAAAGCCAAGGGCGGCAATGGTAAGCCCAAAACTTTTACCGCCGATAAAGCCGAACTCGTTTTCGTATATACCGCCGTAATTAAGCGCCTGACCCGTCCCCTGACCGTAACCGAAGGGCAACAGCATGCCCGCCGCGGGGAAAAAGCCGTTTATTATGTACGCCGCTGCAATGGATATGGCAAGGCCCAACACTCCCTGCAAAAGGTAGGTAGCAACCGTGGTAACACCGGTATTAAAAATCTCGGTGGTTCTCTTTTTTGTAAGCTTACCCTTAGAAGGCTTGAAGGTAGAAGCAATAAATCCGAGGGCAAGGCAATGATACGTAAGAAGCTCCAGATTTGCAGTACCGTTTCCGCCGAAAAAGGCAGTGTCGTACATCACTTCCCCCGTTATACCCTTATACACGGAGGCGACTATCACCAACACTATACCGCCAAGCACAGAGGTAGGAATAAGAGATTTTCTTAAAAAGGGTATGGATTTACGCAAAATATTCGCCACAAGCAGGCTGAAAAGCAAAACCGCAAGGAGGCTGAAAAAGCCCCAAACGCTAAAGTCCCAAAAATTTTCCATCCATATCTCCTTTTCTTAGGTTGGTATATCTGTAATAAAAGTTTACGTACTTAAGGGCATTAAAATGCTTATCTCCTTTAAACTGATACACCTTTCCACCGCAATACATATTGCACTTGTTCCTTCCCAACGCCGCTGCAGCAGTAGCCTCGTCAAAGGGCACGGTAAGCACTCTTTCTCCGTTCTCGTCTATCTCTACCCTATCGCCGTAAAGACGAAGGCTTGCATTTTTGCTTAAAACTCTTTTGTTTTTGTTAACTATAACCTCAAGTAACGAGGCGCTGTCACAAAACAAAGGCTCCTCCGTGTGCTTCGTCAGGTCAAGGGACAGAAGATGCTCCTTTTGATGCTCGTACCACTCCGTTACGTAACTAAAGGGAAAATCAAAGCCCTTGCCACTAAGCCTTTTGTCCTCACCGTATTCCACTGCTCTGCCGCATTTTTTGCAAACTATCTCGTTGCCCTCGGCACGGTGCTCCGCAAGGCCGCAAAAGGGACAGGTATATATGGCTCTGTCCAGAAACTCTGCCCTTTTGTTGGATTTATAAATCCCGTCGCTTATCCCCTCGTTAACGTATAGCTCATTTTCTATAAGAGCAAACAGCTCTTCGTCACTCATTGCCGAGTATTCCTCAGGCTCTATCACGCGGGAAACGTAGGCGCGCATTTTACCCTTACGCACCCGGTCACTCCACCTTGGCTGAACGCCGTAACCACCCTCTATACGATAAATGGCGATGGGTAGCTTTAGTCTTTTGGCAAGGGGTGCAATAGAACTGCTTATATACTCGGTCTTGCCGCTGTAGGTGCGGTTTCCCTCGGGGGCTATGGCAATGGTGCCCCCTTCCCTTGCTACTCGCAGACAGTTTATAACCGCCGAGGCATCGGTGGTTTGCTTTTTTATCGGTATGGGTGCCACAAGCCAACGAATAAGGGAGGACACCCAGCCCTTGGAGAAGATATCCTCTGTTGCCACGTAGTAAACTGCACCCTTAAAGGACATACTTACAAAAAATTGGTCAAAGCCGGTTTGATGATTCATCAAAATAAGATACGCCCTCTCACCCTGCTCCTTAAAGGGTTCTGCCTTTACGCCGAATTTCCACTTGGTATAAGGGAACAACGCCAAAGAAACTACGTTTCGCACAACGCGGTGGCGGAATTTTATCCACTTTTTCTTCTTTTTCATGGACATTCTCCTTACGTGGGATCGTGTAATTATAAAGAATAAAAATTTAAGGCGCATTAATGATAGGACAAAAACTGTAATATTATAACACATTCAAATGCTTTTTTCAAGTTTTCAGAGTATAAAAAAACGCCGCGCTTTACCAAACGCGGCGTTTTTGTTGTTTAATTAAGTATTAATTACCGCTTCTTTACCGCCTACCGAAACACAAGTGTGCTTGAAGCAAGAGGAATGAAGCAACACAAGACACAAAACACTTTATTTATTCATAACTTACATCAGGGCGATAATAACATCTTCGGGAAAAGAAAGGCTTTCGTTAATCTTGCCACCTAAATAGGGAGCTTTGAAGGTATATGTTACGTTAACCCTTTCTCCCCTCTTCACATCAGCGTAAAGAAGTTCTCCTCTCTCATCTAACCCCTCCAAAAAGTCGTACTTTATCCATCCCTCGATTTCTTTTTTGTTAAATCTTGCCGACACGGAAACGGAAAGGTCTTCCTCGCTTTCATTAACGAAGCATATTGAATATCTTAATATTACAAAGTTATCCTCAGTAATTTCGCAATCAACAAACTTACTTTCCTCCTCTATCCAACGAAGAGCATAATCGTCCTTTTCCCCGTTGCAGGCAGAAATCAACGAAACCAACATAAGCACGGCTACTATTGCAAAAAGCCCCTTAAAGCATAATCCTATATTCTTTATAATAATCTCCTTTACTAAACGACCACACTGCCGTTATTTACACATTTTTTCTTGCGTGACAGTCTGACTCCACGAAAAACCAAAAACACTGCGACGGAAATAAGGGTAAAGCCAAGAGCTATGTATATAAACAGTTCCCCTATTACAAGGCTCATCATGTCACTGCTTACACGCTGATAATACAAAACACCGCTACAATACGAGCCCAAGAACACGGACACCAAAAGGTTTATATCAATAAACAGCAAATCTAAAAAGCCCTTGGTTACCGAATAACCCAAAAAGGCAAAGAACGGGGCTTGAAGAATTATATACATATCAGTATAGGCGCCGTGCTCATACAAAAAACGCCCTGTCAAAGCGCAAATATACGTGGAAAGCAGAACGATTATGTATAAGATAACACGGGAATGCTTTTTTATAAACTTCATCTTCGTTTACTCCTCCCTTCGATTTTCATTTTTAGTCTACCATGTTAGACGCAGTTTGTCAAGAGGTTTTTGAAAAAAGACAGGCGGCGGGAATATCCGCTCCCTGCCGCCAAACACTTATTCTTGCTTTAGTCTACCCTTTTAAAGGTGTTATGCACGCCGTTTTCATACAGCCCTTGATACTCGTCCTTGAGGATATAGCAGGTGTAACGCAGGTCTTCGTCCCTTACGTCCTCCTCTTTTATGAAAACCAAGCGGCCGTTGATATTTCCGAGACAACCTATCCAATCTGTACCCACGGGGCAATCCTCGTATCCCGCGTAGATGTTTTTTGTACCGTTGGATATATCGAATCGGTCGTTGGTCTTTATCACAAAGCTGCCTTGATATGCCTCGTCAAATATGCTTTGTACCATGCTACGCTTTTTGCCACCTGTGATGCGCTCGTGTCCACAATAAGCCACGCTAAGCTTTCCTGCGGTTGGTATAACGTATGACTCTTTTACGATAGTCCGGTTATCAAGAAAACTTCTTACCGTAAGAAAGGTGTGTGATTTGTCCTCGGGTATCTCATTTATTTTAAAAGAGTCCCCCTTTGCAACGGTTTTACCTTCTTTAGTGAAATTGATGGGGATTTCAACATACCTTTCGCCGCCAATTATATAGTAGCCGCCCTCACGCACAGCTGTTCTGTCAACAGAGTAATATCTAACCGCTGCATATACGGCAACGCAAAAGACTATTATTAGAAAAATAAGGGCTTTCTTTTTCGCTTTCTTTTCCATCTGCTCCCTTCCCTCTCCTTTAAGGTAAATAGAAGGTAACGCTTCGCCAATTCCTTTTATCCTCGTCAGAGCCGCGAAATGCCCATTTAATCGTCACAGCGCCATCTTCCTGAGTCAGTTCGTACAGTCCTTCGTTGAAAGGACAAAATCCATCGTCGGCACCGGTCGTTTTTCCCAATAATACAGGGCTTGTTTTATCGCTTTGGTAATATATCTCCGCCCCGCTGCCCGACAAAAAGGTCCATTCCTTGATGATGATTTTCTCGGACGGGTCATTCAAGGGAAGGACAATATCCTCGTTGTATTGACGCATGGTTGAGTTACAGCCCGCCAAGCCAAGAATGAACACAATAACCGCTATAACAACGAACCCTCGCTTCATTAGACGCCTCCAAACCACTCATCAACATTATACTCTACGGAATCGACAACTAAGCAACTATCGTTTTTCCAATAGATAGTCATATTATTGTATGCGCCCCAACCGCCTGCATAGATGCTTTTCGGCTCTCTTTCCACGGTGAAGACTATCGCATTTACAACGATAGGCTTATGCTTACGAACAATTACCCGTGTACTGCCCCCCAGAGCACCTTGGTCGTTGTCTATGACCTCGGCATAGTAGGTTTCTTCGGTAGAACTTATGGTCTGAACAACCGTATTCTGAACGAAATCGCCCGCCGCAAGGATAAAACAACTGAAGAACACGGGCATACACAGAAACGCCGCCACTGCCAAGGGTGCTATTTTGAGAGCAAGGGGTCTGACGTATTTGATTGCCATAAAGCAAAGGCAAGCGGCCGAGATAAGGAACAAAACAACGCCTGCCACGCTGCCTGCGTCGGCGCATAGGATAACGTTTATCAGCGACAAGGGAGTTAAGATGGAAGGCAGAGAATAAAGAGCGCCGCTTTTTGCCCTTTCACCCCGGGCAAGGCTTATAGCCAAAACGGAAGCAGATAAAGCTACGCTTAAAGCACCCTGCACAGGCACGCTTGCAAGCTTGAATAGGTAGCCGTAATGCATGGCCGCCAAAAAGCCTGCAGGGAAAACAATGCTGACAGCGAGCAACGAATACAGCAGGACGGAAACCGTCTTTTTCATCGAGTCGCTCACTCCTTGCCAAGCATTTTTGCGTACTGGTTGGAGAGAGTGCCGGACACAATGCAGAAAACAGCCGTTAACAAAAGACCTAAACCGTAGAAAAGAATCGTATCCTCGGAAAGCTTTATGGCATTGTAGATTTCATAGTGAAAAACAGACCATGCGTAAACACAAAGGGTAATACCGAGAGTTATGATAAGAGAAAAGCGGGAAAAGCTTTTTCTGCTTTTGTACTGCCTTAAAAAGCACCAATTCGCCATAGAAAGCAAAAAACCCGTCGAAGGAACGACTACGTTAAAGGCCCAAAAACTATTCATTGCCCCATTGGGGGTGCTTGCCTCAAGAGCAACGCCGATGGCTATCAAGACGAAGGCGCCCAGCATAAGCGTTGCCTGCATCAAGGATGCAAGCCATCCGCTGAGCCTATTAAACGACGCAGGAGGCTCCGGCGCTTTTGCCATTTCGGGGGGAGCCTTCATCTCGTCCATAAGTCTCTTGCAGGAGGCACAGCTCTCTATGTGTTCATCTACAATTTTACTGCTTTCGTCGCTGCAGCATTCGTCAATGTATAGGGGTATCAAATCCTTTATTACGTCACAGTTCATTTATTACCTCATTCTTTCCAATAGTTTTTGTTTTGCACGGTAAAACGTGACCCTTGCCCAGCTTTCGCTTTTACCGAAGACAACGCTTATATCCTTTAAGGAAAAGCCGCCGAACACGGAAAGCATAAAGACCTCCTTGTAAGGCTCCTCCAGCCCGTGTAGGTGAGACAGCGCTTTTTGAGACAGTTCCTTTCTTACAAAGGCTTCCTCGATATTTTCGCCGCCGGCAATGCACTCGGCACCGTCAAGGGGGGCTTTTTTCTTTTCCTCGTTGCACCAAGCATAGTAGGCATTTTTGGCTATTTGGCACAGCCATACCGATGCCTTCTCCTTATTACGCAGAGAAGAATAGTTCATATAGGCGCGGAAAAAGGCTTCCTGCGTCAGTTCCTCGGCAAGAGAGACGTCTCCCGCCAGTTTGATCAGGTATTTAAAAATAAAATCTTTATTTTCATTGAAAAGCTTTTCAAAGTCGGTCACGTCATCACCGCCCTTCTGACCATTAGATAAGAAAAACCATAAAACGTTACAACAATTATAACACATTTTTCAGATAAAAGCAAAAAGACACCATCGTTTCCGCGATGAATAAAAAAATCCAAGCCCGAGGGCTTGGATTTTTTGGCGTTCCCGAGAGGATTCGAACCTCCGACCTACCGCTTAGGAGATACCGAGGGAAATGGCTTTAACATCCCTTGTAATACCTAAAAATCCCTTGATGTCAGAGGCTTTTTAGTGTCTATGTGTTATCTTGTGTTACGCCGTTGCTGCTGATTTTATGCCGCTTTACATTGTCCCATTAGCAAGCAATTAGCAAAAACGATTAATTTAGGGTGGAGATAATATTCCTACGAAAGTATACCATTTAACTTCTGTTCACTCGGTTTATTATTGTGTACTGCTTTTTGTTCTCTTTGGTTTTACCAACTCTCCAATCATTGCTCCGCCGATGATAAGAACTGCACCTATAATCTGTAACGGTAACATTGTTTCTTTCAAGAATGATACCGAGAACAACACAGCGGACAACGGCTCTAAATATCCGCAGATAGCCACAGTTTGTACTTTCAGCTTGCCGATAGACGAAAAATAAAAATAGCAACCGATACCTGTGTTAAGCAAACCGAGTATGAGTATAGGTAGGATGCTATTAGGTCCGATCTGCATAGCGTAGCCTTGTTTTATCCCTACAAACACAGCTACAGTTAAAAACGCAATAGTGAGTTGCAAAGTGGAGTTTTCAAGTCCCACAATATCTTTTGCTTTCTTATTGCAGATAACCATAAAGGCATACATAACAGCAGAGAGCAGACCGCAGGCGATGCCAAATATATCTCCCTTGCCATCAAAGGCATTTCCGTTTATCAACACCACGCCGACAACTACAGCAAGAAAACCAAGCACTTTATTTGCGGTAAGTTTTTCCTTGAACAGCAAAGGCGATAAAGCCATTACGATAACCGGACCGCAGTAATATAAAAGCGAAGCGATGCTGACACCGATCAGAGCGTATGCTTCGTATAGGAACATCCAACTCGTTCCCATTGCTATGCCAGATACCGAAAGGAACAGAAACTGCTTTTTATGCTTATAAAAAGTCAGTTTTCCGCCACTGATAAAGAAAATAGCAATCAGCAGGATACTGCCTATCAGAGTGCGAAGCAGGACAATGTTCTGACTGCTTAAATCAATGAAACTCGCTACAATACCGTTTGAGCCGAACAGAAGTAAAGCAAATATGTATTTGAAGAACGCCTTGTTATTCATACGATACCTCTTGTAATTGAACTGAAAATA
>JAFQKR010000082.1 GCA_017396825.1 Clostridia bacterium
TACGGAAACGCTCAGACCGCTGACAAAGGCACAGAACACGAAAAAAGAAAATATAGTTACCAAAAAGTGAAAAATTTCGGGAAAAATTTTCCCGAAATTTTTATATATTTTTATATTTTTTCGCTCAATACGAACCTCGGCTCACAGTACTCAGTACAGCTTTCGCCTCGGTTCGTTTTGTCTGCACTCTTTCTCAGCAGTCTGCCAAGCTGATGACAAACCTTGTCATCAGCTTGAGCGTTTCCGTTTTTACGGAAACGCTTTTTTGTTTTTTACATAGGTAGTTTGCCGTTCAGAGGAATTTCGCCTTTAAGTTGCTTTACTGCCGTTTTTATGCTGTTTGGGGTGTATTCGTAAAGGCAGGCGTAGTTTTTAAGGCCTTTAAAATGGAAACGGTCGGAGGGACCCTTTACGGAAACCACGTATACGGTCTTGTCTGTTTTTAGCAGGGCGTTTATCGCCCTTTTCTGCGCCTCGTCGCGGTAAGCATCGTAGGAGTAGATTATCACCGAGTCTGCCTCGGCAGCGGCGTTAAGCGCCGCTTCCGTAAAGCCCTCGTCCTTAGAGAAGGTAAGCACCTTGTTGTTTGGGAACGCCTTTTGCAAGGCGGCGGGCAGGCTTCTGTCGTCAAACTCGTCCTCGGCAATGCTTGCAACCCTTACCTTTGCAGCTACGATAAGGGTATTGGGGGTTATACGGGGCGCCTCGCCCAAAGCGAGAGTAAAGGAGCCGTCCACTATCTCCTGCATAAGGGCGTGGTCCTTTTCTTTAACCTTGTACTTCTCGTCGGTAAAGCTTTCCCTAAGCCCCTTTACAACCTTTTCCTTGGCGCTGTTTATGCGCTTTACCTTTTCTATAAGCAGTTCTATGGGAAGCTCTCCCTCATCAACCGCTTTTTTTACCGCCTCTGTGGCTTCCTTTTGTTCGGAATATTCGTGGCAAAGAAGCAATATATCGCACCCTGCTTTGAGAGCCATTACCGAGCCGCGGCCTATGCCGTAGTGGTCTACGATGGCTTTCATCTCCATGCCGTCGGAGATAATAAGCCCGTCGTAGCACATCTGCTCCCTCAAAACCTCCGTAAGCAGTACGGGTGAGAGGGTGGAGGGGAGGGTGTCAAAGGACTTGAACAAGCAGTGGCTTGTCATAAGGGCGTCGCTGTATCTAAGCTCTCCAAAGGGGTACATATTGTAGGAAAGCAACGTTTCTCTGTCTTCCTCTATTATAGGCAGCTCAAGGTGGGAGTCCTTGGTGCTGGAGCCTGCGCCGGGGAAGTGCTTTATACAGCTTAAGGCGCCGCCATCCTGCACTCCGCGAACAAAGCCGCCTGCCCCCTTAAGCACTATCTCCTTCGTTGCACCGTAGCCTCTTACGTTTACCAGGTTGGCAAGGTCTTCGTTTATCTCAAGGCAGGGGGCAAGGTTAAGGTTTATGCCAAGAGCAAGCATATCTCTTGCTATTATATAGCCCGTTTTGTAGGGCGCATCGGGCACGCAGGTGGCCGAGGTACCAAGGGGGCTTGCGGGGAAGGTAACGTCCTTAAAAAGACGTACCACCATTCCCCCCTCTTGGTCAATGGACACCAAGGGGAAAGAGCCGGTAACCTTTTCCGTGTATTCGTAAAGGTTTTTCATAAAATCCTTCATTTGCGCCGTATCACGGTAGTTTCTGGAAAACAGAATATAGTTTCCAAAGCTGTATTGTTTTATAAACTCGGCGTAGTCGCTATCAAGCTCGGTGCCGGGCAGACCTATCATGATAACCTGTCCTATAAGCTCCTCTACGCTCATCTCCTCTGCGGGCTTTATGCTGTAATTTATCACAATTGCACCTCCAAGTCTAATCTTATAGGAATATTATATCCTAAACCTGACTGTAGGTCAATATTAAAAAACTACTTGCCTTGCATAGGGCTTTTTGGTATAATCTTCTCATAATGAGTGAGGAATTATGATATGGATAATAAAAGACGGGGTGCCGTGTTTGCGTTTTTGGTCGTCGAAGCGGCGCTGTATTACGTTGTGATGGCAAAGAGCGGCACGGTGGTGTGGGTAAGCCAGTTTTCTTCCGTGGTCCTTTGCTTTGCCTTTTCCCTTTTAGGGGTTAAGGAGAAAAACTGCTTTATACCCCTGGGGCTTGCCTTTACCGTGGTGGCGGACTATTTTCTTGTGGCCCACCATCCCCAGCTTCGCCTCTGGGGCATGCTGTTTTTCCTTGGCACCCAATGTGTGTATGCCGTGCTTTTACACAAGGAAAACACGGGGAAAGGCTTTCTTTGGTTCAGAGCAGGGCTTTGCACCTTGTCCTTGGTGGTTTGCCTTGGGGTTTTGGGCAGTGGCGCGGATGCCTTGGCTATCGTTTCGCTGGGCTACTACGCAAATCTGCTTACCAATATATTAATGGCGTTTTGCCGTTTTGGCAAGCGCCGCCTGTTTGCCGTGGGGCTTGTGCTTTTTCTCCTTTGCGATACGGTTGTAGGGCTTCAGGTCGCCGGCGAGGGGTATTTGCCCATAGAAGAAGGCTCTTTCCTTTACCGCGTTATCTTTCCTTCCTTTAACCTTCCGTGGCTTTTTTACCTGCCTTCTCAGGTGCTTATTGCCCTGAGTGCGGTAAAGGCAAGGAAGGATTATACATGACGGAAAAGGCTTTGGAAAAGCTTGTCAAACGGGCGGATTTTCTGACGGATAAGAAAAATAGTTGTTGCATTTTTTTAGATAATAGTGTATAATATTACAAATTAATATTTTCCGTGTGACGTTTACAGGAGATTGTCCCGTTGGGGCAGCCGAAGGAGCAACACTCTCAGGTCGTTTAATGACGAGGACTGTAAGCTGACGGAGCTTTGGAGAAGCCCATCAATTTGGGTGCCGAAGGTGCAAACGCATGCTCTGCGTAATCTCTCAGGCAAAAGGACAAAGTGCAAAGGTCTCCCTTTTCAGGGGGGCGGTCTTTTTTTGCGTTTTACGGCAGAGTGCGTTTTAGTGCTACTGCCGTATTTTATTTTAAGGAGATATAAAATGAAAGAGTTTTTAGAAAACGTTGAGAGAATAAACGGGGTCATAAAAGACTTCGTTTGGGTAGACCTCGGCCTATTTATACTAATCGGCGCAGGTATAATTATGACCGTGTGCACCAAATTTTTCCAGATAATGCACCCTGCTCATTGGTGGAAGAACACCATAGGCACCGTGTTTAAGAAAAACAGCTCCAGCGTTAAGAATGACGACAAAAGGGCTATAAGCCAGTTCCAGTCCCTTTGTACCGCCCTTGCCGCTACCATCGGCACCGGTAACATTGCAGGTGTTGCCGCAGCTATCGTGCTTGGCGGCCCCGGCGCAGTTTTTTGGATGTGGGTTGCCGCGTTTTTTGGAACAATGACCAACTTTTCCGAAAATGTTCTCGGTATATTTTACCGTCGCCGTAACAAGGATGGAGAGTGGTCAGGCGGCGCTATGTATTACCTTAAGGACGGCCTTGGTAAAAATAAAGGATTTGGCACAGTAAGTAAAATACTTGCCGCCTTGTTTGCCGTTTTTGCTATCCTTGCCTCCCTCGGTATAGGTAACATGAGCCAGGTCAACAAGATAACCTTAAATCTTAACTCTGCATTCTTCAGCGGTGTTGATATGGGCGAGGTTGGCGGCATTCCCGTTATCAATCTCTTGATAGGCGTAGTTCTTGTGGTTCTCGGCGGCGTAATTATTATCGGCGGTATTCGCCGTATAGCCTCATTTGCCGAGCGAGTAGTTCCCGTTATGGCTGTTCTTTACATCGTAGGCTGTCTTATCGTGTTCTTTACTAACATAGACAAGGCAGGGGAAGTGTTCTCCTCTATCTTCCGCTTCGCCTTCGGCGTTGAGGCAATAGAAGGCGGCGCTATCGGTGCTGTTATCGTTCAAGGCTGTAAGAGATGTGTTTTCTCTAACGAGGCAGGTCTCGGCTCCTCCGTTATGGTTCATTCCTCCTCTAACGTTAAGGAGCCTGTAAGACAGGGCATGTGGGGTATCTTCGAGGTGTTCTTTGATACCTTTGTGGTTTGTACCATGACCGCCTTTGTGGTTCTTTCCAGCGGCTTTGTCGACCTTAACACAGGTGCGCCCATGAAGGGCGTAAACGATGCGACCCTTGTTTCCGAGGCGTTCGGCGGCGTATTCGGTACTGCGGGCGAGATGTTCGTTGCAATAGCAATGCTGTTCTTCGCCTTCACCACCGTTCTGGGCTGGTCTCAGTACGGTGCAAAGGCTGTGGAATATCTTTTCGGTGTTAAGGGTGCAAAGGTTTATAAGGTCATCTTCGTGCTTATGATAATCTCCGGCTCCGTTATGACCTCCGGCCTTGCTTGGGACATCTCCGATACCTTTAACGGACTTATGATGATACCTAACCTTATTGCAGTAATAGCACTGGCTCCGTTGGTTGCAAAAATAACCAAGAACTACGTTGACCGCAGAATGAAGGGCAAGGACGTTAAGCCCATGCTCTCCTATGACGAAAGCATTCAGGTTGAAATGGAAGAGGCACTTAAAAACTCCGGCGACTAAAACGAATATTCAAAAATGCAGGGATATTGTATCTCTGCATTTTTTGTGCTATTATAAGGTGTATATAATTTAAAGAGGGGTAGCATTATGATTATAAGAACCGAAAGAGAAACGGATTTTGACGTTATAGACAGAATACACGACAGCGCCTTTGGCCACAGTGTGGAAAGCGCCCTTATAAGAAGGCTTCGCGCTTCCTCCGGCTTTGTCAAGGATTTCTCTCTTGTCGCCGAATGTGACGGCAAGGTAGTGGGACACGTGCTTTTTACTCACGTAACGGTGGAGTCTCCCGTTAAAAGCAGTCCTGCCGTTATTCTTGCGCCATTGGCGGTTTTCAGTGATTACCGTGGGGTCGGCGTAGGTACCGCCTTGGTTGCAGAGGGTATAAGAAGGACCAGAGAAGCGGGGTATACTCTTATGCTGGTTTACGGCCACCGCTTTTATGAAAAGAAGTTTGGCTTTACCCTCGCCCATGAGCAGGGCATATTCCGCCCGAATCCCATGCCGAACGCCCCCGTGCGGATGCTTCCGTTGACGGATGGCGGTGCCGACGGCGTTTCCGGGGTTATTAAGTACCCTAAGGAGTTCAGACCTCTTATAGAGGAATGGTATGGAAAGGAAGACTGACATGAAAGCCAAAAGAGTGTTTTTGATAGTCCTTGACAGCTTTGGTATAGGCGCCCTGCCCGATGCCGCAAGATACGGCGATGCAGGGGCAAACACCCTTGGCGGCGTAAGAAACCACCCTGCTTTTGACGTATCTAACATGAGAAAACTAGGCTTGTTCAACATAAACGGCGTGGGTGGCGGCGTGGAAAGCCCCAAGGGGGCATTTGCCCGAGTGGCTGAGGAGTCAAACGGCAAGGATACCATTATAGGACACTGGGAGATATGCGGTGTAGTTTCCGAACGGGATCTGCCTACCTATAAGAATGGCTTCCCTCGGGAGGTTATAGAAGAATTTAAGTCCCTTACGGGCAGAGGTGTCCTTTGTAATAAGCCCTATTCGGGCACAGAGGTCATAAAGAACTACGGCGACGAGCACGTGCGTACGGGGGACCTTATAGTTTACACCTCGGCAGACAGCGTTTTTCAGATAGCCGCCCACGAGGACACGGTGCCCCTTGAGGACTTGTACCGCTATTGTGAGTTGGCGCGTGATATGCTTACGGGTGAGCACGCAGTGGGTAGGGTTATCGCCCGTCCCTTCGTCGGAGAAAGCGGCAGCTACACCCGAACCGCTAACCGTCACGACTACGCCCTTAAGCCCCCCTGCAGGACTGCCCTTGATTATATAAAGGAAGCGGGCAAAGACGTTATCGCCATAGGCAAGATAAACGATATCTTTGCAGGGCAGGGGATAACGGAGTACGCAAAAACCACCGGAAACGCTGACGGCATGGCAAAGACGGCAGCGCTTTTGGAGAGGGATTTTGAGGGGCTTTGCTTTACAAACCTTGTAGACTTCGATCAACTTTACGGTCATCGCAGAAACGTGGAAGGCTATGCTGCGGCACTTGCGGAGTTTGACCGCTGGCTTGGAGGCTTTTTGCCAAGGCTTGGCGATGGTGACGTTCTTTTCATAACTGCCGACCATGGCTGTGACCCTTCCTATACACATACCGACCACACCAGAGAATACGTTCCTCTTTTGGTATACGGTAAGGGGATAAAAAGCGCTGACCTTGGCACGCTTGAAAGTTTTGCCGACGTTGGCAAGACCGTTATGGCGCTTCTGGGCGCAAAGGGGGATACGGCGGGCAAAAGTTTTTTGTCTTCTTTATTGATGTAGGTACTTGATTATTGTGTAAAAATATGGCATAATTACAATCGTAGTAATTTGTCGTAAAGGGAAAGAGGTGCGTTTCTTGGCAGAAAAGGTGTTTGTAACGAAAAGCGCGGCGGAGACTGAGGAGGTTGCCCGCGGCATTTCGTCTCGTCTTTCGGCAGGTGACGTCCTTGCCTTGTACGGCGATATGGGCGCAGGTAAAACCGCCTTTGTAAGAGGGCTTGTTTCGGGGCTTCTGCCCGAGTGCGTGCGTCTTGTGCATAGCCCTACCTTTGCTATCGTAAACGAATACGCAGGTAAGGACTATTCCATATATCATTTCGATTTTTACCGTCTTAAGGACGAGGATGATCTATATTCCATTGCCTTTTTTGATTATCTTGACAGAGGCGGTATTATAGTTACCGAGTGGAGTGAGCTTTTTGAGGATATACTGCCTCCCTCGGGTAAAAGGGTTCGTATAGAAAAGACGGGAGAGGAGGAAAGACGCATTTATGTTGATTTTGGCGATTGACACCTCAGCGGTTACCGCTACTGCGGCAGTTGCAGAGTGGGACGGTAAGGAAATAAAAAGGTTTTCCCTTTCTACTGTAAACAACGGGCTTACCCATAGCGAGACCCTTTTTCCTCTTATCGATAACGCACTTTCCACCTTTGGCAAAGGGATTAACGATGTAGAGCTTTTTGCGGTATCTGCGGGCCCCGGCTCCTTCACGGGGGTCAGGATAGGCGTTTCCGCCGTTAAGGGCCTTGCTTTTGACGGCAGACCCATAGCATCTGTTTCCACCCTTGAGGCGTTGGCGGAGAACATAGGTGCAGAAGGTATCGTATGTCCTCTTATGGACGCCCGCCGCGGTGTGTTTTACAACGCCCTTTTTAAAAAAACGGGCGGGGTTCTTGAAAGACTTACTCCCGACCGCGCCATCGATGCAGAGACGCTGTCGGCAGAACTGGCTGAATATGGCGAGGCTTATATATGCGGTGACGGAGCCGCACTTTACGAAACGCTGCACAGTGGCGAAGCAAGGCTTGTAAAGCCTTCCCTTTGCGGCAGATATCAAAACGCCCTTTCCGTTGCAGTGTGCGGTGCAAGGCAGTATGCCTTGGGTCAGACCGTAAGCGCACCGGAGCTTAACACCATCTATCTGCGGAAGCCGCAGGCAGAAAGGGAGAGGGAAGAAAGACTGAAAAAGGAGAGTAAATGATTATGAAACTTGTAATAGCAGCCGACCACGGCGGATATGATATAAAGGAAGCGATAAAGGCGGCTCTTACCGCTGACGGTCACGAGGTTCTTGACCTTGGCACCGATAACGGTACCGACTCTGTTGATTACCCCGCTTTTGCAAAGGCTCTTTGCGCCGTTATAACCGAGGGCAAGGCGACTCTTGGCATACTTTGCTGCGGCACGGGAATAGGAATGTCCATGGCGGCAAACAAGCAAAAAGGCATAAGGGCGGCGGTGCTTTCCGACGAATATTCGGCACGTCTTACCAGAAACCACAATAACGCCAACGTTCTTTGTCTCGGCGGCAGAGTGGTTGATAACGAAAAGGCTGTTCTGCTTGCCCGCACCTTTGTAGGGGCGGAGTTTGAGGGCGGCCGTCATCAAAGACGTATTGATATGCTTGAGGCATAGGAGACTACGATGGATAATAACAAAACTACCGAGGGGATAAAGGTTTCTGCCCCCACGGGTGTTTTTGATGTGAATAGAATAAATGCAGACACTACGGCGGTGTTCCCCACGGAGCACGGAGCCCATAAGCCTGTTAGCGAAAAGACTTTAAGAAAACGCCTTGCAAGGCTCTGTGCCTCTCGTTCCGTTCTTGCTTTGGCGGTGTTGCTCAGTCTTTCCGCCCTCCTTACGGTGTTCAGAGGGTATTATCTTCCCATTACGCTTTTGTTGACGGTGGGAAGGGTGCTTTCTGCGGCGGCGGTTTGGACGTTGTACCTTACGGCGGGTAAAAAGGGAGGCCGGCTTCTTGCGGCGCTTCCCCTTTACGTTACCATTGCAAGGGCAGTGGCACTGCTGTTTGGGGCGGTTTTTATCTTCTGCGGAATGTTCGGAAAAATGGTGCTTTTAGGGGGCTCGGGCGCAGTAAATCTGGTACGCATGGTGTACGGCGCAGGTATGTGGGCGGTTATTCCCGCCTTGGCTTGTATCGTGGCGGCGTACTGCTTTTACCTCTTTGCAAGGCATGAGAGATTGCTTTGTTGCAACATCAGGGATGGCCTTACCTACGGCTTTGCCTTTGAAGGCGGAGCGACGGGCTTTCTCCGTTCATCCATAGCGGCGGCGGTTGCTTTCCCTGTTTTGCAGGTGATTCGCGGTGTTGTGGGCACCTTCGGTAAGTACGAGCTTTTCTCGGACGGCGCAGCGAAGCTTTTAGACAAGTTGTTTATTTCCCAGTCCAATTACTGGGTTAATTTCTTGGGAATATTGGTTCACTCGGCGGCTTTGATACTTGCAGGCACCTTGGCGGTCAAGTATTCTGCTACCGTAAAAAAGTACAAGGCCCAAAAAGAAGCACGCAAAGAGGCAAAAAACGCTGAGAAAAAGAGATAGCGAAAACTATCCTTGGAGGCTTTGTGTTAAAAACTTCAAAATAAGCCAAAAAAACTATTGACAAAAGACCTTTAGCGGTGGTATAATTATCTCACCTCTGCAAAAGGTCTTTTTTTTCGTGCCGTTTTGGCGGGGGAAAGCCTTTTGAAATAAGAGGAAGGTAACAAATAATGGAGGTGCCGATTAATGAGAGTTAAGATCACTTTTGTTTGTAGTGAATGCAAGCAGAGAAACTACGAAAGCATGAAAAACAAAAAGAATGACCCCGACAGACTCGAGCTTAAGAAGTATTGCAGATTCTGCAAGAAGCGCACAGCTCACAAGGAAAGCAAGTAAGGAGATAAGGTTATGAAAAAGACACTTAGCGTTATTGCGCTGTTACTCTCCTTAGTTACTGTTCTTTCCTTCGGTTCTATCTCTGCTTACGCAGAAAGTTCCGATGTATCCGCAGAAAGCTCTGAGGTTTCCATCGAAAGCTCTGAAGCATCCGAAGAAAGTTCTGTTGAATCCGCTGAGAGCTCCGAAGCATCCGCTGAAAGCTCCGAAGCATCTGCAGAAAGTTCCGAAGCATCCGCTGAAAGTTCCGAAGCATCTGCTGAAGAATCTTCCAAGGAAGACGACAAGGCAACCGCTGCTGATCCTGATGACGGCGATTTCCCTTGGGCGCTCGTAATTTTCCTCGGTCTCGTTGTTGTGCTCGTTATAGTTTGCATCGTTTGCATCAAGCTTGACAACAGATTTGGCCGTTGGCTTAAGGACTTCTTTAGGGATTACAAGAGCGAAATCAAGAAGATAACCTGGCCTTCCAGAGAAGTAACCATAAAGAGCACTATCGTTGTTCTCGTATGCGTTCTCGTATGTGCAACTGTTATCGGTCTTTTGGACTTCGGTCTCGGTAAGCTCGTTGAGCTTCTTATGGATCTCGTAAGCGGTAAATAATTAAGGGGCGGTTTCAATGAATATAGCAAGTGAAAATACCCCATTGTGGTATGTTGTACACACTTATTCAGGGTACGAAAACAAGGTTGCTACAAACCTTGAAAAAATGGTAGAAAACCGCGGTATATCCGATCTTATTCAGGATATACGCATTCCCACGGAGATCGTCTCCGAAATCACTCCCGACGGCGGCGCGCCCAAGGAAGTGGAAAGAAAGCTTTATCCCTGCTACGTTTTCGTTAAGATGATTATGAACCCCGAAACGTGGCATATAGTACGCAACACTACCGGTGTTACGGGCTTTGTTGGTCCGGGCTCCGCACCCACTCCTCTCTCTCCTGCAGAGGTTGAGGCTATGGGCGTAGAGGTAAGGGTTATCGAGGTTAACTACGCCGTTGGTGACAGCGTTAAGATTTGCAGCGGTCCTCTTAGCGGCTTTATTGGCATAGTGGAAGACATTTCCGCCGATATGACTAAGGTAACCGTTAGCGCATCCCTCTTCGGTAGGGAAACAAAGGTGGAACTGGACACCGATCAGGTAGAGGTAGTAGGTCAGTAATCGCGTTGGGGACTAATACCGCCGTCGCCATTACGGGCGCTGCCCAGCCATTCAGTTAAAACAGCAAGAAATCATCGCATAAATTTAAGGCAAAATGCCAAGAACAAATGTGGGAGGGAGCCGCCATGCTCCCGATTACAATTACCACGGAGGTGTAAAATATGGCAAAGAAGATAGTTGGTTATATCAAACTTCAAATTCCCGCCGGTAAGGCAACTCCTCAACCCCCGATAGGTCCCGCCCTCGGTCAGTACGGTGTTGCTATACCTATGTTTACCAAGGAGTTCAACGAAAGAACTAAGAATGACGTTGGCTTGATAATTCCCGTAGTTATCACCGTTTATGCTGACCGTTCCTTCTCCTTCATCACAAAGACTCCTCCTGCAGCCGTTCTTATAAAGAAGGCTTGCGGTATCGAAACTGCATCCGGCACTCCTAACAAGACTAAGGTTGCTCAGATCACCAAGGACCAGATCCGCAAAATAGCTGAAACCAAGATGCCCGACCTTAACGCTGCATCTATCGAAACTGCTATGAGCATGATCGCA
>JAFQKR010000083.1 GCA_017396825.1 Clostridia bacterium
CATCATGTCAGCAGGGATAGCGTCAGCGGCAACAACCTTGGTTTCGATTTCAGCATCAATGGGGTTGGGGAAGGAGGCTGCTACAACGCAGTCAACGGGAAGAAGGATCTTAACGCCCTTTTCTTCTGCCTTCTTAAGCATTTCGGCGCAGTAATCTATCTTTTCGTTATCAACGAGGGAGGTGCCTATTTCATAGCCCTTAGCCTTAAGGAAGGTATATGCCATACCGCCGCCGATGATAAGGGTATCAGCCTTACCGAGAAGGTTTTCTATAACTGCAAGCTTATCTGCAACCTTTGCGCCGCCGAGAATGGTAACGAAAGGACGAACGGGAGCGTTTACAGCGTCGCCGAGGAACTTGATTTCCTTAGCCATAAGGTAGCCGTTTGCAGATTCTTCAACGAAGGAAGCAACGCCAACAGTAGAGCAGTGAGCTCTGTGAGCGGCGCCGAATGCGTCGTTTACGAAGAGGTCAGCAAGGGAAGCGAGGTCCTTAGAGAATGCTTCGCCGTTCTTGGTTTCTTCTGCGCGGTAACGGGTGTTCTGGAGAAGAACAACGTCGCCATCCTTCATAGCGGCAACAGCCTTCTTTGCGTTTTCGCCTACAACCTCGTCGTCAGCGGCAAAAACAACGTCCTTACCAAGCTTTTCGCCAAGTCTTACAGCAACGGGAGCGAGAGAGTACTTAGGATCAGCAACGCCCTTGGGCTTACCGAGGTGGGAGCAAAGGATAACCTTTGCATTGTTGTCAAGAAGATACTTGATGGTGGGGAGAGCGGCAACTATACGGTTTTCGTCAGTTATAACGCCGTCCTTAAGAGGCACGTTAAAGTCGCATCTTACGAGAACGCGCTTACCGCTAACCTTGAGATCTTCAACAGATTTTTTAACAGCCATGATACATTCACCTTTCTGTATATATAAATTTTAATTTATCCAATGAATTATAGCACAAACCAAAGGCTTATGCAAGTATTTTACTACATTATTTATATTAATTAAATGCCTTATCCGCAAAAGCCGTAAATGCGGCCGCCTTATCCGCGGGGAGCGCAGTTATTTCGGTCTCTTTAAGCATTCCCATGCCAACGTCGTATACCGCAGGTATAGAGGAATAGGTCACGCCCAAATCAAGAGCCTTGGTATCCCCTATAAGCTCAAGCATCAGCGCCGCATCGTTGCTCCAAAAATGGTAGTTAACGTAGGTCTGCTTCAAAGCCTTATCAAGACGGTCGGTGGATGCCGCAAGCATTGCATTGAGGACGAAGCCCGAAAAACCGCTGTCCTCGGCACCCTTAGGCACTGCAACCGCCATAACGCTTCCGCATACGGGAGATGCAAAGCCATCTTGCGCTTGGCTGTACTTGGGCAGGGGAACAAGCCCCCATTCGCTTTCAGCGCCGTCAAAAAGCCCTACGTTGTCAAGCCTTGCCATAACAAAGCCCAGTTTTCCGCTGTTAAAGGCCTTTGCGGCGTCCTCGGCGCCGGCATAGCTGCCCGCAAGCTCACCGTTTTTGAAAAGGCCGTTCACAACTGATGCCGCATAGGCGCCTATGCTGTCGTCAAAGGCGGCGGTGGCAGTCTTTCCGGTGCCGCCGTTTACTATCCTGCCGCCGCAGGAGGTGTAGACCGCCGCAACGGTCTCCTCATCGGAAAGCAGACTCTCAACACCGTAAAAGGTACCGTTTGACACCGCTTTTGCCGCCGTAATCAGGTCATTCCACGTCCAATTGCCGTTTTTAGCCATCTTATAAGGGTCAAAGCCCACGCTTTCAAGAAGCCCCTTGTTATAAAACAGTCCCACGGTTGCGCCTACATCCATAGTAAGCAGGCCCGACATCATATACATAGTATCGCCCACTGTCTGCCCTTCAAGCTCCGCCTTGTTAACGTAGCCCGCTTCAAAGTTGATATAGGGAAGTGAGTACAAATTTTCAAGAAGCCCCTCTGCCGCAAGCTCTGCAAGAACGTCTGCAGGGGCACATATCAGGTCGGCGTAGGATTTGCCCTCGGAAACCGCCTTCCTCAGTTCTTTTTCTATATCGGCGGCGCTTTTCTCGTTGCAGCTAAAGCCTATGCCCAGTATCTGTTCTATAAGGCCGTTGCGGTTCATAACCTCTTTTGCAACGGGAGTCTCGCTGTCATCGTAGAACAGCCCCTCCACAGAGCTTACCACCTTAAAGGTCTTGCCCTTGTATTTGCCGCCGGCGCTGTCAAGCCCATCCACCCATTGGGATGCATCTTTGGAGATATCCGTGATCTCGGGGGATAGGGAAGAGCCGTCGCCGCTTTCTCCGCCCTCCTGACCTGAACAGGCAGTCAGGCACAAAAGGCAAACAAGGAGACCGGAAATAAGTTTTTTTAAATTATATTTGCTCACAGTTTTCCTCCGTTTTGTTTCACGTGGAACAAGCCCCACGCGACTCAGGCGAAAAACGTTTCACGTGAAACGTTTTTCAAAAAGGAAAGGTTAAAATTTAACGTAAAGCTTGCCTTCGTCGTAATCAACGCTGTCAAAGCTCACCTTTATCTCGCTGCCGTAACGATAAGCGTCCCCATCCAGAACAACTGCGTCCTCGGTGCGCTCCTCGTCTCCAAGCTTTAAGAAGGCCATGCAGCCGTTGTCCAAAAGAATCGCCATTTGGTCTGCTTCAACCGCAGCCACAAGGCCCGTATATTCCTTGGCGGATATTCTGCGGAGGCATTCAAACGCAACGATATCCTCTATTGCGTCCTCCACGCGACCGGCCTTAGACTCACAACAAGTAGCGCATTCAATGCCACGCTCTACTATATGTGCCATCTTTTCCTTGGAAAGCTCGGCTCTGCCTTCTCTTGCGGCAATAATGTGCTTTACAATACGCTGCATACAAAAGTCAGCGCAACGGTTGATGGGGTAAGCAAAACGCACGTACATGTCACTGCCGTGCACCGCGTGGTGCTTAGGAGCGTTGGCAAAGCCCGTTTCAGGCAACAAGTGATGAAGGGTGCCCAAAAGAAGCTCCTCGCTACGCATGCCGTGGCTGTATTCCGCCGCAAAAGAGAACACCGCCTCGTCGGAAACGTCGTCAGTGTTGATGCCCAAGAGTGCCGCCTTACTTCTGAATTCCGCAACAGCGGAGGCAGAGGGCGCATCCTGAACCCTGTATATAGCGGGGATGTCGTTGCGGTTAAGATACAGCGCAAGCTCGATGCCTGCAACCGCCAAAAACTCTCTTACCAAACGCTCGGGATCGCTTTCCTTGCGGGAAACAACGCCGATAGCCTTGGTGCCGTGAATGGCGTGGGGGAAGAAGCGCTTTGCCCTATCTATATCCGCGCCGCCGCCCATAACACGGGCATTCTGCAAAACGCCGCCCAAGGAGAACATAAGGTTAAGGGTGGGGGCAACAGAGGAGTAGGCTTGTCTCAGCGGGATGATCGCAGAAAGGTCAAAATTGAAAAGCAAAGCCTCTATTTCGTCAAAAAGACAGTTTGCCGCAGTTTTTATAATGCTTTCACAGAAATCAAAGGCTATAACCTTGCCCTCGTTATCAATTGTAAGTAAATAGCTTACGGCAAGTCTGTCCTCGCCAACCTCAAGGAAGCAGGGGCCCTTGCTGAGGGTGTCGGGAAGCATGGGTATCTCTTTGTCGGGGAGCACCACGGTCTTACCACGGGTGAACACTGCGTTTTCAAGAGGACTGTTTTCGGGGATAAACTCCGCCGCGTCTACCGTGTGCAGACCTAAAACGAAGTTGCCCGCCTTGTCACGCTCAACGGAAAAGCCGCACTCCGCCCTGCTTTTCTCGCTTTTGCTCATGGTTATAACGGTCTTACCGCGAAGGTCAACACGGTGAGCCATGAGAGACGTTATCTCCGCAAAGGCAGTTTCCTTCGCCTGTATCTCCGCATCAAGGTCAAAGCCCTTGTCAAGCCCCTCGCCTGCCAGTACGGCCTTATAATTAGCCTCCGCATCATCGGCAAGGCCAAAGGACACGGTTACGGTATAAACACCGTCACTGCCCATTTCGGCGGCAACCTTGTCACCTACACGACAGCCGTTAGGAAAATAATCCTGAACAGGGAAAGCAGCGCCGTAAAGCCCCTTGATATAATATTTGCCTTCGTCCATAAGAAGAGTACCTGCGACAGTTTTCGGCAAAACGCCGCAGCATGCCTTATTATCAGCCATAATAACCTCTTTCCAAAAAACAGAAAAAGCCCCCTGCTTTTGTATAAAAGGAGGAAGCTATCTGTGTTTTAATATTATTTTACAAATTGACAACCCCACAGTGTTTATAGCCGCCGTCTTATAAAAGACAGCCATTTTACCGTGTTTGTCCTTAAAAACTACTCTGCGGATGCTTCAGAACTCTCAGCAACAGATGCTTCGGAGCTTTCTGCTACGGAAGCTTCAGAGCTCTCTGTCTTGGATTCTTCCTTGGACTCTGCCTTGGATTCTTCCTTAGATTCAGTCTTGGACTCGTCCTTAGAGGAATCGGTAGAAGAAACGGTGGAAGAAACGGAGCTGTTGTCCTTAGCAGCTTCCTTATCAGCGGTATCTTTAGTGTTTATGAGAAGAAGAGAGAAAACAAGCACAACAAAAACAACAGCAACAACGTTGGTTATCTTGGAAAGAGTTTTGTTGAGCGCCTGACCCTTCTGCTTACCAAAAAACTGCTCTGCGCCACCTGCAATGGTGCCGGAAAGCTTCTTGCTCTTACCGCTTTGCATAAGTATGGAAACGATAAGGAAAAGTGCCATTACGAGAAGAAGTATACCTATAACAAGTTCAAGTGTAGTCATTATTTTTAACCCTCCAAAAGTTTACGAAGTCATAACACGGTGATTATATCACAGCAAAAACCGCTTTTCAAGGGTATTAATAAAATTTAATAGGTCGTACACAAACTATTAACATTTTCTTGGTAATAGCTGGGCGAGGCCGGCGTTTCTGTCGGTAGGTCGGCTTTGCCCGTTACGTGACGGGCGAAAAGTGAATCGCCCCTACGGTATATCGTTCACTTGTTTTCTCCGCCGAAAAGCGAAGCCACCCGAGTAAGGAAATTACAAAATGTTATACAGCGTAAAGGATTCCATTTCTTTCCAGTGCTCTATCTTATAAAGGGCGGCTGCAACGGAGGCATTCATAGACG
>JAFQKR010000084.1 GCA_017396825.1 Clostridia bacterium
AACGATTTTTGCGCTTTGCTTGAGGCGCCCGGATACAATGTCAAGCTGCCCGTTTGCAACAATTGGCATAAGGGAAATATTAACAAATTCCCGCACCGATTTTTAGGCAGTATGTACGATGGTAGCCTGGTTATTGGCGGTAGCGACAATAAAGGCCAGATGGATTTTATTACAGTTATAAGTAATGGCGACAAGGTTTGTATTACGGATGTTAACGGAATTCGTTACACGTATCAGGTATCAGCCGTAGAGAAGACAAAGGACGTATCGTCTGAAAACTTAAGCGGCAAATCCGATCTTACTTTGTTCGCGCGCAACAGTTTTGGCTTTGATTATACGGTTGTCCGTTGTAATATTATGAATTAGAAGGAAATGATCCCTGCGGTTTATAATCGCAGGGATTTTAGCAAAAGGAGCAGGTAATGGAATACAGAAAACTACCACGGGGTAACGAAAACGAAAAATTCAGCGTGCTTGGCTTGGGTATGGGTGGTATTCAGCACACGCCCGCAGATGAGATAGAGGCTATAATCGGCAAAGCCATAGATAATGGAATAAACTTTTTTGACCTATGCGCAGGCGGCGCGGTATATGCCCCTTTCGGAAGAGCCATAAAGGGTAGGCGAGAAAAGGTCTTTTTGCAAATGCATTTTGGTGCAGTGTATGACAAAAACGGCGAATATGGCTGGTGCCGTGACTTTGAAACAATAAAAAATACATTCAGTTGGGAGCTTGATACCCTCGGTACCGATTACGCTGACTTTGGATTTTTGCATTGCGTGGATGAAGATGAGGATTTTGACAAGCTTACGGAAATCGGTGTAGTGGACTATCTCAAGGAGCTGAAAAAACAGGGCGTTGTTCGCCATATAGGTTTTTCCTCCCATACCCCAAGCGTGGCAAACCGTATTCTTGATACAGGTATTGCCGATATGATGATGTTCTCCATTAACCCCGCCTACGATTTTGAAAAAGGGGACGAATACGGAATCGGTACAGTAAACGAGCGCTTCGAGCTTTTCCGTCGTTGTCAGCGCGAGGGTGTGGGTATTTCTGTTATGAAGCCCTTTTTTGCCGGTCAGCTTCTTACAGCAGAGCAATCCCCCTTCGGCGTGGCGCTTACCCATAATCAATGTCTGCAGTATGCCATAGACCGCCCCGGCGTTCTTGTGGCGGTTCCGGGTGTGCAGACAATGCAGCATCTTGATACATTGCTGGGCTTTCTTTCTGCTAACGACGCAGAAAAGGACTATTCGCTTATAGGCTCTTTTACCGCAGAAACGGTAAAGGGTACTTGCGTTTATTGTAATCACTGTCAGCCTTGTCCCGCGGGGATAGATATAGGGCTTGTTAACAAGTATTACGATTTGGCACTGGCAGGGGACATAATTGCCGCCGACCACTATACCAAGCTTTCCGTAAATGCCGATGCCTGTCTTAAATGCGGTCATTGCGAAAGTCGTTGCCCTTTTTCTGTAAAGCAAGAAAGCCGTATGAATGCAATATCCCGTTATTTTAATAAAGTTTAAAGCTTAATTGCCCTCTATTTTCAACAACTGTAAACGAAATAGAGGGCTTTTTTTGTTGTGATGATATATTAAAACAATGAAATACTTTCAAGAAAATGCTTGTAATAACTTAATACTTGTGATAAACTGTATTTGTAATAGATTATCGATGCATTTTTAGGCTTTTTAATGTGTGTTTAAAGGAGATGCGCTATGAAAAAAGTTCTTGTTTTCGTAATGTCAATGATGATTGCTTCCTGTATTATGACGGACGTTGCATTTACCGCATCAAGTTCAGAGGTTTCTTCTATGGAGAATAATGCGTTATCTAATCTTTCCTACGCTTTCCCGCGGGAGGGTGTAGCTACTATCACCAACGGAACGATGGTTGCCCCCGACCCTTGGGTGGTAAAAAAGGATAATTATTATTACTTTTGCTATTCAGGCGGAGACGGCGTTTGCGTTGCCTCTGCTGACTCGCTTGATAAGGTGGCAAACAACGGTAATAAGGTTTATACGGCCCCTGCAGGTCCAATGTATTCTGCAGAATATTGGGCGCCCGAATTACACTATATAAATGGAGAATGGTATATATACGTTGCTGCCGATGACGGCAACAATAACAACCATCGTATGTATGTGCTGAAGGGTACAAGTCAAGACCCTACGCAACCTTTTGTTATGGTTGGTAAGATTACGGACAGCACCAACAAATGGGCAATAGACGGTACTATTCTGCAAACTGACGACGGTAGGCTGTACTTTGTATGGTCGGGGTGGCCCGGTGACACCAACTACGTTCAAAATATCTATATTGCCCAAATGAGCAGTCCTACCCAGATAAGCAGTAACAGGGTGCTTTTGTCCACCCCCTCATATTCTTGGGAGACTGTAGATTATCCCGACGTAAACGAAGGTCCTGCGGTTATAACTCATAGCGGCAGGTGGGGTAAGGTCAACTATAACGGTACGGTTGGATGGATCAATTTGGATTATACCGATGCGGTAAGCGGTGTTACCGACAGAAGCAATTATACCGTCAACACTCAATACCGCGTTACGGCAGATGGGCTTAACATTAGGGCATCTCATGATGCAGGCAGCACACTGTTAGCTACCATGCCTAAAGACACCGTAGTTACCACTATTGAAATAAGCAAGACCTATCACATAGTATATTCTGCAAGCGGTAGCTGGACAGATGATTATTGTATGGGCGTGCTGACTTTGAGAGACGGCAACTTCTTAAACGCCTCTTCTTGGTCAAAATCCTCTACGCCTTTGATAAGTAAGGCAAGCGGGGCATACGGACCCGGCCATTGCAGCTTTACAAAGAGTTATGATGATACCGAGGATTGGATAGTGTATCACGCAACAGCGGTATCGGGTTCCGGCTGGGATAATAGAACCGTGCGCTTTCAAAAGGTAGGCTGGAACGGTGATTTTCCCGTGCTTGCTTCACCTTCGCCTGCAGGTAGTTCGGTTCAGCTACGCTATGACGGTTTGCGTCGCATTGACGTTGGTACAGACTTTTATGCCAATATAGTGCATAAAAACGGGTTGTATGTAACCGCAGTAGACTCTAACCTTCAGGCAGAAACAGCAACCGGCCAAAACAATCAGCTATGGAGATTTACAAGGAATGCTGACGGTACGTACCTTATAACCTCTGCTGCCGATAGCCGTGCAATAGACGTGTCCGGCGGTGGTGGCCACTACAATAACGGAAACAACATAGGGCTTTGGACAGCAACCGGTGATCACCCGCAAAAATGGAGTATTATGATAGACGAGCAAGGATATTTCCATTTTAAATCTCACGGTGGTAAAACGGTGTTTGACCTTTATAACAACGACAACATTCCGGGCACAAATATACATCTTTGGGAGGAACATGACGGCGACGCACAAAGGTTCTTGTTGAAGTATAGCTCCCTTAACCTGGGTGACGAGTTTGATGCAACACTAAAATTGGAAACAGTTGACTTTTATGTTCAAGCTGAAAATTCGGTTGTTAACATCGGCACCCCAACCGGCGGTCCGGAACAGACCTGGCATTTTACCCGCAACGGCGACGGTACATATAATATTCTAAACACCGCCGACGGCAAAATGCTGGATGTGGCAAACGGTGTCGGAACAGTAAATGGTACGGCGATTATTACGGGCAATAGGTCCAACACCCGAAATCAGCGTTGGACCATCCATTCCTCCACCAACGGCACTTACACAATTCAGACAATCTGCGGCGGCAGGGTATTGGATGTTCCGGGTGCAAACTTTACAGACGGCACGGCGTTGCAAATACACGATCGCAATAATACGGATGCGCAGCGTATAGTAATTACCTTGACCGACAACTTTGTTCTTAAGGACGATGCAACAGAGGTGCTTACCGACAAGTATCTAAAGATAAAAAATGAAGGTTTTACTGCAAAAAATGTATCGGATAAGTTCAAGTGTGAAGTTACCTTGCTTGACTTTAACGGAAACGCGGTAGCCGATACAGGCCACGTTGGTACAGGCTACACTGTGAACATCAGAAATCGTAACACAAATACATTGAACCGCCAAAGCTACTTGATTTTAAATTGGATACCGTGTGTTTCGCCAGTGAAGCACACGGTGTTTTTATATCGTCGAACAAT